>NZ_CP026692.1:6835000-7061466 GCF_002949795.1 Nostoc sp. 'Lobaria pulmonaria (5183) cyanobiont' | reverse complement strand
ATGAAGATAACAAACCATCACTCAGCGACCAAAAAGATTGAAACCAGGGGCTTACCCCATAGGTTGTGGATGCTCTCATCCGGGGTAGCAGTGATTTTCCTGGGGAGCTGCTCTCTTCTACCTGCTAAGACCTTTGATACTCAGCAAAGTGATATTCAAGCCCAAAAAACAACAGAACCTAATCCGGGAATTGTCCCCCCGCCGATTTTCTCTTCGTCTGGAGATCCTAATTTTGTGGTGAAGGTAGTACAACAGGTGGGGCCTGCGGTAGTTCGCATTGATTCTTCCCGAACAATCACTTCTCGCGTACCAGACGAATTTAACAACGATCCATTTTTTCGGCGGTTTTTTGGAGAGGGAACCCCACAACCTAGACAACGCGTAGAACGCGGTAGTGGCTCTGGATTTATTATTAATTCTTCAGGTCAAATTGTTACCAATGCCCATGTGGTAGATGGTGCTGATAGAGTGACTGTTATACTCAAAGATGGCCGGACTTTTGATGGGAAAGTTTTGGGTGAAGACCCAGTAACGGATGTGGCAACGATCAAAATTAATGCCAACAATCTGCCAACTCTATCTGTGGGTAACTCCGATGCCTTACAACCAGGAGAGGCTGTAATTGCCATTGGTAATCCATTAGGCTTGAATAATACCGTCACTTCGGGAATTATCAGTGCTACAGGGCGTTCTAGTAGCGATATCGGTGCTAGTGACAAGCGGGTTGATTACATCCAAACGGATGCTGCGATTAACCCTGGTAATTCTGGTGGCCCATTGCTCAATGCTCGTGGTCAAGTGATTGCGATGAACACAGCGATTATCCGAGGCGCTCAAGGTTTGGGATTTGCTATACCCATTAACACCGTGCAAAGGATTGCTCAAGAATTAATTGCTAAAGGCAAGGTGGATCATCCTTATTTGGGTGTTCAGATGGTGACATTGACACCAGAAAATAAAGAAAGAATCAAAAATGTCGCAGGCGATCGCTTAAATATTACAGCAGATGACGGCGTTTTGCTGGTTGAGATTGTGCCGCGATCGCCTGCATCTGTAGCTGGTTTACGAGTTGGTGATGTGATTAAAAGCATTAACAGCCAGCCTGTTACTAAAATTGAAGAAGTACAAAAGCTAGTAGAAAAGAGCAAAATTGGTACTAATTTACCAATAGAAGTGGAACGCAATGGGCAAACTGTCCAAGTAGGAGTTCAACCGGCTCCTTTGCCCGTTAGACGTGAAGGATGATGTTTGTCATTTGTCATTTGTCATTGGTCATTTGAAAATAACTGACATACTCCACTCCCCCAATGCCCCATGCCCTGTTTGCCCAATGCCCCATTACCTAAAGGAGTTTTATCATGGGTGAATTAACGCCAATTATTCAATTAGGCAATCCAACATTGCGCCAAAAAGCTGCTTGGGTTGAAAATATTCAAGATGAGCAAATCCAAAAATTAATTGAAGACTTAATCGCAACTGTTGCTAAGGCTAACGGTGTGGGAATCGCTGCGCCTCAAGTAGCACAATCTTATCGTTTGTTTATTGTGGCTTCCCGTCCTAATGCCAGGTATCCCAACGCCCCGGAAATGGAACCTACTGCCATGATTAATCCTAAAATCATTGCTCATTCAACTGAAGTTGTCAAAGATTGGGAAGGTTGTTTAAGTGTTCCAGGAATTAGAGGGTTAGTTCCTCGATATCAAGCTATTGAAGTGGAATACACTGACTCTCAAGGCAATTTACAAAAGCAAGAATTAAGCGATTTTATCGCTCGGATTTTTCAACACGAATATGATCATCTCGACGGTATTGTATTTGTCGATCGCCTAGAGAATACTCTCGATATGATTACTGAGCAAGAATATCAACAACGAATAGTTAACAAATAAATGGCAGTGGGGAGTGGAGAGTAGTGTATTAATTACGTAGCTTGCTTCTCGCCTTCTCTACGAGACGCTACGCGAATGGCGAGTATTACGAATTATTTAAGCGTGTGATTCACAAACTTGCTCGTCCCGCCACAATTGATATAGTCGTGTCGTTGGCATAGTCATATATAAAACATCGCCTTCACTGAGATTAGTTTCTAATAAATCCCATCCATGAAGGGTTTGGTTATTTTTTTCTACGTACAAAGGTACGCAGTCAGCAGACATTGCTACATCTTTCACCCACTGACCGCAAAAGACGTGTGAAGCTGTAATTACAGTCGCAAAAGCTACCCAAAGACTATCTGCTGTGATGCCATTGCCGAGGATGCGTCCCCCTAGTGCAGCAGCAGCAAAAGCTGGGGCTGCCAGTTCAGCTGGACTCAGTACGGCCTCAAAGCCAAATAGCTGTTGTGCTATGCCAGCAAAATCAGGATCGGCATAATGAACAATCACTGGAATGCTCGGTGTCAAACCTTTGGCTTTGAGGGCAATTTCCAAATTGGTAGCATCATTGCTAGTAACAGTAATCACTGCGGCAGCAGAGTCTATATTGCTGGCTTTGAGTATTGTGCGGAAGCTGGCATCGCCCTGAATGACGGGAATACCCAGTTCGCGAGCGGTGTTGATATATTTGTTGTTGGAGTCGGGTTCAACTACTACAACTTCATGTCCGCTGGCGTGGAGTTGCTGGACAATTCTCACGCCAATACCACTCAAGCCACAGACAATGTAGTGATATCGCTGGGGAATTCGGGCTGCATCCCAAAATTGCTTAAAGCGGCTTCCTAAGACAAAATCGGTGAGCATGGCATACCAAATACCAATCACCACTGCTCCAACCAGCATCATCACAACGGTAAATAACTTAATACTGTTAGGAGCATTTTCTACTACTTTGTCATTTCCACCCGCTCCAGTAATCATGCCGACAGAAAAATATAGAGCATCGACAGGAGACAAACTCAACTCAGCCGACATATAGGTGAATGTAGCGATCGCAATAACTGTCAATAGTGCAATAGCACCCATGACTACCGATCGCCCGTGTTGCTGAAACAGCCTAAGATTAGTCAAGACTTTCAGCAGTTTTTTAATCAACGATCTCCGAGGAGGACGGATGCGGGGTTGTGTACCAATAATTATGCGATCGCCTACTTGTATCTTTTGTCCAGATATCACCGCTGACACCAAATCCATCTCACCTTTTACTGGCAAATAATAAATCAGCATCCGCGATCGGTCTTCCCACAATTCACTCAGTTGTCGGCCCTTCCAGAAGTGGTTTTCATCAATGTATTCTTCGTGAATCGGCCAAGTTTGCTGAAATAATTTGATTTGTCCGATCGCTTGGTTTCCCAGTGCTGCAAACGTGAATACGGGTGCTGCTAATCCCACAACACTCATACTCAAGTGGTCTGGCAAACTTTGATCTAGGCGCTCTCCTAAATTTGTATTATAAAAACGGTTGATAATCCGAATCTGGGGATTCAGCACCCGCGCTTGCATCATAATAGACAAATTTAGAGCATCTTTAGATCCAGTGATTACTAAAGTGTGTGCCTGTTGAATTCCGGCTGCTGTTAGGGTAGAAGCTGCTTGTAAATCGCCAACAATCACATCTGGTGCTGTTTCGCCAGGAATAGATCGGTGATGAATACCAACAACGAAGGCTCCCTGCTGTCTCAGCAACCGAAAGGTTTTATATCCGGTAAGTCCTAAGCCACAAACAATAATTCGAGGTTTCATGAAACGGCAGCATCTTTTACAGGTGGGGCTGCATTTCTAGTTATTTATCAATATTGTTGCCCACTTTCCTGGAATATAACTGTAGCTGACAACACGATTGTTTTAATTGGGGGCAGAAGGCAGGAGATCGGAGGCAATAAAATAATATAGAAAAATATGGCAATTTTTGTAGGTTGTGATACGCTATCTGCTTGAGAAGTGTGGAGGAGCCGAAAATGACTAAGCTGCGGGTAGGGTTACTGTTTGGCGGTCGTTCGGGAGAACATGAAGTTTCGATCAACTCAGCACGGGCGATCGCTAAAGCCTTGAGTGCAGAGGAAAATGCTAGTAAGTACGAAATACTGCCTTTTTACATCCAAAAAGATGGCCGCTGGCTGGCGGGAGAAGCACCCGAAAAAGTTTTAGCAACCGGCAGTCCGCTGCTGGAATCGACAGAATCAACTTCTGAGGGAAATCTCACATCCAACCCTCAAGCCCAAACCCTGAGCAAGTGGCAATCTCCCTCTCAAGTTGCCCAAGTGGATGTTTGGTTTCCCATTCTCCACGGCCCCAACGGTGAAGACGGGACAATTCAAGGGTTACTCACCTTGATGCAAGTCCCCTTTGTCGGTTCTGGGGTGTTAGGTTCGGCAATGGGAATGGATAAAATTGCCATGAAAATGGCTTTTGAGCAAGCGGGATTAGCACAGGTAAAATACAAGGCGGTAACTAGAGCGCAGGTTTGGTCTAATCCTTGCGTATTTCCAAAACTGTGTGACGAAATTGAGGCAGCATTAGGTTATCCCGCTTTTGTCAAGCCTGCTAATTTGGGTTCATCAGTGGGTATTGCCAAAGTGCGATCGCGCCCAGAATTAGAAGCCGCTTTAGATAGTGCTGCCAGTTATGATCGCCGACTAGTTGTAGAAACTGGTGTCGTCGCTAGAGAAGTCGAGTGCGCCGTTTTAGGTAACGATCGACCCCAAGCCTCTGTCATTGGAGAGATTATATACGACAGTGATTTTTACGACTATGAAACTAAATATACTGTAAATATGGCAGATTTACTGATACCTGCACAACTTCCAGATGCGATCGCTCGTCAAATCCAAGATATGGCTTTGCAAGCTTTTGCCGCTGTTGACGCTGCGGGGTTGGCAAGGGTAGATTTTTTCTACGTGGAAGCAACACAAGAAGTTTTGATTAACGAAATCAATACCTTACCAGGCTTTACTACGACAAGTATGTATCCCCAACTCTGGGCCCATAGTGGAGTCTCCTTTCCAGAATTAGTCGATCAGTTAATTCAACTTGCTCTTGAAAGGCATTCTCCTAGCTGAGAAAAAAATAAGCGAACTAATTTCAGATTATTAGGGCAAAAAGTCATCATAAATACAGAACTTTGGCAAAATTTAGCCAGATTTTGTAGCATCTGTTTTACAAAAAAGTTACTTAAATCTAAATTTTGTTACGGATACCTGATGCTTGACTCCTCAAGTACAATTTATTGACTAGAGGGGTACAAATCTGAAAGTAATCATGGAAAAAAGTCAGAGTGTACAGCGCGAGCGAACCCAATTAAAAAGGGCTACTCCAGAGCTGACAAATAGGAAATCGAGACTAAAAAACAGCTCGAATGTTCTGATATATCTGGTTGCACATCATCCTTGGCTATTGTTAACCGGGTGTTTAGCCATGTTTATCGGAGGTGGTGCCTTTGCCTTATATAGTTTAGGTAATGCTGGGCCCGTGCCACAAGAAGAACCAGAAAAAATCCCAGTTATAGTTGAAGAACCAATCAATCTGCCCTCTGAAAATAGCAATGCTACACCTTTATGGATGATTGCTGCGATCGTTCTCAGCTGTGGTGGTGGTTCTTTGCTGATTTTCCGAGTGCTTAACCGCACAAAGCAACCGCAAAAACTTCAAAAACAGATTAATCGCCATCAGGTACGCTTGGCACAGAAGCATTACCAAAAATTGGAACCACCACTTCCCAAGAATCAGCCAATTTTTGTGCCACAGCCACAACTAATGCCTCTTATGCAGATGCAACCTAAAACAAAACATCTAGTAACGGTTCTACCAGCAGAACACAAGCATCACCTGGATACGCGCACAGAACCTTTAGCAGACTTGATGGATCTTCGTAAAAATAGTTCATTGTCTGCTATTTTACGTCAGTATTAATACTACTGTAAAGTAAAACCACGTTAAATTAACACTTTTTGCCCATTAGCTTGGCTTAGATTCCTGACTTATTAAATAAGTCGGGAATCTTGTTATGTACTAATAATTTATCTGCTATATAGCGGTTTAACTGCTTTTAAAAAGTTAGATATGAGCAATTAGGAATATTTAAAAACTTGCCAAAATGGCAACCAGCTTTTGATTATTCAAGTTAAATTATATGAAGATAAACAACTTCAAGGGTTTGATTATCAGGGACTACCACCTAAGCAAATTCCTTTTGTAAAATACTATTTACTTAGTGATTTACAAAAACAAAAAGCTATCTCTAACAATTATTTGCAGAGTATTTATCTCAGTAAATAAATTCAATAATCAGGTTTGGCATTTGCTGCAACAGGAATATTAAATGCGTGCAGGCGTTGTTGTTGAAGTACGCATTAGCCCCCAAATAGCGGGTAACGTCTGTATACATTCCTGTTCGCTTCAGCAGCAAATGGTAGAGTGGGAGTTTGAAAGCTGACTGATATGCTTCCTCCCACTCTCTTTTTATCTAATTGTCCCCACTGCTAAATACTCGCACTTGAGTGAGCCTTGAATGTATGGCATCAGCAACGGTTTTTTGTAACTGAGTTGCAGCAGTAGTGGTTCTGTTAGACCTTGGTGATGGGTGTAATCCTTCTGCCTCACTACATCCTCACCGCTTTAGTCCTTGTGTGGGTTTTGAAGTAAAACTGAGATTTTTAAATAATTATGGCACACTCCTAACTGGATAATTAAGCTGTGTTAGGGTGTGAGAAATATAGAAGCAGTTAAAAAAAGCGTGGACAAATGGCGCAAAGAAAAAACGAATATTGAAACTAGAGCCTCATAAGTATGACACCTTAGATATTACTCTACATCTTGCTACAATGTTTCATTAATCTGTAACTAAATCTCTCCTAACGTCCATTTTTAGCATTCAGCTAACAAAAATTATGCAGTGCATTATATGTAAAAAAGATAAGCCTCACGACAAATTTACTGAAGAACATATATTTCCTGACAGTATCGGAGGAAATATCATATTAGATTGTGTCTGTAAAGAATGTAATGATTTCCTCGGTCATTCAGTAGACTCAAATCTTGTTAACCATGTATTTGTTCAATTTAATCGTCTTGCCTTGAAGATAGCTGGTAAATCGGGAAAGATACCAAATCCATTAGCGGAAGGATATATTAATGATAGCCAGGAGAAAATTCAATATATATTTAATAATTCTGGGATACCTAAAGAACTAAGAATATTTCCAAAAATCCAGATTTTTTCTGGAGATAACGGAATATTAGAAATTCAAATTGATGCTGACGTAAAAGACAGAGATAAGTTAACATCCATTATTAATAAAAAATTAAAAAGATTAGGCTTAGATGATTTATCTAAGGAAGAAAAACAAAAAATTGAAAATGCTCAACCCCTCCCTGGCGAACGACCTCTAATTCGTAAAACTATTGCTATAGACATATTCCGTTATAAACGAGCAATTATAAAAATTGCATATGAATTAGCTTATTACTGGCTTGGAGCTACTTATCTCAATGATGAAATTGGAGAGTTAT
Organism: Nostoc sp. 'Lobaria pulmonaria (5183) cyanobiont'; assembly: GCF_002949795.1. Classification (NCBI taxonomy): domain Bacteria; kingdom Bacillati; phylum Cyanobacteriota; class Cyanophyceae; order Nostocales; family Nostocaceae; genus Nostoc; species Nostoc sp. 'Lobaria pulmonaria (5183) cyanobiont'. The sequence goes on along the minus strand of NZ_CP026692.1, from coordinate 7,054,024 downwards.
TAAGGTTGAGTATCATGGATAATTCTCTAGAAGGACTTTGGTTAAAGAAATATCCAATTAATGCTCATATTGACTTGATTGGAGAAAAACCAATTTTCCCGTATTGGACAGATGAGAAAGACCATCATATTGGTCTAATACAAAGATTCGATAGTAACCTAATATGCTGTATAAAAATATTTAATATATTTCAAGGAATAATTATTATTAGTAAAAATGCACATTTATATCCTACTTTTATAAATAAATTTATAGCTATTAATGCACAAACACAAGAATCACGGGAATCAGACCTGGAAACAGAATTATTAAAAATTATAGAGTCAATTATTACATATTCGGGAATATAATTTTAAATCTAGAAAAATCAATAACATCAAAGTGATAGTAATTACTAACCATAAAAAAGACTGATTGGTGATAGGGTATAGCAACAATTTGCTGTCGTCATAACTGACTTTTTACATTTCTTATAACAGGCGCTATAACCAATTCAATCCAACCCATCCATTAATAGCTCAGACATTTCCAGTTAATCCTGGTTGCGGTTATCGTCGTAAATCTGGAGCGTATTTAGTTTTGCGTGTCTGCTGAGTTTCTAAGCTTTCCGCACATTCCCATCAGTCTTTTCAAGTACGGCAGTGATGGCACTATGGCGGCAACGGTGTGATGACATAGTTTTTTCTACACCAGCTCGTTTAAATAAATGCTTGACTATTTTATAAATGCCATCCCCGGTTAACCTGTGACCAGCATTTTGGAAGTCAATCGAAGTAAACAACGGACGGGACGAGGATATATCGCCACCACGGGCAATCACCCAGTCAGTAATAGCTATCACAGTGACTTTTGGCAGATTGACTGTCTCTCGGATTTGCTTGCTCTTACCTAAAAAATACCCAGAAAAATAACTAAAATCTATATACAGAAAGACTTTGACATTATTTTGCCTAGTTTATTGATATATCTGGGTTTCAAGCGTTTTTGCTCATTTGGTATATTTCCCTTGCCCTGCATGGGTTTGAGGCTTATTTTTTCCTCAAAAATTTTTAAGTCCCGTTAGATGGAAATTAGCAAAAAGTGGATATGCGATCGCTCAATTGTATTAGTTCATACTAAATTAGTATATTTACTCAACTAATTTGTCATGCTACTTAATTAATATATAACAAATACCATGTTTTTATATGAAAAAAATCAAAGCTTTTTTGATATTTATATCTTTATTATCACCAGTATTTTTAGCTAATATTGTTCAGGCACAGAGTGTTATAAATGTAATCAGTTCATGTTCTGTATTGACAACAGCAGGGATAACAGAGAGGGGTAAATGCAAGATAAAAACTTGGTTAGAAGGTAACTATATTATTGTTGAAGTTAAAAAGTCTTGGGATAGAGAACCTAGTTATTTTAGACTTACAAACAATCCTGAATGTAAATTGTGGGGGCCTGCTTTGGATAATGATAACCCTTGTAAAGCAGTGACAGGAGACGGTAAAAGCTGGGATGACGAGAGCATTGTAGTAGGTATCGGAGAACATACAGATGAAAATGGCAATAAAACGTTTGGATATAGCTTTGGAAGGGCTTATAACTTATTTTATGATGGCCCTTTTGTTATACCTAAATGATGTAATCATTTATCAATTTAATCGGCTCACACAAGCATAAAAGGTAAGAATCCACTTTAGAAGTTAGTCTCTTGTAAAAACTCAAGAATCGTTTTATTCAACACCTCAGAAGCCCCAGTTGAAGCATCATGACAGCAGTTAGATAAAATCTGTAATTTGGAATTGGGGATATGTTGATGTAATTTTTTACCATGACTAGCAGGAAACCAACTATCTTGCTCACCCCACAAAACTAGTGTAGGACACTTAATTGCACTCAGGTTATTTTGAATTTTAGTGAGCATATTTGGCTTATTTGCTTGCCAATTCTCAATTTCTCGCGCGGCTATTTGTAACTCTTCGGCAACTTTTGCGATCGTACCAGGCAATTCAGTAAATGGGTAAGTTATCCAATAGATATCTTCCTGCGTCAAAATTGAGGGATCGAATAATACCCTACGTCTTTCTATTGCCATAACTTCTCTAAATAGAGGTGCAAACAGATATGTCAGACGTAAGGAGTCAATTGTTTGCATTACTTCTAGGGGCGTTTGGGCAAGTAACCACATAGACCAATGGGGTAGCTGTTCGGCAAAAACAGGTACGTTTACTACTATAAGCCGTCCGATTAACTGCGGATTTTCTTGAGCAAGAGCAAGGGCAACTAATCCTCCTAGAGATTCTGCTACAATCACTGCGGGTTCATCACATAATGCCTGAATAATTCTTTGAAACTCAATAACTTGATGACCATTGTCTTCTCTACGAGACAATGGTTTTTCGGAAAAACCAAAACCTTTGGCATCAAAACAAATTACTCGGTAATATTTAGATAATGGTGCTACGCTGTGGCGCCAATTGTAGCTCCAACTCCCCATGCCATGTAATAAAATTAACGGTTTACCTCTACCTTTTTCGCCATAAGCAATTTGTACAGGATAGCCTTTAGCATCAGTAATAACTAGACTTTGCCGCCCTTTGGGAAAAGTAGCTTGCCACCAATCTTTCATTCTTTTATCAATAAACAATTTAACCACCTGAAAAGGCGTTCCACAGGATTCTAATTAGGATCACGGGCAATGCTACTAAGGCAATAGAGATTAGCAACAATCCAGCCAAAACGGCAAAGATAAACCACCTGTCTGTACTTTTTTGCTCGCTGGGAAACTTTAAGTGTTCTTCCAAGAGCTTGATATTATTAGTGTTAGCTTTCCAGGCAAAATCAAAAAAGTCTCCCAAAACTGGGACAGCGCCTACTAAGGCATCAATGATTACGTTCAAAACCATTTTACTTAGAGTGGCTCTAGATACGCCTAGCCGTGCTGCTTCTAGAATAATGTAGCTAGAAAACATTATTCCCAAAAAATCACCACCAATCGGTATGAGTCCTAAAATTGGATCTAGACCAAAACCAATTTTTGTGCCAGGAATGGTAATAGCATTATCCAACAGCCGACTTAACTGACGCAGGCGCTTCAAAGTGGGTGCTTTGGCATCAGGTTCAATCATCGAAAATCGAGGAGGAGAATCAGACATAGAGGCGATCGCTAATTTTGTATTGAATCGTTAGATATTTTACTCCCCTACTCAGCTTTTGCAATCATTTTCTCAAGGATTTACGAATTAATATTTTTCTTGCGATTGCGGCTGGGCTTTTAAGCGCATATCTTCGCCGATAGTCACGTTCAACTGATCGCCGATTAACAGAACAGCAGCGCTCATTGACAGCCAGAGCATTAAAACTATCACAGCTCCTACAGCACCATATACTTTATTATAATTCCCAAAATTCGCCACATACAGCCGAAATAGGGCAGACAACATTGCCCAAAAAACAGCTGCTAAAATTGCTCCAGGCATCATTGGCGTGCCTGAGTTCCACTTGCTTGGGCCATAGCGATAGACAAAGCCAAAGGCGACAGCGACAATACTTAAAGTTAAAGGCCAGCGTAACAGCAGCCAAAGATGCAACAAAAAGATTAAAGAACTATTTTCGCGCGCTACTATTCCCAATAGCCAATCGCTGGTAAACACTGAGAAAGAAGCCAGTATCAAAAGCAACATAGTGCCAACTGTTAATCCCAGAGAGACAAGCTTGGCTTTCCAAAAGGGGCGGATGTTTTCTGAAGGAATTTGATGAATTTGATCGAGGGCTGTCATAGCAGTACTCACCGCCCCAGAAGCAGTCCAAATTGCTAATACAAAGCTTAGAGAAAATAAACCACTGTTTTTGGAGTTGGTAATTTCTGTGGTGGCAAAATTACTAATCAGATCCAGGGCTTCTTCAGGTAGGACTTGACTTAGTTGTGCCGCCAGTTGTTTAAAGGTGTTTTGTAAAGATTTTGCCAATAAGCCAATGGCTGTGATGATAGCCAGAATTGCTGGAAACAAAGATAACATGGCATTAAAGGCGATTTCCGAGGCGAGTCCCAAAAGTCGCCTTTCGATAGTCCTAGAAAAAGTTTTTTTGAGCGTGTGCCAATTGAGGTGACGAAAGAAGCGGATAAAACGAGGCTTTAACATGATTTAGAGTTAAAACTGGTTGCGTTCATTAACTACTGTGCTAAATTTTGCGTAGCGATCGCATCTATCTTTCTACCGCAAGAATATCGAGTGGAGAGTTTCTAACTAATGACCATTGACTAATGACTAATGACTAATGACTAATGACTATTAATCTATGAATCAAGATTTAACACAACAGTGGTTGACAGAAATCCAGGTAATCAAAGAGCAGATGGCACAGCTACAAAACGATCGCGATACGGCTTGGGAAAGTGCCCAAAAATGGCGTCAGCTTTACAACACAGAAGCAGAACAACGCCGCACAGATACTCAACTTTCCCAACAGTTGATCGCCTCCCTTAAGGCAGAACTGCATAAACTCCAAGGTTTTGAAGTAGACACACTGGCTGCTGGGACACCAGTAGCTATCCAACAAGAAATAGAACAGCTAAAATCTGTGGAAGATTTGCAAGCTAAACTCATCGCCGCGATTAAAGAACGCGATCGCCTCTTGCAAACTTTGAAAACTGAGCAGGACAATCACGCCCAAACCCGCAATAGCCTGACTACTGCCTTGGGTGATGCTATTGATAGCTTGACACGCGAACGAGCAGGGGCAGAGGAGCAGAGGAGCAGAAGGGAGAAATAACCAATGCCCAATGCCCAATGCCCAATGCCCTAAAATCCCATTGCCTCAGCTACTGCGCCCAGTTCCGCCGCGATACCCTGTTGAAATTGACTGTGATTGTGTTTAATGGCTGTATCTGGGTCTTTTAGACCATTGCCTGTGAGGACACAAACCACTGTCGCTCCTGTGGGAATTTGGTCTTTCACCTGCAACAAGCCAGCAACAGAAGCAGCGCTAGCAGGTTCGCAGAAGATACCTTCTGATGCTGCCAAAAGTCGATAAGCGTCGAGGATTTCGGCATCGGTAACGGCGTGGAAATTTCCCTGGCTGGCGGTTTGTGCCGCGATCGCTAAATCCCAACTAGCAGGGTTGCCAATGCGAATTGCTGTCGCTAAGGTTTCGGGATTTGCTACTGGCTGACCGTGGACTAAGGGGGCTGCACCTGCGGCTTGGAATCCCATCATCCGGGGTAGGCGATCGCACTTTCTGGCTTGATGATATTGACAAAAGCCCATCCAATATGCAGTGATATTTCCGGCATTTCCCACGGGAATACACAGCCAGTCTGGTGCATCACCCAATGCATCGACAATTTCAAACGCTCCTGTTTTCTGTCCTTCTAGGCGGTAGGGATTGACCGAATTCACCAAAGTGATCGGATAGCATTCGGCCATCTCGCGGACAATTTCTAAAGCTTGGTCAAAATTACCTTTAATTGCCAATACTTCTGCGCCATACAGTAATGCTTGAGCTAACTTGCCCAACGCCACATAACCGTCGGGAATCAGTACAAAGGCATTCATGCCCCCACGTCTGGCATAAGCGGCGGCGGCGGCTGAGGTATTGCCCGTGCTAGCACAAATTACTGCTTTTGCCCCTGCTTCCTTAGCCTTGGAAATCGCCATAGTCATCCCCCGGTCTTTGAAGCTGCCGGTAGGATTCAAACCGTCGTATTTTACAAAAACCCGTACTTGTCTGCCAATGCGTTCTGCGATCGCTGGCACTGGTATTAGAGGTGTATTGCCCTCCAACAGAGTGACAATCGGTGTTTTTTCGCTGACAGGCAAGTATTCGCGATAGGCTTCTATCAATCCGGGCCAGGGTTGGCGATGAGATGTAGCAACAGACAGGCTCAAAGTCACGGGATTTAAAATTTCTGAATGTAAGGATTGGATATTTAGAAAGGGTGAGATAAGGAAGTGCAAAATGGGCAAGAGGAAGAAAGTAGATTTTTCGTTACCAGTTGCCTGTTGAGAGTTCCCTAATCCCAAAGAATCTTATTAAAAATATTATTTTTTGTAATGCAGGCGTTTCACTTGCTATTTTCATTTAGAAGGTTAATTTATCATAAACTGCCACGGCGACCTTCGGTTCAACAAATTAGCTTAGAGGATACTGACGAGGTGAAAAATCATCTACAAATCTATAGGACTCCTATATGATTTTGAATAAGACTCAGTACTTATCTATCCTATTGCTTGTCCACGCAAGTAAATTCAGGAATCAAACCTGATTGCTATATGAGACTTACGTCATAACTCTGTGAAACTCTAATTTACCCGTGGTTAAAGCTGCTTTTAGTGCATTCGTTTAGTCAGGTATATCTATGTATTTTCCCACCTGATTCGCTTTAATTAATCTAGGAAAATACGCAAGAGACTGTCTCTTTTTGATAGTAGCCTTCTATTTCCGTTGCGACGAGAGGCTGTGCCAAGTGTAAGTGCTTCGCCCTACGTTTTTTCATTATTTAGCATAATTCTTGATATAGTCTACATATAATTTCTTGCGTAAATTCCCCAAAAACGGCGATAATTGTTTGTACAACCATAATTGACAGACTAGAAATTAACTATTCCTAAGTACCATACAGTGGAAGAAAGCTTTACACAGTTGGGCCAGTGTTTTTTTTTGGAACACAGCCATTATAATCACCGTCTTTTATGATTGAACCCCAAATCCATTAGAGTAATTGATTGAAAATATACAATAATGTAATAAAGCTTAAAAGAGCATTATTATAATATTTCTAATGGTGTGAGTTAAATTGTGGATTTAATTAGCGATGCCTACTTATTTATCTAACGTTTCCGATCGCGAGTCCCAGACTGCCTGGGTCAGTAAGTTAACCAAGTCTTATTATCAAGACGATCAGCAAGCTAAATTGATGCATTTACAAGCAGAGGTAGACTCTCTGTTGCAGCAATTGGAAAACCTGAAGCACCAACGTCAAGCCGAAACCAACCAAAAAGAAGAATAAGTCAGTCTTGTCGATCGCGATCGCTTTTCCCCTCTCTAATTTAAATTTGAGTAAAGGGGAAATTTGAGTCAGGGATGTGCTATTCAAAGCGCTGATTTTTCTCTGACCAGCGCCTCAAACTGTAGTTATGAGCATTTTCTACCAGTAAAGCTAAGGATTGCACCCCTGAAAGCTTGGCGATCGCAGAGAGTCTTTGTAAGTAATTTCCTGTAAAATCAGTGTAAATGATTTTATTTCCATCAGAAAAAATTATAGTCCGGTCGCGGCGCTGTTCTGTGTTTTTTCTTGGAACTTTAGGTGTCGGTTGATTCAAAGATACTATTGCTTCTGGTGAGATAGTCAGTATTATTTCTGGTTGAGCGTTATTTGTTAAATCAATCACTTGAACAGGCCAATCACCTAATTTTTCCTGCATCTGTTCAAAGCTAGGAATAGCACCACCCGGAACTTCGCCGGATTGTTGTAAAGATTGCCACAGACTCGATAGCATTACCTTCACCCCTTGGGGATTTTGTTGATGCAGTTCTCGTAGAGTAATGGGAGATGGTTGCACCCATTCCAGTGCTGCATTGGTCAAGGCTAAAGGTTTGGGTTGGAGAACATTGTTTTGATTATCTGGAATTTTTGGGCCAGCAGCTAATAGGCGCAAAACTTTACCCCGTAGTTGCACCGCTTTGATAGCGGCTATAGTAATTTTTTGTTCTCCATTTGGCAACCAGACTACAATTTGGATTTCCGGGTCAGAAGTGATTCCCAAAGTTTTCCAGAAAAATTTGGCGGCGTCAGTTTTCGGAGGGTTGAAATTTTCAAAGGGGAAATTTAGCCAGCTTTTCCCGTCATTAAATGCACTTACCTCCACCTGATACCAAACTTGATTATCGGTAAGTTTCAAATCTGCTGGGGAATTTGGTTGCAGCCATTCGGTGTTGGTAACTTGAGTGATTGGTTGCACCGTACCAACAATCTGACTAGGGTGAGTAGAGGATATTTGCGATGTCCCCTTACCATTAAGTCTTGCCAACAAACCTTGAATATAGGCAAGATTATCTTTTGTAATTTTTGGTTGCGCCTTTAACCAAGAATCAGCGTGTTCTTCTCCCCGTTGAACTGCTAAAATCAACGCGAACCAAGCTTGCACCTCTTGTCTATTTGGGTTCACCTGCAACGCCGCCACTGTGCGATTCCACAACCGTTTTTCATCAGCTTTGAGTAGAGTAGCAATTTCTTGGGCATTATGTGGCGACGCTTCAAACACCTGTAAAGCTTTCTCCCAGCGACCATCAATCAAATCTGCCAGCACTTCTTGACTAGGACTGGCCCAATTTTTCTGGGCTTGAATTTTAGTAAGTTGGGAATGCAAGCGAATCAAATCCATTTGCGCTTGCGCCGCTTCTGGTAAAACTCCTTTGCGCTGCTTCTTGACGAATTTCAACCATTCAAAAGCTGGTGTCCACAATCCGCTACGGGCAATTAATAGGGCGTTTTGGTATCCAGAATCTTTGAAGGTTGATGATTTGAGGCTAATCGCCTCCAATTGAATTGGTTTGAGAAATAACTTCAAAGGTTTGACTTGGTAAACCTGTAAGTGCGGTTCTAAACCTACTGTTTGGTCGACAACTAACTCTTTTGTAGCATCACCAGTTACCTGCTGCCATTTGGGCAATTGTCCATTAGGACTAGTCCAAGACAACATTTGTAGTAGATTCGTGCGTTCTGGATTGTAGTATACGACGTAACCGTAGCGGATAACACCAGCTCCTTGTTGGCGTTTACCCCGCAAATCAAACCAAACCCCTGATGATGGTGTCTTACCTTCAAAGCGTTGCACTTCAGTTAAAGGTAGGGGAATACTGATATCCTGGGGTTCTGATGTTCCATCAAGCAAAGAAGAAATCACAAAGAATTCATCTGGGCCAGTTATAGGTAATTGAGTCGCTAGATAGTAGTAACTTTCTGACTGAGATTTAAACTCTAACTCTTCTGAGCGCTCGTAAACTCTGAGTTCCACCAGTTCTTCACAATCAGATAGACAATTAGCACGTTGTTGAAAAACTGGCAGTAAAAATGAAGTTTTCACATCCTCATGTAAAGGCAGAGTTTCCCCAAATATTTGGTTTTTTTTACTTAAATCGAGTTGAATTTGTTTGAGAGTTTGGGGACGTTCGTGTTTACCAAGGGGAATTTGTGCCCATGCAGGTAAAATTTTATTTAGCCAGCTTACCTCGTCTGGATTGAAGATGAAGAGAACACTAATCCAGGCAAAAGCCATAATTAGACTAGCACTACTTAACAGAATTGCGTAGGCGCAGCCCGTCGTAGACATCGCTAGTATTGACGACAACCAACGCCCTCGTTTTAGCTTTTTCTGGGATTTTTTAGCGACGCGTTTCATCGCACCAGCACGAGGTTGATTTAGTTTAGAGGCTTTTGGCTTCAGCTTGCGTGAACGATTTGCCATAGATTCGGGATTATAAAATTGAGGATTAGGGATTGAGAAACTCTTTTCTAGTCCCCAGTCCCCATTCCCCAATACCCTGTTATACTCGCCCTTTAAAAAGTTGCCTAGAAGCATTAAGTCTAATTTTGGACAAAATCCGTAAATGTCCCCATGTGAACCCAAGATGATCGCGAATACACTCTTCACTTAAGTATGTGAGCAGAGTGTAAAAAATTGAAAGGTAGACTTATTAGCCGCAGTCATTGCAAAACCTGGATGCTCGCATGGTTACTAATTGCGGGAGTAAATGGAGTTGCACAAAAAGCATTAGCACAAGAATATATCAATACAGAAACTACTCAGGAGATAGGAGTTAAGAGCGATAATATTATTCCCTCATCCCCCTCCCTCTCTCCAGAAGAACCGATGGCGCAAGTTACATCGGTATCTCAACTCAAGGATGTACAACCCAACGATTGGGCATTCCAAGCCTTGCAATCTTTGGTGGAACGTTATGGTTGCATAGCCGGCTATCCAGATAGCAGCTATCGCGGTAATCGCGCTTTAACTCGGTATGAATTCGCTGCGGGTGTAAACGCTTGTTTAGATAGAGTCAACGAATTAATTACTACAGCCACCAGCGATTTAGTCACTCGCGAAGATTTAGAAATATTACAAAAATTACAGTCAGAATTTGCCCCTGAATTAGCAACTTTGCGGGGTCGTGTCGATAATTTAGAAGCCAAAACTGCTGAAATCGAAGCTAACCAATTCTCAACAACAACTAAACTCAGTGGACTACTGATAGTTGGCATTCAAGGACGAACTAACAATCGTGGTGATATTAATCCTAGAGATGGCCAAAAAGATACAACTGATGCAGGAACAAACATTAATGTTATATCCCTGGCGCAGCTGTATTTAACTAGTCAAATCACTCCCAGTAGTTACTTGTTTACAGGTCTTTTAGATGGAAAAGGAAAAACTACGCCGAGATTTACCAATAGTGTTTCCCGAAATGATGTTTTACTTGGCTACGAATTTCCTACAGATAACTTGATTGTAAGTGACCTCAATTTTCATTGGCTGGTGACAGATAAATTAGCAGTAATGGTAGGAACAGAAGGCGTAAGTATGCCATATGCTTTCCGAGGCCCCAATCGGGTAGAAAGTGCTGCAACTGGACCATTATCTTATTTTGCCCAAAGAAACCCAATTTTAAATATGGGATACGGTCACGGTGGTATAGCTATCGATTGGCAATTTGCTAAACGCGCTAGTTTACAGGCAATTTATACTAGTTATCAGCCAGGAAATTCCGGTAAAGGTAGCGGTTTATTTGATGGAAACACCACTACAGGTGTACAATTACTGCTGACACCAACTGATACTCTAGATTTAAGTTTATATTACGTTAACAATTACGCTTCGGATGGTTGTTTACTAACCTTTGTTGGTGATGAATGCTTAACTACAGTTAATACCACTACCGGAAAATCAGCACCGCTACAAACTAATGCCGTGGGTGCGACTCTGACTTGGCAAATTTCTCCTCACATTAGCGCAGGTGCGTGGGGTGGTTATACTAAATCTTACATTCCTGGGCAATCAGGAAGTGTAGAAACAACAAATTATATGGTGTTTCTGAATTTTCCTGATTTATTTGCTAAAGGAAATTTAGGAGGAATTTATGTCGGTCAACCTCCTAAAATAACTAGTAGTGACTTACCTGTAGGGAATAATGTCCCTGATTTTATCAATACAGGTTTAGGACGAACAGGTGGACAACCAGGCACGACCACTCAAATCGAGGCATTTTATCGTTTCCAGCTAACAGATAATATCAGCATTACACCAGGGATAATTCATCTTATACAGCCTGGTAACACACCAGATAGTGACTCAGTTACTATCGGCATTCTACGGAGTACTTTTAGTTTTTAGTTTTAGTTTCACATAATAAGAAGCATCTGCGGCTTCCCACAGCATGAGCGCTGTGGGAAGCCGCGGAGATTAATTAATTGGGAAATTTTAGAAAGTTGGTATAAATAATCAACATATCTTTTTTAATGCCCAATGTCATATTTTCAATAGATATAGGACTAGTATTTGATTTATGAAAAAGCTCCATACATTTGAAGAGTGGCAAAATCACTCGTTTGTGTGTCGGAGAAACCACTCAAACATCCATTTAAGATGAGAGAACGAAGGAATCAAAGCACAGAAACGCCGCATCCAGGTTTTAGCTTGTAACCAAATATCCTCAATTGGATTTTGTGATATTTAAACGATCTCTGTACAGGCTCTTTCTATTTTGAGTCTTAGAGTAGGTCAGTCAAAAGCTAAAAATTCCCAGGAATTCTTTTATAGTTGCTGTTAAAGTCATTTACAAAAGTTTTCGATATACTGAATTTGAAACCAATAAAAATAAGCCTGCCATTCGCGGCAAGCCTAAATGTATTCATTTAATAAATCTAGGTAGATGTTTTCAGGATTAACCACCAGCAACAGCAGGAACAATACTTACTTCATCACCATCTTTCAAGGCTGTGTTAATACCATCTAAATAGCGGATATCTTCACTATCGACGTAAAAATTTACAAATCGACGTAGCTTGCCTTCTTCATCGCACAACCGCGATTTAATACCAGGAAAGCTTTGTTCTAAGGAGTCCAAGAGTTCAGCAATGGTGCTACCGTTGGATTCTAGACTAGCTTGATTATTAGTCAAATTCTGAAGAGTTGTAGGAACTAAAACTGTTACAGCCATAGAAGTACAAAGTGAAGAGTTAAAAGTGAAAAATACAATTTAAGAGTTAGGAGTCATGAATAAAAAACTCATAACTCATAACTCCTAACTAAACGAGGACTTGTTGCCATTCCAAGCGATCCAGAGTACGCGATCGCTCCAAGGCGCGTTCAAAACTATCCAATTTAGCATCAATAGTCAAGGGTTCACCAACGTAGCCTTGGATTGCTTCTTGCGTTTTCAGACCATTGCCGGTGATGTAAATCACGGTAGTTTCATCTGGATCAATTTTGCCAGCTTCTACCAGTTTTTTCAGCACGGCCACGGTTGTACCACCAGCCGTTTCTGTGAAGATGCCTTCGGTTTCTGCCAGCAACTTGATGCCATCAATAATTTCGGCATCATTGACTGATTCAATGTTACCACCTGTCTTCTGAGCTAGCTCCACAGCATAAATACCGTCTGCTGGATTACCGATCGCTAGAGATTTCGCAATTGTATTCGGTTTTACTGGCTTAATAAAATCGCGTCCTTCTTTGAAGGCTTGGGCGATTGGCGAACAACCTTCAGCCTGAGCGCCACTGAAACGGACGCTCTTGTTTTCTACTAAACCAACTTCGACAAATTCTTGGAACCCTTTATAAATTTTTGTAAAGAGCGAACCAGATGCCAAAGGAGCAACCACATGATCGGGAAGTTCCCAGCCTAGTTGTTCTGCAACTTCAAAACCTAGCGTCTTGGAACCTTCAGAGTAATAAGGACGCAGATTGATGTTGACAAAACCCCACCCATGTGTATTAGCAACTTCAGAACAGAGACGATTTACTTGATCGTAGTTGCCCTTGACGGCCATCAGGGTGGGACTGTAGATCAGGCTACCGATAATTTTACCGGCTTCTAAATCTGCGGGGATGAACACACAGCAATCTAAACCGGCGTGAGCTGCGATCGCAGCTGTAGAATTTGCCAAATTACCAGTGCTAGCGCAAGAAACAGTAGTGAAACCTAACTCCCGCGCTCTAGATAGAGCGACTGACACCACCCGATCCTTAAAGCTCAGGGTGGGCATATTCACAGCATCATTTTTTATATAAAGCTTATTTAAACCCAAACGACGAGCAAGACGGTGGGAACGAACCAACGGAGTCATACCAGTTCCCACATCTATAACATTGTCAGTTGCGACAGGCAAAAAGGGACGGTAGCGCCAAATTGAATTGGGCCCAGCTTGAATTGTTTCACGAGTGACAGTCAGACGTAGGGCGTTGTAGTCATATTTAACTTCTAACGGGCCAAAACATGACTCACAAACATTACTGGCTTTGAGTTCATATTCCGCACCACATTCCTTACACTTCAAGGCTTGAAAGTAGGCAGTGCTGGTTTGGGTTTGGGTTTGGGTTTTGATTGCCTGAGTCATAAACTAGCTTTCCCTGTTTGTCTGTCACTTGTCGCCTGATACTAACACGAGCAAAAATACCAGTCAAACATACCCGACTAAAAATATCGGGTATACTTCGTGTTGAGAAGAATGATTCTTGTAAAACTTTAATACTAGTAATCTCTATTTTTAGTATTTACACAGACATTTTTAATGTTATTAAAAAATAAAATAGCTTCACTTACTCAGCATTAACACGGTAATTTTCATGATTATATCGCATTAATATTATGATAAAATTGCATTAGCTGAAATTAATATCCTATTTAAGCGATCTAAATCGCTTAGTTAACTTTCAATTTTTTTATCTAAATGACTCTACAGAGCAGTATACATTTCTGACAGCAAAGACTCAAAAGCATTTATAGATATAAGTTTTAGTGGTTTAATCAGATGATTAAACCACTAAAAATGCTATGTGTGTTGCCAAAATAAAGTTAATTTTTCAGCTTTGATGTACTCATTCACGTCTAGAGAAGTTGCTTATTTCTACGGAAGACTTTATTTGCTTTAAAAGCTACATTGCTATTTACATCTAAAAGCCGCGGAAATACAGTAATAAATTACACATATTTGCAATTGCCAGCTTTGATTCTCAAGGGTAAGCGTAAAACAAGTAGACAAGTTATTTCTGGTTATTATCTCAATACAGTTTTTAAGGAGTGTCAATAATTTAACTCCTTAAATATGCATTCCCAAAACTTCAACGTTTTGGGCAGCCATAATCGGTAATTCCTAAAAGGGAATTGCCGAACTTTATCCTGTCTCAAAATCCGAGATACAAGTTCAGCAAACAAACTATTTCTATGGTAAATCGAAATCAATCCGTAAATAAGCAGCGTCAACTTTACCAATTTCTAATAGCAACAGCGTTATTAACTGGTAGCCTTTTCCAATTTCTCGCACCTGTATTAGCTGACGGAACTACAGCAGGTACATCTATCAGCAACACGGCGACTGCGACCTACGAAGATCCCAACAATCCAGGGACAACTATAAATGCCACTTCTAATACTGTCGTTGTCACCGTAGCAGAGGTTGCTGGGATTACCGTCTCAGCATCTGGAATCACAGATAGTAATGGTGGTTCTGTTGAAGTTAACGATTTATTAATATATACCTACACTCTGACAAACGTCGGTAATGACCCTACTAAATTCCGGGTTCCTAACCTAGCAACCACAACTGGGCCAGGTACAGTTTCGGGAATATTACCGAATGGTGGTACAGCTAACAACTTGCAATACAGCACTGATGGCGGCGCAACCTGGCAAAATATCACTGGGACTGAAGTCATTACAGCCTCAGTTGCGCCTGGTGGTACTGTGTTGGTACGTGTGCCAGTTACCGTACAGGCTGGCGCTCAAACAAACGATGTAATTACCGTTACCCTTGGTAATACACCTGGTAATGCTCAGAACCAACTACGAAGTCCCGATGGTGGTGACGTTTATACCGTAGATAACGCAGATGGAACTGTTACTGGTGAGGTAGCTGGCGCACCAGTTAACGGAACAAGGGAAGCTAGTGCAACCGAGCAAATCAAGGTAGGTTCTACCCTGAAGTCCTATGCTTTAGCCACCGTGCTGAAGGTTCGTGGTGTTGTAGACACTAATAACACGACCCAGATTACAGATGACAAGATACCTTACAGTTTAAGTTTAAGGGTTGAGTCCAATGACCCCACAAATAACGGAATTAGCCCAGCAGCTTTAGTAGGTACACCCATCAATGTTGATGGTAGTAATGGCAACTATATTTTAGTTTCTGATGCAATTCCAGCAGGCACACAATTAGCAGCTGCGCCAACTCCACCTCCTGGTTGGCAAGCAGTCTACACGACCGAGCCAGTCACAACTAATGCGAATACAGCCAATTGGAAAACCTTTCCCTTAAAAGGTGCTGATACACTGCCAGGTGTGACTCGTGTTGGTTTTATCAATAATCCAACTACTATTACTTCCATTGCTCCCGGTACAACGGTAAATGGTTTCTCAATTCAGTTAGCTGTTAAATCAACTGCAACTTCACCATTGACCGTCTCTAACATTGCCCAATTATTCGGTCAAACTCCTAGTACTAACGCCCTAGTATACGACGAATCTGGTGACCAAAATCCCAGCAACTACGACGGCTCAACACCTCCTCCAGGTACAGATACCAATGGTGATGGTGTTCCTGATACTCTACCAGCAGCTAGTGTTAGTGACGGCTATATTAACGACTCAACAGACCTTACCAACACTGGAACTGATACAGGTAACAACAATACTGGTACTGGTAGTGGTGGTGAAGCAAATAGCATCATACTGCAAACGCCTGTAGCTTCAGGGATACTCAACGGGCCGCAGAATGCGCCAGATGCGACTGGGCCATCCGGGAATAACGATGACTTCACCAATAAATCTTCCCTTGTACCAGCAGGCACACTACCTGGGGCTAAACTTGACCCACAATCAGTTGGCTTTACCAACACAATTAAGAACAATGGCACTAGCACAGGCAATATCACATTAGTACCAACAAAACCAACCAATCAGCTGGATTTACCAAATAGTACGAAGGTAACTATTACCTACAATAGTCAGTCGGTTGTATATACCTACGATCAAGCAACAGGAAACTTTACAACCGCTAGTACACCAATCACTATCTCTAACGTTGCTAGTGGCGCACTCATCAACTATGGTGTAGAAGTCGATCTGCCAGCCAATACTTCTTTGTCAACAGATACTATTCCAGACTATACAGGCGATAAAGAATTTGGCTTCCCAATACCCATTGCTGCCTTCATTGATGCTAATAATGATGGTGCATTCGATAAAAATACTGAAGTCTACAACATCACTATTGATCGCGTGTATACTGGCTTCCTGAAACTGCTGAAAGTGTCGCGAGTTTTACAAGGAACTGGGACTGTAGTCCAGGGGAATGATGGCACATTCAGTATCGATCCGAAGAAGCCTGCACCAGGAAACATTATTGAGTACCAAATTCAATACACAAATATTTCCGATCCTCAATCTGGAACGGGTAATGTGATTTTGAATGCTAACAAAGTTGTGATTACTGAAGATGGTACGAAAACCCCCAACAACTGGGCATTAGACAACGATGCTAGCGGTCAAATTGATACTAGCAACATTGTTGGTTCAGCTAAGGATTCCGGGAGTGCAACCATTCAATTCTTCAGTGGTAATTCAGCTACTAGCTCTGGTATTGACCAAACTGGAACTACGGCAAACACTGATGTTGCTAAGTATATAGATACTGTAACTGACACGATCGCACCGGGTATTCAAAGAACGTTTACCTTCCAACGCAAGGTGAACTAATTCGTTCGGATTGGGGACTTTGAAGTTCGCAAACTTGAAGAGTCTGCGAACCAGTTCACCTCACTCCCCAACCCCTAAACATCAAGCAAATAGGGGAATGACTTTTTCTAAGCAAAAGCTGGGAAAGATAAGTCAACAATTCACATTCTGGAATTTTTTTGAGGTTATTTATATGAAGCGTGTTTCTCTTGCAGGTTTAGGAGCATTTGCTCTCATTGCTACAGTTCCATTTGTCGGTCAAATTCCGGGAATCGCAAATGTATGGCATTTAGAAAGTGCTGTTGCTCAGAATATCAAAACTCAAGGGCAAATTCAATTGCGTTTAGAAGCAGAAAAGCAGGTGGTGGCACAGGATCAACAAGGTAAGCAAAGTAAGAAATGGGAACCTTTGAAAGGTCAAGTTGTGGTGCGACCAGGAGATGTATTGCGATATACCTTAAGCGGTGAAAATAAGAGCGATCGCCCAGTGAAGAATTTGACTTTTAATCAACCTATTCCCAAAGGAATGGTCTACGTGCTGAATTCTACCAGTGTCGCCAAAAATGCCAAAGTTATTTACAGCATTGATGGCGGGCGTAGCTTTGTCGAAAATCCCACTGTTAAAGTTACTCTTCCTGGCGGCAAAGTGGAAACAAAACCAGCACCAGCCATTGCTTACACCCATATCCGTTTGCAGATTCCGTCACTTGCAGCGAAGACGACAGTCAAGGCAACTTATCAAACCCAAGTGCGCTGATTGGGACGCAAGGACACGCCGTCCTGACTCGAAAAAGAGCTGCAATCAACAATATTTCTAGATAAAACCTGAAAACGAGATTTTTAAAGGGTTTTGGCTTAACTGGATTCCCTAAATAAATAGATGCTTTTATTAACAACAAGCTTGACATTTCAGAGGAGATGTGTCCGGTGAGCCGCCCTCAAAACCAAAAGCAAATTACTTCTAGCGGTAGCTGGTGGCAACGGTTAACAGCTACTGTTCTTCTGGGAAGTTTTTTGCATACTACTATTTCTGTGCCAGCGATCGCGCAACAGACTAACAATCTGGTTGCGTCTTTGCCATTAATAAATCAAGCTACTTATACTTATACAGATTCTGCTAGTAATTATCAATATCAAGGAAGTTCTGAGCAAATCAATATTAGTCCTAGCCCATTACTCGATCCATTAGGGCGGATTTTAGGTTGCGCTGGCACAATTCTACCTGACTATACAGGTTTTTCAGTTGGCGTATACGAACCTAATTCTAGCGACCCAACGGGTACAGAATTAGGTAGTTTAGTTGCTTTGACTAGAACAGAGTTACCCGATATTCCGAATAACAACGTTCCTGGCGGTAAATCGCCAAATACCGAGAATAGTAACCCTTACTTCGTTACGAATAACCCTGCGGGTGTCTACAATTTCCTACTCGATCCGAATAAGGGTCAAACCGCTCCAGGTAAAACCTATATTTTTGTAGTCAATCCACCACCAAATTCTATCTACAAACAGCGGCGGATAAAAATTGAAATCCTTGGTAGCACTGGTACACAAGGTAATAGTGTCGTGCGGTATGTCGCTAGTTCTCTAGATGGTCAACCAATCAATATCACAGGTGAAACCAGGGTAGAGCAAACAGTTGTTTTAGTTCCCAATGCAGAAGTAAATGGACTGGACTTATTAGCCTTTGAATTTACCACAAATATGTGTCAAGCCAATCAGTTGCAGATTATCAAAACAGGCGATCGCGCTACTGCTGAACCTGGAGATACGGTAATCTATCGCCTGTCGGTAAAAAATCTTGCTGATGCTGGTTTGAATAATATATTTGTCACCGACGACCTACCTTTAGGATTTCAGTTTTTGCCGAAATCTGTACGGGGAGAGCTAGATGGTCAACTAGTCACGATCGCCTCAGAACGCAATGGTAACACAGTGACATTCCGCACAGACGTCACAATTCCCCCAGAGAAAGTCTTGAATATTGCCTACGCTGCTCAATTAACAGCTGATGCATTGCGTGGTACTGGTCGCAACACTGCGATCGTTAATGCCCAACGAGCTGATAACCGTTTTAGTACTAAGGATGGCCCAGCAACGCACCAATTGAAAATTCGTCCAGGAATAGTTTCTGACTGTGGCACGATTATCGGTCGGGTATTTGTTGATAAAAACTTTGACGGTGAACAACAGCGTGGTGAGCCTGGAGTAGCCAATGCAGTGATTTTTCTAGAGGATGGAAACCGCATCACTACAGATCCTAATGGTTTGTTCTCCTTAGCTAATGCCTTACCTGGATACCACACAGGTGTACTAGACCTTAGCAGTGTAGCAGGTTACACCCTAGCTCATAACGAAAAATTCCGCGAACGAAATAGTCAATCTCGCTTGGTGCATTTAGAGCCTGGTGGTTTAGTACGCATGAACTTTGCTGTCACCCCCACATTTCAGGAGCCAGTCAAGAAATGAAACCCAGGCTGCACTGTATAACCACATTTAACCTGAGATTGATGGGGGCGATGCCAGTAGCTCTCTACCTTGTTTTGTGCCCTGCAATAGTTAAAGCAGAAATCACTAGTAAAAACCTCCTTTTGCCTGATTCCCATTTGCAGGCTGATAAGGGTGTTGAAGATCGTGATTTTTCAAGGGATCTGGAAAACCTCTCTCCAAACCTCTCCCCTATAAGGGGAGAGGCTTTGAATTCTTCCTCTTCAAGGGAAGGGAAGCTTGCTCGGAGGTTAAGTTTCGCTTTGGTTTTTCCAAATGACGTGAAAAGCCGGGTTGAAGATCAAGCGGATCGGAATAAAGTTGCTGAAAAAAGTATAGATTCAAATTCTCCCTATATCTTGGGAAGTTCCGATCGGCATTCTCCACCTCTCAAACTTGCCTCAACTTCTTCAATATCGGCTCCTGAAATTCTAGATGTCCAGCCAAATGAAACGGAAATACACCCATTTCAACCAGCAACTTCTGTTGATTTGCCCAGAGACTCACGCAAAGTAGTCGAAATAGAGGAAAAGAACGACGAACGCAAAAATACTGAGACACTATTTCATGCTTCTCCAACGGAAATACAACCATTTCAGCCAGCAACTTCTGTAGGTTTGCCCAGAGGATTACGCAAAATTGCAGGAGTAGAGGACGCGGGGACAAGGGGACAAGGGGTAAATGAAAATCTTCCCGTGTCCCCCACTGTCCCTACAACAATCAAAATCCTGACTCCGACGGCTGACAGTGTTGTAGATGTACAAGCTAGCACGGTGATTGTGCAGTTTCCTGCTGGTAGTCAAGTGGAATTGCGGGTAAATGGGGTGTTGGTAGACCCTTCTTTAGTGGGACGGACAGAAACTGATGCTACCACCAACTTAGTAAAGCAGACATGGTATGGTGTCTCGTTAAAAGAAGGTGCAAACACCATCTCTGCACAAATTGTTGGAGGAACAGAACCCCCTGTAACAGTACAAGTCGCAGTTCGGGGAGCGCCGCAGCAATTAACTTTAGAAACAGTTGAGTCTCGTATCCCGGCAGATGGACGTTCTACGGCTACAATCCGGGGTCAACTCATTGATGGAAGTGGTAATCGCTCGAATCGTGATGCTGTTATCACCCTGATACCCAGTGCTGGGGAGTTAGTCGGGAAAGACTTCAAACCCGATGAACCGGGATTTCAAGTGGAGGCGAAAGCAGGGCAATTTACTGCGACGTTGCGATCGCAATTAAAGGCCGAAACTGTGACAATTCGCGCGATCGCTAATGATTTAGAAGCCTTCACTCAACTACAATTTGAAACGGCACTGCGTCCAAGTTTAGTGACTGGAGTAGTAGATTTACGATTGGGCGCTAGAGGTACAAATTATTACGGCAGTTTCCGTGATTTCCTCCCTCCTGACAAAAACAACGGAACGCAATTAGATTTCCATTCAGCGATATTTGCCACTGGTGCGATCGGAGAATGGTTGTTTACAGGTGCATATAACAGTTCTCGTAGCCTCAATGAAGATTGCAACTGCGATAATCGCCTGTTTAGAACTTACCAATTCAGCGAGCAAAACTATCCTGTCTACGGCGATAGCTCGAAAGTTGATGTGGTCGCTCCTTCCATTGATAGTGTATTTTTGCGTTTTGAGCGTTCAGCTCGTACCCCTGGCTCCGATCCTGATTATGCTATGTGGGGTGACTATAACACAGAAGAATTTGCACGGCGATCGCAGCAATTTACTTCTATCACCCGTCAACTTCACGGTTTTAAAGCTAACTACAACTTAGGAAACCTACAAATTACAGGTTTCTATGGCGACCACTTAGAAGGATTTCAACGGGATACTATTGCTCCTGATGGCACAAGTGGTTATTACTTCCTCTCTCGCAGACTATTACAAGCTGGTAGTGAAAATGTCTTTATCGAGTTAGAAGAACTCAATCGTCCTGGGACTGTATTAGAACGAAAACAACTTAACCGAGGCCCAGACTACGAAATCGACTACGATCGCGGTACCTTATTATTCCGCGAACCGATTCTACGCACCGATATCGATCGAACCGGACAAGTGTTGGTACGTCGGATTGTTGTTAGCTATCAATATGACAGCGAAGACTCTGACGGGAGCATCTATGCTGGTCGTTTGCAATATAACCTTTCCCACAAACTTAACTCTGAAAGCTGGATAGGAGCAACTTACGTTCAAGAAAATCATGGGGTGCGAGACTTTCAACTTTATGGTGCAGATGCGCTGATTGCTTTGGGTGACAACGCTAAATTAATCGCAGAATATGCCCATTCCACGAATGATTCTGATGTGGTGGGAAAAGTCAGAGGTGATGCCTACCGTTTAGAAGCTGAAGGAAAGATTACTAATGGGATTCAAGGTCGTGCCTATTATCGCTTTGCTGATACGGGTTTTGCCAATAATGCCACTATTAGCTTTGTCCCAGGACAAACCCGTTATGGAGCGCAGCTTACAGCTAAACTCGCCTCAACTACCAACGTCAGAGCGCAATACGACCATGAAGACAATTTTGGGATTGCTCCCCAACCCCTAGATACTTTTGAAGAACTGTTTGCACCGCGTTATGAGGCGATACCTGGTAGTAAGGTAGATAATTCACTGACAACGATTTCTGCTGGGATTCAACAACGCCTGGGTAGCGCCACTATCGATCTGGATTTGATTCATCGTCAACTGGAAGACCGTATTCCTGACAGTACCCTAAGTAGTAATTCCGATCAACTGCGATCGCGTTTTTCAGTTCCTCTAGCTAAAAACCTGACATTCCAAGCCCAAAATGAACTCAGCTTATCTTCCCAAAAAGATGCTATTTACCCAGACCGTAGCATTTTCGGGTTGAATTGGGCAGTAATTCCTGGTGTCAGCGTTAGTCTGGCCCAACAGTATTACAGTAGCGGTCAATATTCGGGTAATTCCATTACTAGCTTGAGTGTCAACGGCGAACACAAACTCGGATCAGATACTACCTTGACTGGTCGTTACTCAATTTTGGGTGGTGCTAACGAAATGACTACTCAAGGAGCAATTGGTATAAATAACCGCTGGACTATTGCTTCTGGATTGCGGCTGAACGTTGCTTACGAACACGTATTTGGCAACTTTTTCGGGCGTACTTTGGCGGGTCAACAATATGCTCAACCCTACGCCTTTGGTCAAGCCGCATCTGCGATCGGATTTGATGGGGGTGATAGCTACAGTGTGGGTCTGGAATATAGTGATAATCCGCAGTTTCAAGCTAGCGTCCGTTATGAACATCGTTCCTCTTCTGGTGGTGCTAATACAGTAATTACCGCAGGTGCTGCGGGTAAAATTTCTCTGGCTCTCACAGCTTTGGTACGTTATCAACAAGCCGGTTCTTCCAATCAAAAGCTTTCAGGATTGGGAGATACTGCTAACCTGAAGCTGGGTTTAGCCTACCGCGATCCCAATAACGATAAATTTAATGCTTTATTACGTTATGAATATCGCCAAAATCCATCAACCATCCCTGACACCATCCTCTTAGGAAGTGGTACGGGTTCTCAAGACCATACCTTTGCTTTAGAAGCGATTTACGCTCCTAATTGGCAATGGGAATTCTACGGGAAGTATGCGTTGCGTAACAGTACCTCTTACATAGCTAGTGATTTAGCTGGTACTAGCACAGTAAATCTGGCCCAATTACGTGCTACCTATCGTTTGGGATATAGCTGGGATTTGGTGGGTGAAGCTCGTGTAATTAGTCAGTCTAGCTACAGCGAGACAGGCTTTGTTGTGGAAACAGGCTACTACCTCACGCCGAACCTGCGCGTTTCTGCTGGTTACGTCTTTGGTAAAGTTGATGACCGGGATTTCTCAGGAACACGTTCTGCGGGAGGCGCGTATTTAGGCTTTACGGTTAAGCTCAACGAATTGTTTGACGGCTTTGGACAACAAAAACCTGTAGCGCGTCAGCCACAGAAATCGGCGATGAAAACTTTGGTCGGTAAACTCAAGGCTGCAATGAGGGGCATACAAAGGCGTGAAATATAAAAGGGTTATTTGATGTATAGATGTTCCTTACAACCTGTATGTACGAATTTAACCTTTCCTCGTGGGAAGACTATTGTCGTAACGATTTTTTATCCGCTTTGAATCTAGTGCAAAAACCTTTCAATTTTCACTCTGGTATTTATATATTTATAAACTCAATATCATTATTTACATATTATGTATTTTTATTGGAACTAAATGATGAAATCTTTATTTAAGAAATTAAGAGCGATCGCCACAGTAAATATTGATGAAAATGATAAATTTTCTCTGTCTGTGGACAACCCAGTAAAAAAAACTATGGAAAAGCCATTAACAATTAGCCACCAAAAATTATGGCTAAGTAGCCTGGGCTTTTTTTTATGTATTTTAGGAAATAGTATCCAACCTAGCTGGGCTGAAGGCAGCAAAGAGTTAGTTTCTGATGGCGGATACAGACCCTACCTAGAATGGTCAGATTTAACACTGGGAGGTATTATTCGGAAAACCACGCTTAAAGTTTATGTGCAAGCGGGAGAAACAGTTAATCTTGGCTCTAGTGTGCCTACTAGTTTCTCAAACTCACAAGATATTGTTTACCGCAGTCCCTTTGGTAGTCAAAATGGCTCTTGTGATGTTCTAGCAACTGGTTTTGGTCTGATTAACACCGTTGCCAAAGAAGCGAACGGCCCTTTACCTAATACTGGTGGCTATACGCCTTGTAAATTCGTCGCTACAGAAACTGGTATTTATGAAGTTGAATTTCATTCTCCAAATACAAGTGGTTCTGGCAATCCGCCACCTATATCTGCAACGGCGGCATTTACTACAGGTAATACTCAACTTTCAGGGGTAGCGGCTTGGGATATTACAGTTCGAGATAGTAACGGCGTTGCCAAAAAAGGGCGAGTATTTGCTAACTATATCGCTATGAATATGGGAGGAAATGCTGGGCAAAATGGCGCTCCTGCTGCTTTAGGACTCAACTCTAAGCTTTATATTCAAACCAAAGATGGGTATCGTTACCAAACTGAGATGAATGGAGTCGATCCCTTTGGCTTCATCTTTTTTGCTAACAACCGGGGATATATTGATAAAACAAATAACAACACTGTCTACCATTCTGCTAAGGCTACTAATAATAATTTAGTCTTTAGTGGCAATGTGCGAGTCCAAGACCCAAGTGTTGCTGATACATCAACAGATATTACCCACTTAGTTTTCTTCAATCGACCCGACACAGCAACTCTCAATGCTTTGAGTATTCCGATAGCAGCGACGATTCCCACAGTACCAACTTCGTTCAAATTCACTGGGGGTAATGGAGGTAGTGGGAACCAAACTTCTGTAGGTGTAGGAGGCAATTTTAGCTTCAACGCTATCTCAACTGGTAGCTATCAAATAATTATTGACACCAATAATGATGGCATCTTTGACCCTAGTAGCGATAGAGTACTACAAAATGTGCTGTCTGTCGGCTCAAATGTGGTGCTTTGGGATGGGAAGAATGCAAGTGGGGTAAATCTCCTACCTCTACCAGGAAATGCACCATACAATGCCATAATCACAACACGTTCGGGAGAATATCACTTTCCCATGTTGGATGCCGAAAATAATCCGCAGGGGTTTAAAATCACAATGGAAAACTCTCCTGCTGCTTTTCCTAACCTTGTAGATCAAAATGGACAGCAGATTGGAGCGACCACAATTTATTACAATGATAACAATTATACTACCGCTAATGGCACGGCGATTAACTTAGATGGTACGGGAGCTACTAACCCGCGTAATGCTGCTAGAGGGATCAATAGTGCGTTAGGAGAACATGAATTTAGTAGTGATTATGGTGACTTTAAGGGAATAGATACTTGGACATATTTCCCAAGTCAAGCAATCACTACTCCCTTAGTAATTACTACTAACACTCAAGCAAATGTCATAGGAACCAAATCTGTTCGCTTCCTCGCAGACAATGATAGTAGTGGAACAGTGACTGTAGGCGATCGCATCGAATATACCATCACTTACTCCAACCTAAATCCAGGTAATAGCAATGCAATTAACTTTGTCATTAACGACTCATTACCCTCACAGTTAACGTTTGTAAGTGCAGCAATTACTGCTGCAACTTCAGGAAATAACATTACACTCAATTCTAGTTATAACGGTACTGGTGTTGTTGCTGTGACAAATTCTGGAATTCTACGTGTAGGTGATACGATTACCATTAAAATTACTGCCACGATTAATAATGCCAATGACGGTAATCCAATTAGTAACCAAGCAAATGCTACTTTTAACACACCTGATAACCCTACAGGAACTGTTGGTACGGTGTTCACAGATGCAGACTCTGCTGGCGCTAATAATAATCCACCTACTCTAGGTAATTCGTTCTTGCAAATTGCTGACAATGGTGTAAATATTGGCAATAATCCTGCCAGTACGGCAGATGATGACCCCACTTTATTTACAGTATTAAATACTGTTAGTTCTAATCCTAAATTGTTGTTAATTAAACGCATCACCCGCCTTAATAACCAAGATTTAACTGATATTGTGGATGGTCGCAGTGACGTTGCTACTAATGCCAGTAACTATGTACCAGAACCTTATGCTACTAATGATAGCGATCCTAAATGGCCTGTTGGCTACTTGCGAGGATTAATTAATGCTGGCACTGTCAAACCGGGAGATGAATTGGAATATACTATATATTTCCTTTCCAATGGTCTTGGTAATGCAACTAATGTGAAATTCTGTGACTTAGTTCCGACTAATGTTAATTTTATTCCTACTGCTTTTAATGGTATGACTCCTAATGATGGTGGCTTACCAGGAGCAGATCGAGGAATTGCCCTAGCTATTGGTTCTACTACACCTACGCTTTATCTCACTAATGTAGCAGATAGCGATCGCGGGCGTTTTTATACAGCTAATGATTCAGGCACACCATCATACTGCGGTACTAACACCAATGGGGCAGTAGTGGTCAATATTACAGTCCCAAGTTTTCCCAATCTACCCGCAGCCACTGGATCTGGCACACCAGCTAATTCTTATGGTTTTGTCCGCTTCCGCGCTAAGGTGAAATAGTTTTAACCACCGCTAACTAGTAAAATTAACGCCATTAAGAGAGTTCCGGCTATTTGCTAACGAGGCGATCGCAGCTTGTTTAGCAAAGCATGGCAGTTGTGCAAAAATATCTCTTTGAATAATCCGAAAAGCAGCAACTTCAGTTTGAAGATTCACCATATACCTACAAACAAGTCATGGTAAATATGAATCTAAAACTGAGATTTAAACCAGTTTCTCACAGTTGGGTTGCTCTACATCCAAAGCCTAAAGGGGTAATTCAATTTATTGCAGGCGCTTTCTTTGGAACATTTGGCTCCATGCTTTTTTATCGTTATCTGCTTCAATCTCTATTCGAGCAGGGATATACAATTATTCTTTTGCCGTTTAATTTTACTTTTAACCATTATGTAGAAGCTGGTTTTCTCATGAGGGAGCAGTATGAAATTCTACCAGAGCTTGTGAGGATGGCAAGTATTGCAGGATATGATTATGAAGCTTATCTAGATGATAAAAACTTTTCTTGGATTGGACATAGCCTTGGCTGTAAATACATCTCCTTATTAGAAGGATTTACTGCTCTATCTCCCAACCCTCAAGATAGAGAGCAGTTTATTCGTAACCTACTATCTAAAACTTCTAATGAGTCAGAAATAGAAAGTGTTATTGCAGATATTGACATTCTTTTTGATGAATTAACGCAAAAAAGAGATGAGGTTAAAAACTTAATTTATACTTATGTACATAAGAATATCAACATTAACAGTGTCTTCATTAAAGGGCAGGTTTCTATCCTATTAGCGCCTGCTATTGCTGACACAGGGAGCGCAATTCGTCCTCAATTTTTAGCGGATATCATCGATAATCTTGGTTGGGGCGTGAAACCAACCGTTGAAGAAACCCAGTATTTAATCAAGGATAGTGAGCTATTTAATATCATGGGTTTAGTCTGTTTCAAATCAGACAATATTGCTAAATCAACCTGTGAATGGTTTACTAATATTCTGCAAAAGCCACCTCAAGATTTTCGGAAAACTTTAGCAGGTGGACATTTAAGACCTCTAGGTATTCAACTAGCTAAGTATGTGATTAATCTTTTTGGTAAACCGTTAATTGAATCAGTTCAAGAGCGAAACAAAGCATTTGAGCATAATGTAATTCACTTGCTTGAGGAACTGAAAGAAAAATCAAAATAATGGGCATTGGGCATTGGGGCAGAGAGGAAAAACTTGCTCCTCTGCTCCCCCACTCCCTAACCCTCTTTCATGACAATCCCAACTCTTCTGGAAAACCGAGCATGATGTTTAGGTTTTGGACTGCGGCTCCTGATGCGCCCTTACCCAAGTTGTCAAGACGAGCAACTAGCAAGACTTCTTTGGTAGTGTCATTGGCGAATACAAAAACCTGAACAATATTAGTATCGTTCAGTGCGTAGGCGTAGCCCGTCGTAGACATCGCATCTAGAAATGTTCCGTCTCTCAGTAGAGTCGAATCTTGGAATGGAGCAACCTGCACGAACTTTTCACTTTGGTAGTAATCAGCGATCGCTTGATGAATAATCTTACCTGATGGTGGATTATCCAAAGTCCCCAGTGGTAAAGGTATCTGTACCAGCATCCCCTGCTCAAAATCTCCCACGGCTGGTACGAAAAGCGGTGGTGATACTAACCCGGAATACTGATGCATTTCTTTGACGTGCTTATGCCCAAACTGCAAACCGTAGATACCATAAGGGTGGAGCGACTCTGCGCCGGCTTGCTGTTCGTGGAAGGTATGATACTGTTTAATGAGATTCTTTCCGCCACCAGAGTAACCAGACACTGCATTAACGGTGATGGGAAAGTTACTGTTCAGGAGTTCTTTGGCAATTAACGGACGGATACAAGCTAAAAATCCTGTGGGATAACAGCCCGGATTGCTGACAAACTGGGCGCTGGCGATTTTCTCTCGTTGTCCTGGATTTAGTTCGGGGAAGCCATATACCCAGTTCTTAGCTGTGCGATGGGCAGTACTAGCATCAAGGATCTTAACCCTAGTATTACTGACTAAGCTAACAGCTTCGCGCGCCGCATCATCAGGCAGGCAGAGAATGATAACATCAACAGCATTGATTAGTTTAGTTCGCTCAGTTGCATCTTTACGTTTAGATGCTTCAATGCTAACTAACTCGATGTCATCCCGTTGGTTGAGGCGTGAGTAAATTTGTAAGCCTGTGGTTCCCGATTCCCCATCAATGAAAATCTTCGGTTTGGTAGTCATGCGCTTCTTATATGTGAGTGATATTTTGACTGATTACTGGACTTTAGACTAAATGAAGAGCGATCGTTAGGTAGCAGGTATGCAAAAAATGAAGGGATACTTATAATAACAAGCACCCCAATAACTCAACATATACTGGAAATGCTCTTTTATCCCAAATAATACTAACTATGAATAAATTTATGCAAGTCCAATTTTTTCTATCAATTGCTACATAAATTATTTTACTATGTGTAAAATATGTTTCTAACTATGTTGTTACTATTGGAAACCAGATTTTTTCAATTGTTAAATTTGGTAGTGATAAAAATCGCTGTATTCTTTTTCTTCGGCTTTCAAATTTAATTGCTAAAGGTAAAGCATTTGCTAATCTTTCTAAGTTGACTTTTTTGATTTACTGTAGGAGATTAAGCAAAATTTTTATGAACAGGTATTCTGCTGTACTCAGTTGACTTTTTAAGTGGTTTTGGTAAAATACAGGTAACATTTTCAACAGGTAGGTCTGATTGCAAATTGAAACCTATCTTTTTTTATCATAAAATGTTACAGGCTTTACATATAAAGCTTTTCAGCCTATATCGTCGCCCCTTCAGCCTTAATTAGTATTGAGCCGATATCCGCATACCGGATACCATTGGCGAATTCCCCAAATAGGGGTAAATATAGCGTAGACACTGTTGGCGAAACATTACTTAACAATCTTGGCAAGTAATATTGCACAAAAATTTAGTTCTTGGCAACTTTT
Organism: Nostoc sp. 'Lobaria pulmonaria (5183) cyanobiont'; assembly: GCF_002949795.1. Classification (NCBI taxonomy): domain Bacteria; kingdom Bacillati; phylum Cyanobacteriota; class Cyanophyceae; order Nostocales; family Nostocaceae; genus Nostoc; species Nostoc sp. 'Lobaria pulmonaria (5183) cyanobiont'. The sequence continues at coordinate 7,024,507 of NZ_CP026692.1, read as the reverse complement.
GGTAATAATTGAAGACTACGCCCTTTCAAGCAGAAGGCAGCGATGCTGAAGGGTTTTAAACATTTTGCCTCCCATAAGTGAAACTTGTGACAAAGACTCAGTTCCAATTTTGTTGACGATGACACCCATGATGGTAGGCGGGTACGCGATTGCAGTTGCTTTGATAGCGGGTTATCTAAAAAAGTACAAGTCACCATAGTTTTATATTTGTTGCCTGACTTTGCCTTTCGTATTAAAATTTTAAAGTAATGCTTCATGGTTAATGCAGTCAAACGTTCAATTCGGATATTAAAGATGCGCCCTTGCATGTCTGATTTTTTATATCACCCTACAGAATTTATCTTCTTCCATTTCCAACCTCTTTTTGCGGTGGACTATACTTAGGGTATGTAGGGGCGGGCGATCGCTTAGGTGCGATCGCGTCACTGGTTAACTATCTACTGGGTGCAAAGAGTTGGCTCGTATGTCATCCTAGATTTATGAGAGTTAATTGAGTGATGTCTTTGGTTTTAGTATTGAAAGGCTTTTTCCTTTTAGTATTTACAGACTTCTGAGAGAAATTAAAATCTCTACACAGTGATGATTTTGGAGAGAATCGATGTCAATTTATGTAGGTAACCTCTCTTATGACGTTACACAAGAAGATTTAAGTGGTATTTTTGCAGAATATGGTACTGTAAAGCGCGTTCAAGTACCTACTGACCGTGAAACAGGTCGTCCTCGGGGCTTTGCCTTTGTGGAAATGGGAACTGAAGCTGAAGAAACCGCTGCCATTGAAGCTCTCGACGGTGCTGAGTGGATGGGTCGTGACCTAAAAGTGAATAAGGCTAAACCCAAGGAAGATAGAGGTGATAGAGGTTCCTTTGGTGGCAACCGAGGAGGATACGGCGGCGGCGGCGGTGGACGCGGCGGACGCTACTAATCTTGGAAACAAAAAACTTACCAAGGTCTTAAGGTCAGACAAACAAGAGTCTGTCTTTTTTTTGTAATGTTACCGCCTGCATAGCCATCGATGAAGTCAACTTAGTAGGAGAAATAATGACCCAAGTAATTGTAGGTGACAATGAACACATTGAGTCAGCCTTACGACGATTTAAACGAGAAGTTTCCAAGGCGGGAATTTTTCCAGACATGAGAAAGCATCGTCATTTTGAAACACCCTTAGAAAAACGCAAGCGCAAAGAAGTTGCCAAGCACAGACAAAGTAAGAGAAGTTTTCGTAATTAAGGGCTGATATACAGCAGAATTCAAAATTCAGAATGGGCTGCGCCCCGCTGCGCTAACAGAAGTAAAACAGGCTTTATATCTTGCTTTGACAGGAATCGTTGTGTACTTCACCTTCCTTGAATTCTGTTGTAAATATAAACGAATGCCCTCATAAATTTTATGAGGGTTTTTCTTTTGTCTATTTTAAAATCAGGAAACCTAAAGAAACGCTAAAATCAAGTCAGCCTTTGTATTGTAGCGGTTGTGTCCCACATCACTCAGAGTGCGGTTCACTGCATAAATCCTGATTGTCAACGTCCTTATCCTCAGCCTTGGGGAAACAAATTTTGCAACAGCTGTGGCGCACCGCTAGAGTTGTTAGATCGCTATGTTCCACTTCAGCCCTTGGGATCGGGAGGATTTGCTCAAATCTACACAGTTTGGGATGAAAAAACTCAAACAGAGAAAGTATTGAAAGTATTGGTAGAAGATTCGCCCAAGGCACTGGAATTATTTACCCAAGAGGCAGCAGTTTTATCTAGCTTGCAGCATCCGGGTGTTCCCACAGTCGATAACGATGGTTATTTTCAAGTACAACTGTTTAATCCTAAACCGCACCAATTGCCTTGTCTGGTAATGGAAAAAATCAATGGGCGGACTTTAGAGGAGATATTAAAAAAGTTTCCCCAAGGCTGTCCAGAGGATTTGGTTTTAAACTGGTTTGCCCAAGCTGTGCAGATTTTACAAGAATTACACAAACGTCAGATTCTTCATCGGGATATCAAACCTTCTAATTTAATGCTGGGTACATCTTCGCCAACTGTAATGCTACCTCAAGGGCAAACAGAGGGCGATCGCGTGGTACTAATTGATTTTGGTGGCGCGAAACAATTTAGTGCCTCTAAGCTGCGTTCTGTGTCTAGTTCCACGCGATTATTTTCTTCTGGCTACAGTCCACCAGAACAAGTGACTGGAGGTGTTGTTGGGCCAAGTGCCGATTTTTATGCCCTTGGTCGAACGGTGATTGAACTACTAACAGGCAAATACCCGCTAGAGTTGGAAGATCAGCAAACGGGTAAATTGCGCTGGCGAACTGCGGTGAATGTCAACCCGCAACTAGCAGATTTGCTGGATGAGATGGTGCAGGAAGATGTGCGATCGCGTCCAGCAAATGCAGCTATAATTCAAAAACGTTTGGCGAAGATTTCTCAACCATTACCGCCACCAGGGTTATTTGCCCAACTGCGAGACAAGATTAAGCAAGCCTCAACGCAAGTTTACCAGAGATTTACACTGATAATACAAGCTATTGAGCAAGTTTTAGCTAACTTTAGCCTAGCTGTCACCAAAACCGTTATTTTTATCGCTCAGACAATCATCCAAATTTTCCGAGCTTGTTTGGCGACGATTTGGGCAATGATCCTGAGTAGTATCGGCGCTTGTTTTGGTGCGATCGCTGGTTTTATTTTGGCCTATCGCACCAGCTTGGGGCGTCAGGTTGTGGAATTTATTGGGAGTCAGCTAAACCAATTAGTGCCAAATACTCAACCCGTCTTCGGTGCAGATATTTTGGTGTTCGTCGCCGCAGGCTGGGGAACCGCATGGGGGCTGACAGTATCCGGGTGTTTTGGTCAACGGCGGCGGTTTTTAGTGGCTTCCCTGATGGGCATGATTAGCTATGGCTTCGGCTGGTTAATTTTGCAATTAATCACCCCAAAAGATAGCGGCGAGGGCTTAGTGGCAGTGATTTTAGTGGCAGTTTGCCTACTCACCTTGAGTTTAGGACTTCGCAGCCATCATGTAGTGTACGCTATGTTCGCGGCTTTTGGCAGTGCGATCGCCTATGCAGTTTTGATTCTTTTGAAGTTAGCACCTCCAATCTTCCAATTTACTAGTCAACCAGCCTGGTCAGAGTTATCCTTGCCTCTGACTTTTTTTGCCTCTGTAGGCTTCTTTATCAGCTTCTGGTTAGGAGTGAGTTACTACCTAATTGTCCCTGGACTGCGCCTTTTAGGATGGCGATGAAGAAGGCAGGGGAGCAGGCGAGCAGGGGGGACAAAGGGACAAGGGGGAATTATTCAACAAGTCTCTTCCTTGTCTACCTTGTCTGTTCTCCATGCCCAACACCTAAAAACAAGATCCCCCTAGTCGTCTTTTGAATCGAGCTAGGGGGATCACATATTTGGTAGTCTATAATTGGTTCGGTATAGTTCCTTACGATTTGATTCTATAGCCTATATTTCCGTTTGAGTAGTCTTACTATTATAATTTATAGTATTTTTACAGCTTCTTAATCAATGCTTCATCCCTGTACTTCCTTAGAGAAGCGGTATATGTAAGGATGGCAGTAGGTGATGTTCGTAACTTGTTATTTTTGTAAATATCAGTAAAAAATATGAAACTTAAGATTGTTGCCACCGTCTCCCTGTTAGCTTGTTTAGGGTTTGCAGAGCAGGCTCTTGCATTAAATCAGCTAGACTTGGATCAGTTAAAGGCAACAAGTGCCTGTCCTCGGTGTAATTTGAGTGGCGCTGACCTAACTAGGCTGAATCTAACTGGAGCAAATTTGCGAGGGGCTGACTTGAGCGGCGCTACATTATCTCAAGCTAATCTCACGAATGCCGATCTCACAGGTGCAAATTTAGAAGGTGCGATTCTAAATTCGGCGAATCTCAGTGGTGCTTCTTTAACAGGAGCAAATTTAAAATCAGCCTCCCTGGAAAATGCCGATCTGTCTTTTGCCGGCTTCATCAGTACCAATTTAGAAGCAGCGAACTTAAAAGATGCCAAATTGCAATTTACTAATTTTCGGGGGGCTAACTACCGACTAACAACTTTAAATAATGGTGTTGTCACCTCCGACAAACCTTATGGTTGGTCGTTAGAGCGTCAAAATCCCAGAGAATGTAACGAGTACAAACCCGAAAATACTTTAGCCACAACCTGCTACTCAAAATAAACTGGGGAGTAGGGAATGGGGCATGGGGCATTGGGCATTGAGAAGAGACAAGGTAGACAAGGAAGAGGGGAAAGATAAGGGAGAGACTTGTTCAATAATTCCCCCTTGTCCCCCTTGTCCCCCTTGTCTCCTCGCCTCCCCTGCTCCCTTACCCCTCTGCTTGTTCTCAACTATCCTTGTATGGCAAAGAGCATTTTGTTTGTTAACATTTCTTTATCATGGGAAAAAAGCCTATAGATTAATTAAATCGATGCTTACCCGTATTAAAGACTTAGCAGCAAAACTAGCGCCCCGCTTGATTGAAATTCGCCGCCACATCCACTCTCACCCAGAACTCAGTGGTCAAGAGTACCAAACAGCAGCTTTCGTAGCTGGTGTTTTGTCTTCCAGTGGGCTGCACGTACAAGAAGGAGTTGGTAAAACGGGCGTAATTGGAGAACTCCAAGGCATTAGTCAAAATGACCGTTTATTGGCAATTCGCACTGATATGGATGCCTTGCCAATTCAAGAGGGCACAAATTTAGAATATGCCTCTCGTACAGATGGTATTATGCACGCTTGCGGTCACGATGTCCACACCACAGTGGGGTTAGGAACGGCAATGGTGCTGTCCCAAGTGGCACAGGAGTTGGGTGGAAAAGTGCGGTTTTTATTTCAGCCAGCCGAGGAAATTGCTCAAGGGGCAAGCTGGATGGTGAAAGATGGAGCGATGGAAAACGTCTCAGCTTTATTAGGGGTTCATGTTTTCCCTTCTATACCCGCAGGTTCTATTGGCGTGCGTTACGGGGCTTTGACAGCCGCTGCTGATGATTTAGAGATTCTGATTATGGGAGAATCTGGGCATGGGGCGCGTCCCCATGAGGCGATTGATGCGATTTGGATTGCTTGCCAAGTGATTACTGCACTGCAACAAGCCATCAGCCGGACACAAAATCCTTTGCGTCCTCTAGTCTTGAGTATAGGGAAATTTAATGGTGGCAGAGCGCCGAATGTAATTGCCGATAAAGTGCAGTTATTGGGAACTGTGCGATCGCTCCATCCCGAAACTCGTGCCCATCTCCCAAACTGGATTGAAAATATTGTATCTAATGTTTGCCATACCTACGGAGCAAAGTATCAAGTCAATTATCGCCAAGGTGTACCCAGCGTCCAAAATGATTACGCTCTGACACAATTGTTACAATCAGCCGGAGAAGAAGCTTGGAGTAGCGATCGCGTTCAAGTTTTACCCGAACCCTCCCTTGGATCTGAAGATTTTTCTATTTATTTGGAACACGTCCCTGGTTCCATGTTTCGCTTAGGTGTAGGCTACAAAGAAAGAGTCATTAACCACCCCTTACACCATCCCCAATTTGAAGTCGATGAATCTGCCATTATCACCGGCGTTGTAACTATGGCTTATGCCGCTTATAAATACTGTCAGCAAACTTTGTAAACAAAAACTCCCAGCGCTGATGTGCTGGGAGTTTTTGTTTAACTAACTTTTTTTAGCGGATATAGAAAGCCCAAAAGCATCCTACACATTCGATTCGCTAACAACGCCCAATTTCTCTTGAATTCGGGTCTTAGCGGCTTTGAATTCAGTAGCCAGTTGTTCCGTTTGCTCAGTGCTTAAGTTGTTGCGAATGGCAGCAAACATTGTGCTTTCTTCTTGACGAATATGATCGCCAATAGCGTCCATCAACTGTTTAACTTTCTCTTTGAATTGCGGTGAAGATGGGCTAATAGCCTTAATTTCCTCTAATGCCTGCTTTGCCTGAGCTTGTTCATCAAACAATTCTTGGGTGTTAGCTTGACCGTAGAAAGGACGTACTCTTGGGTAGACTACTTCCTCTTCAGCTTCAGCGTGAGCAGTTAAATCCTTGTAAATTTGACCGAAGTACTCTTGGATCTTTTGTGGATCGTTGCTTTGTAGTATTTCGGTGAATAGGGTATTTACCTTGTTGTGATCGAGGCGGATGACATCTTGGATATTTAGATCCTTTTTGTCGCTGTTTTGGGTAACAGCACTACCTACTACACCACTAACTGCGGCCAAAGCGTCTTGAACACGTGCCCAAATTCCTTGATCTGCATCTTGTCCAGTGAGTTCGCGGACACCCAGAATTTCCAGAATGCCTTTGAGTTGCTCTTGGTGAGCGCGGTTCTCAAAGTTAACGGTATTCAAAGGTGCGATCGCTAACAAGACATCAGCACCAACTTTTTGAGCAGCTTTGTGAACTATCAAGCCACTCATTACTAATTGATGTTTTAGCAATTCATGCTGAGAGACTTTTTCATAGAGGTTCAACTCAGAACTGTTGAACATTTCGCGGGCTCTTTCAATGAATTTTGTAATATTTTTTTTGGGTTCTGCCTGAATCCCATACTGACCAATTACGGTTTCTAAAATACCAAGATTTTTTTGATCGTCATTGATAAAATTTCGGATGCGATCGGCAATTTCGCCATCAAGCCCTTGTGTCAAAAGGGATTGTTCCTTTTCGAGCGCCAACTGTTGGAGAGCTTTAAGAGTTGCAAGTTTTACAGCAATTGCATTGCGTTTCGTATCATCTAATGTAGCTACCATCCGTGTTCTCCTCGGCAAAGTGTTCGTAATTCTTACTGATATAACCTTGGCACAGAGATTAGGGAGATTCCATCTTTCTTTTGAGCGATCGCTCTCACAACTCTGGGTAGAGAAACAAAACTTTTTGTTAGATAAAAATTAAAGCGACACTTCAATGTTTGATTACAATCAAATCAAGCAGTTTAGTATAACATTCAAATTTAAGAGATTACCTATTTGAAAGCAACCTATATCTTTGGAATTAAAATTAATATCAAAAAAACTACTTCTTATTCAAGAGGGCAAAATCGTAACCAGTTCCACTATAACAAGACTCACAACGCTCGATTTTGACTAGCATTGCTTCTCCTTGACGCTCACCGGAAGGCGAAAACTGAATCATTCCGGTTGCTCCAGATGTTGAAAAATTTGGATTAGACAATACCCTTTGTAATCCTTCGCGGGTACTATCTTGTTTTAAGCCAGTAATAATTGCTTGAAGCGCATCATAAGCTCCCGCCGTTCTCTGATTTACTTGTGCATTCCAAAGCTGAAAGGCATTTTTTGCAAAGGGGTTATCTTTATTAGCATTACGATGCCAATACACAGGTAATACCATTCCTTCAAGATCCTTGCCATTTTGTAAAGTTGTAGCACTGTACATAGTTTCAGAAGCAAACAGTGGCTTTCTACCTTTAACCTCTTGTGCTACCTTGGTGGCAAAATATATATTTCTGATTGAAGGTATTAATAAAAAGCCACTTGCATTTTCTGTTTCTATGGCTTTATCCACAAAAGCTTTCGGGTCAAAATTCTTATCTGCTAAATTGCAAGGCGTACTAATAACATTGCTGCCATATTTTTTGATAGCTTGAGTGTACTGTTCTACAAGTATCTGATTTGATGAAGAGGTTGAATTATCTCTTGAACTACGAACATCGCCACAAATAGCAATATTTCTTGCTTGTCGAGCAATGTAGCGAGAATGAGTATCTATTAAATTATCATATAAGGGATTTACATGAAACAAGTAGTTAGTGTTGGAATTATTTAACTGACTATTTACTGTATTATTCTCTAATTTTTCTGGATTTTCTGCTTGATTTGGTAGCTCGACGGGCAAGACTAAAACCAAACCTTTCTCTTTATATATTTCTGCTTTACGTCTAACACCTACCGCAGCTACAAGGCTTTTATCTTGAACTAATTCATTATCTAGCCGGACAGAATCTTCTCTATTATCAGCACTTGCAATGACAATTTGCAATTTTTTACCATTAATTCCTCCTTGGGTATTAACTTCATTTTGAGCTTGAGCTACACCACGTAAAATTTCTTCTGCTAAACTAGGATCAAAATTAATTGGTGCGACGATCGCAACTTTTATAGCTTCTGAATTATCTCGTGCTATTTTGGCATTGTTTAAATAAATTAAAGTTTCTGGGTCATTGCGATTATTTTTCAAAGAATCAGTAAATTTTTTAACGGCAGTACTGAAATCTTTCTCAGCAAAAGCTTTAACTCCATCTGTTTTTTCCGGGGATGTTTGCACTTTCACTAAAATCCTTGTACCCAAATTCATTAGTGAAGGCTTATTTGTCAATGAAGATGAAGTTTTTGTGGGGTTTGATGGTGTTGTTACGATCGTAGAAGAAACTTTGCTAATTAACCATAAAATAGCTGCTACCATTACCCCAGCCAGACCAAGAGAAATAAGCAATTTCAAGTTTTCTTTTTTATTTGTCATGAATAATTACCAAGATTTTATAAAATTTCTTTAAAAGAGATTTTGACAATTGAGCAAACCCAAAAAACTAAATATATTTAGAAATTAATTTGTTAATTATTTCAGACACACCGATAATAATAACTGTCAATAAGCCTGCCAGAATAACTAGTAATCCTACAAGCAACAGTCCATTTAAACCAGCTTTGAGAAGATTATTGTTTAGGAGATTTTTGAAAATAAAGACAACGAGTAAATTTGCGATGATCGCAATAACAATTAAATAAACTTTTTCTAAAAGCGGGCGAGATTGAAGAAAGACTAATCCTCCTAAAATTAGCAACCACAATCCTGAACTAATCCAAGTAGTTCCAAGGAAACTTATAAGTGCGATCGCTAAAAATGAACTACCCGATCCAGCTATTACTGCTCCAGACAATAATTTAGTGTCAGAGAATTGCGGTAGATATCGAGTTGATTTATGTTGACTTTGTGGTTGCCCTCTTGATGGCAGAGTAGGTGGAATAACTGTAGAAGCTAATGTATACATTAGCGGTGGCAACTTTTTCAAGTCTTCTAAGACAGCCTGTGCAGATTGATAACGCTGTTCGTGATTTTCTTGTAGTAACTTATTAAGAATCATCTCTAATTCTTGACTTATGGGTTGCGTTAAATACTGTCGCCAATTAGAAGTCCAACCATAGCCTTGTTTCATCCACAAACTCGAAGGAGAAATATTGGTCAGCAGTTGAAAGCAAGTTATTCCTAAACTATAAATATCACTAGACAGAAAAACTTTACCCGTTTGCATTTGCTCAATCGGTGCATAACCTAATGAACCAATAATTGTCCCTATCGTAGTGTTTGTAGGTTCCGTCCTTTGCTTTGCTACCCCAAAATCAATTAGTACTAATTTCCCATCATTTTGACGGCGAATAATATTTTCTGGTTTAATATCTCGGTGAATTACTTGTTGTTGATGTATATCTGCCAGTACAGATAATAAATCATTTAAAAAATCTCGAATTTTGGCTTCATCAAAAATTCCCTGTTCTTTTAATTCTTGCAACAGATTTTGCCCTTCGATAAACTGCTGCACTAAATACAGATATTCAGCTTCCTTAAAATATGCATACAAATTGGGAATTTGGACATGTTCTCCTAATTCTTTGAGACGTTTGGCTTCTCGTTCAAACAACTCAGTCGCTTTTTTTTGTGCCTGACTACCCTGACTGCCATAAAATTGACTTAGAACCAGCTGCTTAACAACACATCGTTCATTGAGCTTGTCTATATCCTCGGCGATATATGTGCGTGCAAAACCTCCTCTCCCTAATGGTGTGATGATTCGGTAACGATTTCTCAATAACGATACCAACTCTGTGCCACAACTGAGGCAGAAATTTGCCCCGTCAGGATTTTTGGGATTCTCGCAATTAGGATTTAGGCAGCAGACCATATAATTATCGCTGTCATTTTATTAGTTTTTAGAATATAGCTTAAATTCTCTAGAGGCGTTACATTGTAATGTCTTTACATAGATAATAACGTAGGCGTAGCCCGTCGTAGACATCGCTTCTTGCTCTTCTAAATAATTGACCTAGCTCTACATTGTGATAATTCCGTGTAAGTTGAATATTTTTGTAGAGATACCCACCCCATTCTAGTCAAAAAAAACCAGGCTTGGCGATCGCTGCCCTTCGATCCCAAACACGAAATAACTTGACTTTTAGTAGCCAGTAACTTCATCTCTATTGGTCAAAGATCGTACTTTTCACCAAAGCATTTCTAATTACAAATTTCTCTGTGCTAATCAACCGCAATTATCAAAAGCAATACTGCCCTTCAGCTAACACCTGTTTGTCACAGAAGCTTTTGTTATCCCACCAACGCCGTAATTACCACACATCTCCATTGTGGGGTTTACAAAACTTCCCGCAATTGTGACGATTACGCTAGAATTATTAAAGGTTCTTTACAGAATTTGCCGATCGTTCTCAATTCTGTTAAAACAGCCTAGCATTCAAATGTAAATCTTATAAACCCCCTCTAGAGTTCACCAAAAGCTTCTATGACGCTCCCAATTCGCAACGTCGCCATTATCGCCCACGTTGACCACGGCAAAACCACGCTGGTTGACGCACTCCTCAAACAATCCGGCATTTTCCGCGAAGGCGAAGACGTTCCGGATTGCGTTATGGACTCCAACGCCTTAGAACGGGAACGGGGTATTACTATCCTGTCCAAAAATACGGCGGTTCGCTACAAAGAAACACTAATTAATATTGTTGATACTCCTGGACACGCTGACTTTGGTGGCGAAGTTGAACGCGTACTCGGCATGGTTGACGGATGTCTTCTGATTGTCGATGCCAATGAAGGCCCCATGCCCCAAACACGCTTTGTTCTGAAAAAAGCTTTAGAAAAAGGGCTGCGCCCCATCGTTATCATCAACAAAATTGATCGTGGTCAAACTGACCCCCACGTTGCTGTTGATAAAGTATTGGATCTGTTCTTGGAATTAGGGGCAGATGAAGACCAATGTGATTTTACCTATCTGTTTGCCTCCGGTATTGCAGGTTTCGCCAAAGAAAGCTTGGAAGCAGAATCGGTAGATATGCAACCCCTGTTTAACGCGATTCTGCAACACGTTCCACCACCAGTAGGCGACAGCAATAAGCCTCTGCAATTGCAAGTTACAACCCTAGATTATTCTGAATATCTGGGACGGATTGTCATTGGCAGAATTCACAACGGTACTATCCGCTCAGGACAGCAAGCAGCTTTAGTAACAGAAAATGGTACTATTGTCAAGGGTAAAATTACCAAGTTGATGGGCTTTGATGGACTGAAGCGCGTAGACATGGAAGAAGCAACCGCAGGTTATATTGTGGCGGTGGCTGGTTTCGCTGATGCTTATATTGGGGAAACGATTACTGACCCCAATGAACCGCAAGCTTTACCACTAATTAAAGTGGATGAACCAACCTTACAAATGGCCTTCTGTGTGAATGATTCGCCCTTTGCTGGTCAAGAAGGCAAGTTGGTGACATCAAGACAAGTGCGCGATCGCCTATTCCGCGAACTAGAAACCAACGTTGCTTTGCGTGTCGAAGAAACCGATTCTCCCGATAAATTCCTCGTTTCCGGTCGTGGTGAACTCCACCTGGGTATCTTAATTGAAACCATGCGCCGGGAAGGCTTCGAGTTTCAGGTATCTCAGCCACAGGTAATTTACCGCGAAATCAACGGTCAACCTTGCGAACCTTTTGAACTCTTGGTGTTAGACATTCCTGCTGATGGTGTGGGTAGCTGTATCGAACGCTTGGGACAACGCAAAGGCGAAATGCAAGATATGCAACCAGGTAGTGGCGATCGCACCCAGTTAGAGTTTGTCATTCCCGCCCGTGGTTTGATTGGTTTCCGGGGTGAATTCATGCGGATGACTCGTGGTGAAGGCATCATGAACCACAGCTTCTTAGACTACCGTCAACTCAGTGGCGACATTGAAGCCCGTAACAAAGGCGTTTTAATCTCCTTTGAAGAGGGTGTTTCTACCTTCTACGCCATGAGGAATGCTGAAGATAGAGGAGCATTTTTTATTGTTCCCGGCACAAAGGTTTACAGAGGCATGATCGTGGGAGAACACAATCGTTCCCAAGATTTGGAATTGAATATCTGTAAGACCAAGCAGTTAACCAACCACCGGGCTGCTGGTGGCGATGAATTAGTGCAACTGCAAGCACCAATAGACATGAGCCTAGAGCGTGCTTTGGAATACATTGGCCCCGATGAATTAGTGGAAGTTACACCCCAATCGATTCGTCTGCGGAAGATGTCGAAGAAGTTAGCTAAACGGTAAGTCAAGCAATAACTTAATTGATTTAGAAAGCCCGCTCATGTGGGCTTTTTATTTTGTGGTAATAGGAAAATGAATATCTTGATACCTGAGTGGGTAACATAACACTGTGTAATTCATTGTGTTCACTGTCTGGTGTGTATATATGTCATGGAATTCTACAGTCTTTAGTATCTGTGCTTCAGGCAATTCTTGGTTATGGGCTGCTTGGAGTACCATTGATGATGCTTATAATTTTCTAGAAAAGCCTGAAAAGCAGTTAGAGATTGATTGCTTGTTTTTTGCTGAAGCTTCTTCTAAAGAAAATGCAATAAAAACAGCTCATAACCTATTGGGTACTCACATTAAACAAATAAGCAACGAATGGGCAGCAGAAGTCTGTAAAGAGATTCACAAGCAACCTCACATTAATGCTAATAAACCTGAAGTAGTCACTAATGAGCTTCAGCTATGTTTAGATCAACTTCATTCATTAACTGGATTAAGTGCTGTGAAATCTACCGTTCAAGAGTTGGTAAATATTGCAAAAGTAGCCCAGATGCAAGCTCAAGCGGGTATAAAAGCTCCTTCAATCACCAGACACCTCGTATTCACGGGAAATCCTGGAACAGGCAAAACCACAGTAGCTAGGATTTTAGGCGAGATATACAAAAATCTTGGTGTTCTATCAAAAGGCCATTTTCTTGAAGTAGACCGGACTAATTTAGTTGCAGAATACTTGGGACAAACAGCACCCAAAACAGCAAAAGTAGTTGAATCTGCTCTCGGTGGTGTACTTTTTATTGATGAGGCTTACTCCCTTGTTCCAGACGGACGCGGCGATATGTACGGACAAGAGGCAATCAATACTCTTTTAAAAATGATGGAAGATCACAGAGACGATCTGGTAGTTATTGTTGCAGGATATAAAGCGGAGATGTCTCGATTTATTAAATCTAATCCTGGTCTAAAGTCCAGATTTGCAAGGTCGATTCACTTTGAAGACTATTGTCCGTCCGAGTTAACCGAGATTTTTAAAGTCAGGTGTGAACAGCACGGCTATCTGTTCTCAGAGAAGACTCTGGAAGCAGTGCGTCTCTTAGTTAATCAATTTGAACATCAAATAGGAAAACTTGGAAATGGTAGATTTGTGAGAAATATCTTTGATCGTTGTATTGCTATTCAATGTAACCGTTTAGCAGCATTAGCCCAACCATCAAAAATAGACCTAAAAACCTTTCTACCTGCTGATATTCCCACTCATGAGCAACTGGTGCAGTATCTTCTTTAATAAATGTCAGAGTATCTAGTACCACCTAGCTTCGTCATTAACTCATCGAATCTTTGTGGACATTTCGATATCTTTCCGCAGCCTGTTAAACTCTGGGAGGGAGAGGCAGGGAGTATTGTAGATGGAATTTGAATGGAATCCAGAAAAAGCAACACTAAACCTTGAAAAGCATGGTGTTTCTTTTCAGGAAGCTGCAACAGTATTTAATGACCGGCTATCTGTAACTTTCCCTGATCCTGACCACTCCATTAGAGAAAGTCGTTACGTTATTATTGGCTTATCTAGGTTTGAACAACTTTTAGTTGTTGCACATACTGATAAAGAGGAAAAGATACGAATTATTAGCGCCAGAAAAGCTACTCGCCAAGAGAAGAGGTTTTATGAAGAAGGAAGTTGAAAACGAAATGGAAGATGAATTACGTCCTGAGTACGACTTAGCTCAAATGGCAAGCGGGGTTAGAGGTAAATATGTTGAGCGATATCGTACAAAAACGAACCTAGTACTTTTAGATCCCGATGTTGCTCAAGCTTTTCCCAACGATGAAGCAGTGAATGAGGCATTAAGGTTGTTAATCCAAGTCGCCCAGCGCCAGCAGCCCAAGATAACGCTATAAACAATTCCTCAGCGGTACTATTTTGCCGATATTCTTCATGCGGTTCATGCTGTTGCAACTGGAGCGAAACCCCCTGAAAGAACTGAACAAATTTCGGTCACTCATCTAGAATCAGCATAATCAACGCCACGTCACGTTAGCCCCTCAAGTTATTGGTAAAGGCAGATAGCTAGCCAGTAGGCATTCTTACAGAAAGCGATCGCCAAACTATAGCAGAGATTTACAGTGCGATTCCTCCTTGGCATATTTTCACACAAAGCGATCGCAGGTTAAAAATTTTCAATATATTTTCTTAGAAACACTAATTGATTTGCCATATCCTCGGCTTCTACACTTTCTACTAACTTCAACAAGCCTCGCAACTGTTCTCCAATTGCATAGCTCTGCTTGGCAGCAAGTACAATACCTGAATGCTTTTGTTGCTGTTCGAGATAAGCTTTATGCAATCGACAAAAATCACCAACATTGAAACTATAAATAACTCGTCTCTGTTCCGTTGTCCAGATTAATTGGCTATCATCAGACGATGCTAATCTATCTGCCTCAGCCGTTGTCATTACATCAATCCCAACATTGCGTAAGCCATTAGCTAGAGATTTCTTGCCAACATCTTCATCTAAATAGAAGCAGATTTGACTCACGCACAATTACCTGACATCCACTGCGTTTCCAGAGCGTTACATTCTGCTTGATATAAAGCAATTTCTCTATCCATTGCCTCCTGATTAGCATAGTAATAGGCAAGCGCCGCATAAATTTGCGCTAGAGATAAATGTGGATATTCTGTCACAATATCTTGAGGAGATAAACCTGCTTGAGAATCCATCATAAGGTTTTGAACAGTCATGCGCGTACCAGCAATGCAAGGGCGACCTCCAGCAACTTGAGGTGTCCTCACAATTAGGGTTCCAATATCAACTATTGCTACCATGTTTTTTCCACTCTAACTGAATCAATGAATCTTCCACGTCTATTCCATAGTTTAATAATACATTAGCAGTTCTGGCTCTAACAAAGTTACAGATGCAACCAGACCAACCTGCTTAAGCGACCTGACTGATCCCTTCCAGTAGACATTCTTACAGAAAGCGATCGCTTTCTTAGCAGCATAGATTTACAGTGTATAGGCGTAGCCCGTTGTAGACATCGCCTCTCGGTACTGCTTTCATTTCACAAAAATCAGATAAGACTGATATATTTAAGGTAAATAATTTTCATCTAATAATTGAACAAGAGTGTAAGGACACTTTTCTATAAAAATAGTTAAATCGGTTTTAATTTTCACAAAATCAACCGCGCTTTGATAAATATTCTCTAAATCATCCTGTAACTTGTTTATTAAATTCGTCGTTAAATGATTCTTTAAATCATATCTAAAAGTTTTAATTTCTCCAATCCAATGACGATAGTTTCTTTCATATTCCACCTGCCAATATTGGAGTAATAATAAATGAATAATAATTTGCCTTAAAAGACTTTTGGCTTTAGCTAAATCTCTTTTCCCCAAACTGATTAATTCCTCAATTAAGTTTTCTAAATCAAGTTGGTTAAACTGTTTTTGTTTTAATAATTCAATAGTTGTTTCTAACCATAAATTCTCATCGGTTTCATAAAGTTGTTTTAAATTGGTAGTAATTGTCATATTTTTAGCTTCTACCTACATTCCATAATTTAATCATATACAATTATAAATTTATAGATGCAACCCACAAAAATCCAGATAAATTATTAAGTTATGCATACAATTCCTCGGTGACTCCACATTATGAAAAATATTGGGTTGACGCAAGTAAAAATGACAATTACAGAAAGCACGACTCTAGAAGAGTTCTGATCATGACTTTTTTGGTAAACTCTTAAGACACTGTGAATTTCGGGTGGTGTTGGGTTAAAAAAGAAACATGAAAATTCTCAAACCCATTACCAATTGGTTAGAAACCCGCGCCAGTGCCCCTGCTTATGGCGGTTGGGTACTAGCAGCAACGGCTATTTGTTTTTTTGGCGCAGGTATCAATACGATGGCTGGTTGGCTTTACGCCATTAGCGGCATTAGTTTTGCCCTTTTGGGTGTAGCAGCCATCTTACCGCCGCGATCGCTCACAGGTCTATCCATCACCCGCCGTCCCATCCAACCTGTGTCAGCTGGTGACGATCTAACGGTGGAATTAGAAATCTGCAATCAGACACACCAGCCTGTAAGTATGTTGCAAGTTGAAGATATATTGCCCTTCGTCTTAGGGAAACCAGTACAAAAGGCAATCGAAACAATTCCTAGCCAAGGCAGTTACCGTTGGGTATACTACCACCCGACTCAACGCCGGGGTGTTTATCGCTGGCACACAGTCGAACTTGGTTCTGGTGCGCCTTTGGGATTGTTCTGGTGTCGCCGTCAACGTGATTGTGCAGCCACAGCGATCGTTTATCCCACAGTGTTACCCTTGGCTACCTGCCCCTTAGTAGACGAAATGGGGCAAGAAGAGAGCAAAAGGGGCGATCCTCGTGGTAGACCCTTGCAGACAGCGACAACAGGGCTGGTGCGATCGCTCCGTCCTTATCGTTTAGGAGATCCTACTCGCTTGATTCACTGGCGGACTAGTGCCCGCTATGGCGAATTAAGGGTGCGGGAGTTAGAAATGGTAACAGGTGGACAAGAAATAGTTATTGCCCTTGACAGTGCTAGCAATTGGGAAGAAGAAAACTTTGAACAAGCAGTAATTGCCGCAGCATCGCTGTACTTTTACGCACAGCAACAGCAATTACAGGTGCAACTCTGGACAGCATCAACAAGTTTAATTAAAGGCGATCGCTTTGTTCTAGAAACCTTAGCAGCAACCAGAGCATTAGAAGATGCCAGTTCAGTAGTTCCTAAAAGCTACCCTTTGATTTGGCTGACTCAAAATCCCCTCAGCCTTGCTACTCTTCCTCAAGGCAGTCGCTGGGTTTTGTGGCCAAATATTTCCTCACCAGCAGAACCAGAGGTAATTAATTGGGAACACCCTGGTATAGTTTTGCAAAGCGATGTCTATGACGGGCTACGCCTACGTCCACTGCAAACCCAACTACAAAAAACATTACATTCATAAATCAATTCAAATTTTATAATTTCAAAGACTGCTGACAAGTTTAGCTTCTGCGATTTCTGAGATTTTCTCCGATCCCAGTACACCGGATATATCAGCCTTTGACAAAGGTTAAGATAATTTGAGCAGGTAAGGTTGGGGAAATACACCCAGTAATCCCTTAGTGAGGCTGAGGTACAATGCAAAGAAATATTTAAATTATGAGCGACATGATCACATCAGAACATAACACAAAATCCAGCGATAAAAGCCTAGAGGCAATGCGGCATTTTTCCGAACAATACGCCAAGCGTACTGGAACATACTTCTGTTCTGAACCTTCTGTCACCGCAGTTGTGATTGAAGGACTAGCCAAACATAAAGATGAACTGGGTGCGCCTTTGTGTCCTTGTCGCCATTACGAAGATAAAGAAGCTGAGATTCACGCCACATATTGGAACTGTCCCTGTGTGCCAATGAGAGAACGCAAAGAGTGCCATTGCATGTTATTCCTCACCCCTGACAACGAGTTTGCTGGAGAAAAACAAGACATCTCTCTCGAAACAATTAAAGAAGTCCGAGACAGCATGGGATGAGCGAAACCATCCCCCAAGAGTTTTGGCAAGGCGTAGAACAGTTCAATTCTGGTCAGTTCTACGCCTGTCATGACACTTTAGAGGCTTTATGGATTGAAGCCAGTGAACCAGAAAAAACCTTTTATCAAGGCATTCTCCAAATTTCTGTAGCGCTGTATCATTTGGAGAATCGGAACTGGCGAGGTGCAGTTATTCTACTGGGAGAAGGCGGCAATCGCCTACGGCGTTACCCATCTAGTTACGGCGGCGTTGATGTAGATGAGCTATTGAGTCAGAGCGCAGCATTGCTAACGACATTACAACAAATAGGGCCAGATAAGATTACATCTGGCAATCTGGGTGAAAATCAAGTCTTATCTTTGCCTAAAATTGTGCTGACTACTGATTAGACATCTAGTGAAATTAGTTATGCGTTGCCCGAAATCCTTGGTAGGCACAATTCATGAATTGTGCCTACGTCATTTTTACTCAGATACCAATTACCTGAAACCTTAAGGTTAGGGGTAGCGTCACTATTTCAGCCAGTAGTTATCGGAAATCACTCCAGATTGGATATTTCATATCTGGATAAAGTACTTGAGATAATTAGAATGCAAGCTGAAATCCTAAATCCCCAATTGCTATGATGCCCTGCTATCAATTGCCCTTATCCCAGATACGTCGCTTTGGATTAGCTTTAATGCTGCCAGCTGCACTTTTGGGCGCTTTTGCCTTGCCTACCCAAGTGCAAACCGCTACTGCACAAATATCTCAGGCAAATCGCCCTCTCACTATCCGCGCTGATGTGCAAGAATATGACGCGAAAAACCAAGTAATCACTGCTCGCGGTAATGTGCAAATGTTGTACCCGGCTCGCCAAATTCAGGCAACATCTGCCCAAGCACAGTATTTTAGTAAAGAACGCCGAATTGATTTCAGTGGCAACGTCTATATTTTGCAACAGGGCGGTAACAGTATTCGGGCGGAGAAAGTAACCTATTTAATTGATGAAGGGCGATTTGTTGCTTTACCCCAATCCAACCGTCAGGTAGAGTCCATCTACATGGTGCAGGAATCAGATAATAATGGACAAACTGCGACACCTGCCCCAAAGACACCACCTTTGAAGCCTTCTAATTAGCATTCACCACCAATAAAGGGTGCTTCCAGAGTGAAAATTGTTTTAGAGAATATTCACAAATCTTACGGCAAGCGAGTAATTGTCAATCGTGTCAACCTTTCTGTTGCTCAAGGTGAAATTGTTGGTTTACTAGGCCCCAATGGGGCTGGTAAAACCACAACCTTTTACATTGCCACAGGTTTAGAAAAACCCAATCAAGGAAAAGTCTGGCTGGGTAATGTAGAGGTGACGGGAATGCCAATGCATGAAAGGGCACGACTGGGTATTGGCTATTTAGCACAAGAAGCAAGTGTTTTTCGCCAACTCTCGGTAGAGGATAATATTCTGTTAGTGCTAGAACAAACCCATGTGCCACGATGGGAGTGGTCAAGGCGACTCAATACTTTACTGCGGGAGTTTCGGTTGGAAAAATTAGCTAGGAGTAAAGGAATTCAACTTTCTGGTGGTGAGCGACGGCGGACAGAATTAGCAAGGTCATTAGCTGCTGGACGAGAAGGTCCAAAATTTTTACTTTTGGATGAACCATTTGCGGGAGTAGATCCGATCGCAGTCTCAGAAATTCAGCAAATCGTAGCACGACTGCGCGATCGCGGCATGGGAATCTTAATTACAGATCATAATGTCCGCGAAACCCTGGCGATCACCGATCGCGCCTACATCATGCGTGAGGGACAAATCCTCGCTTTTGGCGCTGCTGACGAACTCTATAGCAACTCCCTGGTACGGCAATATTATTTGGGGGATAATTTTCAAGTCTAAATTAACAATTATTTAGTTAATAATTTCAAAGGATATTTTGATTTTTGATTCTTCAGGATGAATTTATTAGTTAGCTTTTAGCCATTAAGTATTTGATTTTGATAGTAAATACAGTAGAGATGCTTTGCTTTGCCAGGGTTGCCAATATTTAAATTTTCAAGTTGCTTATGATATCAAAGAAGCTCACGTCTTTTAATAGTCTTTATTCGCTGTTGCCTTTTACGATCATGGATCGCTATCTTGCCAGCGAATTATTAGCACCGTTTTTCTTTGGTGTCGGAGCTTTTTCATCAATTGGCGTCACTATTGATGCTGTATTCGATCTCGTCAGAAAAATTGTCGAATCTGGGCTACCCATAGACATTGCTATTCAAGTTTTTTTGTTAAAATTTCCCAATTTTATCGTTTTAGCTTTCCCCATGTCCACGCTGCTGGCTACTTTGATGACCTACAGTCGTCTTTCTAGCGAAAGCGAACTAATTGCCCTGCGTGGTTGTGGCGTCAGTGTCTATCGTCTGGTGCTAACTGCTGTGATGTTAAGTCTTGTGGTTACAGGAATGACATTTGTATTTAACGAAGAAATTGCACCAGCAGCAAATTATCAAGCGGCGATGACTCTGGAAAAAGCGCTCAAATCAGACAAGCCAACTTTTAAACAGCAAAATATTTTCTATCCTGAATACCAGGATGTTACCCAGCCGGATGGCTCTAAGAATCGGGTATTGACACGCTTGTTTTACGCCGACCAATTTGATGGTAAGCGGATGACAGGGTTGACAATTATAGATCGCTCAACAAAAAATTTGAATCAAATTGTGGTATCAGAATCTGCCCAGTGGAATCCTTCTAAAAATGTTTGGGATTTTTACAACGGTACGATCTATTTTGTCGCAGCCGATAGCTCTTATCGCAACATCGTGAGATTTGAACACCAACAACTGCAACTACCGCGCACGCCATTAAGTTTGGCAGAAAAAAGCCGAGACTACGGTGAGATGAATATTTCGGAAGCACTACAGCAACTAGAAGTGGAAAATCTCGGTGGCGATCGCCAAAAAATTCGTAAACTTGAAGTGCGGATTCAACAAAAAATCTCTTTACCTTTTGTATGCGTGGTTTTTGGCTTGGTAGGCGCAGCGATGGGAAGCATCCCCCAGCGGACGGGGAGAGGTACCAGTTTTGGGATTAGTGTCGTAGTTATATTTTCGTATTACTTAATTTTCTTTATTAGTGGGGCGATCGCACAAGCAGGTGTCCTCTCTCCCTTTTTGGGGGCTTGGTTGCCCAACTTTCTTTTTTTGGGAATAGGCTTATTCTTATTGATGCGAGTTGCCAGACGGTAAACATCTGGTGTAATTAAATATGCGTTGTCCATAACTCTTGTAGAGACGTAGTACTGCTACGTCTCTACATTCTTTTTCAACAGATGTCTATTATTCCCCCTGATATCATGTCCGGCTAATTTAGTTATAATTCCCAAATCTATGCAGAAAGCCCAAAAAACCCTCCCCTCTGCACCTGAAGCCCCTCTGCTCCTCTGGGTCTTAATGATAAGTCTTTAACCGGACACGATATCATCCCCCCACTTCAATTACGGGTGATAATTTCGACATTGTGGTGCATCAGGGTTTTCCTTGCAGTATTCTTCAAAAGAAACTTTCGCTGATATCATACCCTCAGATTTCTGATGAGCTGCTTCTGCCTGAAGTTCTTCTACCTCATCCCAGGCAGCTGCACAGGGTTTAGAATAAGCGCCTTGTTCAGTGCAAATAGCACGAGCTTGCTCAATTGCTTTTTGAATTCTCTCCTCCAGCAGTAGCGCTTTTGGCGCTTCCACAAAGTCGCTTTTAGTCAAAATGTCGGTAATCGAGATGATGCCCAACAACTTGCCTTGAATCACAGGTGCACGATGAATACCAGTGTTAGCAAATAACCGCGCTACATATTCCACACCCAAATCAGGATTGACCACAATGCAGGGCTTGCTCATAATTTCATAAACCCGCACTTGCTTTGGATCTTTCCCGTAGGCTGTGATCTTATAAACAATATCCGTTTCTGTGACAATGCCATAAGCATCATTGTCATAGCGACGATCCACAACCAGCGCCCGCAATCCTTTATCCTTCATCAGCCCCACCGCTTCAGCAACAGTTGCCGAACCGCGAATGGTAACTACGTCTTTGGTCATGATATCTTCAGCTTTCATCATTGCTGTATCCTGGTTAATAGTCCGGTGCAACACAGCGCCCTCATGGACGTATCGAAGCATTGCAGCGCACAGTTGGCTAACTAGAAAGTAAAAAAAGTTGAACTTTTGCCCAGCTACAACAATAAATTAGACCAGTTGTCAACTTCTGATGTTATCCAATGTAACCAATGCCCAAAAACTAAGCATAAATTGTGATAACATTCTGCTGATCGACAAATGATATCATGTCCGGTTAAATACTTATAATTAAGATTGCAAGAGGGCAGGGAGCAGGGAGCATGAGGAAAGAGGATTTCTAGCTTTTTGCACAGATGCAGGAATAATAACTAACTACCAAGACTTGATATGATGCATGGAAATTGACTGAAAAAGGGATGCGATCAACCAGAACTCCCGTTGTCAAAGAACCAGGCTCTCTTTTTAACAGCCATTTATCAGTATTTATTTTTTAATTACCGAAAATTGCCGAATTTTCCAGAAATAGCTAGAAATCCAATTGGTAATAATATGAGCAACAATCGGCACTAACAAGTTGCCTGTGAGCAGGGCACTATATGCCAATATCATCCCGACAATCGTTGCCCAAATTACATAAGGCCATTGTTGGGAACCGCTAAAATGCAAAATGCCAAAGCAAAAACTGGATACAATTACAGCTGTAAGATCGGAGCCTAAAGCTGGTAGCATCACACCTCTAAATAACAATTCTTCACTCAACCCTGGTAGCAATCCCAGCCAAATTAAATCTAGTAAGGTTAAAGGCTTCAGTACCACTTCTAAGTAATAATCTGCACTTTTACGATAGGCAGTCCATAGGCGATAAGTAAAGCCACTTAACGCAGTGATCAAGAATCCCAACCCTACACCTAAGAGCAACTCTTTTTGGTTCAAGTCCCAAAAAAATAGTGAAAAGTTGCCAAAATATAACGAAAATTTGGCGACTATCAACAAAATGATTGCAGTCGCTCCCATCGCCCCAAGTATTTGGATGCGCGTCAGGTATGGAATTTCTGGCTCTTGTTTTTGTTGTTCAATCACAGGTTTTTAGAGAGAGTGGGGAGTGAGGGGTGGGGGAGGTAGAGGGAGAATTAACTAATGACCAATGACTAATGACTAATTGACTGCAAAGGTAATAATTTGGGACGGAGAGCGGAGGGGTTGATGCCTGCTTTGTGTGCGACTAATACACCCACTGCTTCTAAATACGAGTTTACCTGTATAGCTTTGATTCCCAAGGGGTGGGGAGGAACTTTGATCAGAGTTTTATTTTCTTCTACTGTAATTATTTGGCATCGTCTTTGGCTTAAACTCAGTAAAGCACTGCTACCACAAGCAGTTGCAGGTGCGATCGCAGCATCCACTTCATCTGCCCAAATATCTTCTTGCTGTGATGCGATTGCTCCTTTCTCTATTATAAATTGTGGGGCATGACTTAATCCTACAAGCACGCACGGCAAAAAAGTATAGCCCAATTCTTCGGCGGCAGAACGGGGAGATAAATCAGGTTGTGGAGGTTCGCTTAAAAGGGCGGGAGAATGGGCACAAGGAATTTGAAAAGTTCGCACTAGCAAATGGCTAATTACAGCTTCTGCACCCGCTAAAGGATCTACGCCTTCACCGTGGCGATATTTTTGTACTGCCTCCTCATCCATATCATCGGGGAAACGGGCAACAACTGCGATCGCTTCTGCCCCCGCTTTTTTAATTAATATCTCAGCTGCCCGTAATAAACTATCTGGATTGCCAATTGTCCCCCAACTAGCTCCCGATGCTGTAGTCCGTAATTCTACATTTAATGGCGCATCAGTAATTACATAATCTGTTAAGGTCAATCCTAGAGTTGCTCTGACTGCATCGGCGGCTTGTATATGTCGTAGCCGTAACTCTGGCTCAATGCCTTGGTCTAAAAGCAAACCTACTTTGTTGGTGCGGACTGGACGCAAACCCCAGCATCCAGATGCGAATTTGTCAAGTCCGTAACCTTCAACATAAAAAGCGTTTGGGAGATTCCAATACAAACTTGCGCCATTAAGGACATTGGGGTGAGTAATTAGGCGATCGCAAACCTGTGCTATAACTTTGGCAACAGGCAAAGCATCTCCTGCATAACCCCCAATGGCAGCCCCAACGCCAGTTGGTACAATTAAGACAGCAGTGTATGGACGATTCATCTTAAGTTATGAGTGCTGAGTTATGAATGATGAGTTTATGAATCACAAGCCATCAAATACTAACTCCTGTACAGACGCGATTAATCGCGTCTCTCCTAACTCTTAAGTGTAGTCACCACGGCTTCAACTGTAGCTTTTTGTTCGTCAACGTCCACAGAAGTAATTGCCCAACGAAGGGGTTCCCCTTGTTTCTTCAACTCTGTTTCAATTGCTTCTAATAATTCTGCGGGAGTTTCTTGTAAATCAATTTCTGCGGTAATAAAATGAGTCGTCATTTTGGTAAATCCTGTTTATTTGTAATTTCTAGAATAGCTGATATCAGTTGCTAGTAAATACTTATATTATTTATAACTTTTGGTAATCCAAGCGAACAGTTATCAATAATAAATCAGTATACTGATAACTGTTTACTGATTATTAGTCTTTCCCAAATTGCAACTGATAAACGATGTCTTCCTTTTCTGTCTCAAGTTTCAAATCAGAAAGGGGTTTGGCAACACAAAGCAATACGTAACCTTGCTTTTGCAAATCTGGACTAACGCCCATGCCATCCGTTTGATCCACAGTTCCCTCACTTATTTGACCGGCGCAAGTTGTGCAAACACCTGCATTACAAGAACTTGGCAGTTCCAAACCAGCAGCATCGGCAACTGATAAGATTGTTTCATTTTCAGGAACTTGCAAGGTATGAATTTCGCCTTGATGATTAATTTCTACGGTGTAAGTTTTGGGCATATACAAAGTCAGGTGATGCAACGAACAAATTTATTATTCTATCTGAATTAGTTAAAAATATCTAGATACTAGCATAAAAGTTTAGGTTAAATACTGAGATTATAGTCACTAATTCTGAACAATTTTTAGACTAGTAACATTAATTACTATAATTAGAATTATTAGTTAAATTTACTATAAATATATATGCGCGATCGCGTTTCTTTAGAGACTGTATCTGTAAGTCTGCCTTTTGGCATTGGTTCGATGTCTTGGAAAGTTGACACCACACAAAAGAAGGCGGCTTGGTCGCTTTATGTGGAATTGGTGACGCGCATTATGTAGCGATGATTGGACTCACCAACAGACTTTGGTGATTAAGGTTACAACATTAAGCTTACGGCTTTACTGTTACTGCTAAGTGTAATCCTAAAGCATCCAACAAAGAATTTAGACTGTAAAACTCAATTTCGCCTTTCTCTAATAGCATTTGGTCAAGTTTATTGTAGAGTTCCTTGACTTGTGCAGAAAGCCGGTCAACTCCACCACGCGCTTCTATGATATTTTTCAGTGCCTTACTTAACATTTTAGCGTCGCCTTCTTCTAAAACAACTTCAATATAAGCTGCTGCTTCTAGGGGATCTTGAAGGTCTTGTATCAGTTTTTCGTGATAGCTTGTACTTCTAGGCATCATCCCTACTCCTGTAGTCTTTCCAATATTCCTTGGCTTTAGCAATATCTTTATCTTGAGTGCTTTTATCGCCACCACACAAAAGAATAATAATTGTTGACCCTTCCTGCCCAAAGTATATGCGGTAGCCAGAACTATAGTCTATTCTGAGTTCAAAAACACCATCACCAACTGATTTAGAATCACCTAAATTACCATCCTCTACTCGGTCAAGCCTTGCTCTGATTTTAGCCTTTACTTTTCTATCCCGCAGAGAGTCAAACCACTCAGAAAAAATATCTATACCATCAAATCTTAAATAATTCCTGATTTCTTTTGGTTGAACTTCCATGTTGAAATTTTCCCAAACGCCCGATCCCATTATCATTGATCAATCCAGGGTGCG
This sequence comes from Nostoc sp. 'Lobaria pulmonaria (5183) cyanobiont', assembly GCF_002949795.1. Taxonomy (NCBI): domain Bacteria; kingdom Bacillati; phylum Cyanobacteriota; class Cyanophyceae; order Nostocales; family Nostocaceae; genus Nostoc; species Nostoc sp. 'Lobaria pulmonaria (5183) cyanobiont'. Next base: position 6,998,618 of record NZ_CP026692.1, on the reverse strand, counting down.
ATCGCGCCCGTTGCTGCGACAATATGATTTAAGGCTGATTTTGCAACTATGATGAGCAATTTTACTATAATAAACCCAAATAAATTAGTTAAATTTGCTTACTATGAATATGCGTGATCGCGTTTCTTTAGAGACTGTATCTGTAAGTCTGCCTTTTGGCATTGGTTCAATGTCTTGGAAAGTTGACACCACACAAAAGAAGGCGGCTTGGTCGCTTTATGTGGAATTGGTGACACGCATTGCTGTACAACCTTTGGAAGTTGACCAGGGTTTGGTACGAGAAGCGATGAACTCTCTTTATAGTTTATTTGGTACAACCCGCGAAGTTCTCAAAGCTGCCGGGCCGGATGTGGGTGCTGCTCGTGATTCAGTGGGGGGAATTGCGATCGCAGTGTTGAATAATGGGTTAAGGCCGTTTTTGGCTAAATGGCATCCGTTGTTGCAAGCGTGGGAAGCTAGACGACCTGTAGGGGTGAGTCCCAAGGAACATGAGCAAAGTTGGTCGGAGGAACCCAAGTTACGAAGTGAGTTGGAAGCTTTGCGAGGTGGGTTGGAAGATTACGCGAAGGCTTTGGCAAAAATTGCAGGCGTGGGAGAGTGATAAGTGGAACAGTTTGATGTGTTTCTTTGCCACAATAGCCAAGAAAAGGCACAAGTAGAAGAAATCAGAACACAGCTATTGCAGACAGGAATATATGCCTGGTTAGATAAGTATGACTTTGAGCCTTTTCGTCCTTGGCAAGACCAACTAGACGAAATTATTTTTCAAATCAAAGCAGCAGCCGTATTTATCGGTTCCTCTGGCGTAGGTCCGTGGGCAGATATTGAAATGAAAGAGTTTCTGGTTGAGTTTGCCAAGCGAAAAATACGCATGGGCTTAGTTATTCTTCCTGGTTGCCCTGATCATCTCATCAATGAAGTTCCGAGATTTATGAGAAGCTTTCAGTGGGTAGATTTTCGACACCAAGATCCTGATCCTATGGAACGGTTGATTTGGGGTATCACTGGCATAAAGCCAGGAACACAAACTATTATTCATCCTCCAGTATTTGAAAGACCCTCAAAACCACCAGAAACTACTCCGAAGCCACCACATCAAACAGATGACCTATCCTCAGAAAAAGGCATAGACTACACTAAACTACGCGACCTACTAGCAGCAAAAAACTGGAAGGAAGCCGACGAAGAAACCTATCGGGTGATGATTCAGGCTGTCGGTAAAGAAGAAGGCGACTACTTCACCAATGACGAACTGTTAAATTTTCCTTGCACTGACTTACGCACAATTGACCGCTTGTGGGTAAAATACAGCAATGGACACTTTGGCTTCAGCGTCCAGAAGGAAATTTACTTGAGCGTTGGCGGTAAAGCTGACGGCAAGTATTACGAAAAAGTCTGGGAGAAGTTTGGCGATCGCGTGGGGTGGAGAGTGAAAAGGAATTTTTTTGTTGTTAGCAATTGGATTAATTACTCTGACGTAATTTATGATACAGCCTCCCCCAGAGGACACCTCCCGGCGGGTCGGTCCGGGATCGGTTTTTCTGTGTCTTCTCTCGCATCGAGACTTGTAAACTGTAACACGCCCTGACGGGAAGTCAAAAGTCAAAAGTCAAAAGTCAAAGATTTATTTCCCTAGCTTTCCTTTAGTCGTTACAATTGATTTGGCAATAATTTTAATTAATTGTTCACACTCATCTAAAAGCTTTTCTACTTGTCCCGGAGTCATCATATCTGATTTAATTAATAGCCTCAACCAGTATTTTGTTTCTTTTGCTTCTTTCAGAGCTATTGATTGCTTGCTAATAAAATCCCTATCACTTTCAGCAGACTGAGATTCTTCAATATTTGCACCAATTGATGTCCCTGATCTAAATAACTGAGCAGCTAATAATCTTGGTGTTCCTGGTTGTTTATCTAAATAAGAACAAATTTTGGTTATTCTGACAGCGAATTCAAAAGCTCTATCAGGAATTGGGATATGATTACTCATATTAAAAAGTATACCAAAACTCAATTATTATTTTTGACTTTTGACTTTTGACTTTTGACTTCCCCAACGGGGCTGTAGCGATGATTGCACTCACCAAGAAACTTTGGTCATCAATGTTACAAGGTTAACTCTTAAAGTTATAACATTAAGTCTTAAGGTTACAACATTAACCCTTAAAGCTAGAACCTGAAGCCTTAAGGTTACAACATTAACCCTTAAAGCTAGAACATGAAGCCTTAAGGTTACAACATGAAGCCTTAGAGCTAGAACATTAAGCCTTAAGGTTACAGCGATCGCTCATAGCGCTTCTCAATTGCATGGAATACAGACCATTTGTAGGAGCACAGCAATGCTCATAAGTGTCAACTTAAGCTGAAATGTTTACCCAATATACGTTTTACCGCATCCCCAATCCTTCCCCTTACCAAACTACAGTGTATACAAAAGTCGAATTACCCCAATTTGAAAAAAGAATGCAACAGATACATACGGACATACCTTTGTTCTGTCTGGCTTTCTTAATTTTGAATTTTGAATTTTGAATTTTGAATTGGTATTACCCCCCTTAATCCCCCATTATAAAGGGGGGAAATAAGATTTCCGGTTCCCTCCCCAATACATACGGGGAGGGTTAGGGTGGGGTAAAACTGACACGAAAACTCAGTGAGTAAACTATTTCAGACTTGTGTATACACCGTAGTTTTACCTTACCAAGGGGAGGGGCGGTTTTGTCTAAAGCCAAAACCGGGGTAGGGTGACGCGATAAGTAATGGTAAGTGAATAGACTTCTTGCATGAATCAAAAACACTCACCCTAAATCCCTCTCCCAAGCTTGGGAGAGGGACTTAGAATTTGGCTCCCCTTCTCCCAAAATTGGGAGAAGGGGTTGGGGGATGAGGGCAAATTTTGCATTTGTGCAAGAGGTCTAATGAACTCAATTTCACGTCTTGACAAGGGTTTCACGTTAAGTTGACACCAATGAGCTTTTTCTGTGCCCTATTGTGTATTGCATCCAAACTAGAACCGCTATAGAAGTAAAAGTGCGTAGTTTACCGCCGTAGGCATCGCTCATACAACAACATTGTAGTTTTCGTGCAACTTAAACATAATATTATTTTGCTAAAAATGCCTTTGGTAATGAAATTACGAGAAATCACGGATATAGATAAAAAGTTTTGCTAAAAAAAATGCGCTTTTTGCTGAACTAGAATACAGGTTAATTGAGGCAAAATAGCTTTGTAAAGCTTTTAAAGGTGTAAATTTATGTCTCGAAGAAAACGTAGTTCCCGGATTCTAGAAAAAGCTGAGTTTAGAGTTGCCGGATTGAAAGCTATCGATCCAAATATCAATTTTGATAATACTTACAACTTGCAAAACCTGACTCAATTAATAGAGCAGTTTCACGATATGCTTGATGATTATAACGCTGCTATAGCTATAATTGACTCTTCTAGAAAAAAGCTGGATGAGATGGAAAAAACCTTAAGTCAGGTTTCAGACAAAATGCTGACTGGGGTTGGTTTCAAGTACGGCAAAAACAGCAATGAATATGAACTTGCAGGTGGCGTTCGAGACAGCGAACGTATTCGTAAAAGTAGATTGACACGCTTGAAATCTAACACAGATAAAACATCAGATGAAAATGCAATAACCGCCTAGTACCGCTAGGCGGAAGTCAAAAGTCAAAAATCAAAAGTCAAAAGGCTTATATAATCTGCTTTTAACTTTTTTAAAATGGTATCTGTGAAAATTCCAGGTGTCTAGATCCCCGACTTCATAAAAGTTGTCGGGGATCTATTGTCTCACGAATGATTCAGGACTGCTATATAATAAAACTTTGCATTAACCCAGAACTTCCGCAATTTGAAAATTGAATGACCCGGTTTATACATGATAAATTTGCCAAAGACTATCTAGAAGAATTACTAAAAGATTACGGAGAAGTCAAAGCATCAGAAAAAGTTGCAGGAGAGATTAAAGAAATAGATGTTTTATTCACTCCTGCCAAACAGCAAAACTCTAATTTACAAGTACTGGGTTTGTTAGGAAGACTTGCAGAACATCCTGCAATTATAGAACCCTTACGGGTTCGCCAGTCGCTCATGGGGGAAACCCCCAAGACCGCGCTGGCTCACCATACCGCAATCCAGCTTCTACCGATGAAATATGCGACTGTATTCTCAAATTATTAGAAATCAAGGCTCTCCTGCGACGAGAAGCTAAAGCCAATAAAATCAAACTTCAGGACTCAGAAATTCCCCAATTGTGGGTTCTTACTCCAACCATATCTGAAACTAGATTGTCTAGCTTTGGAACTATGCAAAAAGCAGGTTGGTTATCAGGAGTGCATTTTCTGCCAGATGCCTTGCGAACAGCAATTGTAGCGATACACCAACTACCCCAAACACCAGAAACGTTATGGTTGAGGCTTTTAGGAAGGGGAAGTGTGCAGTCACAGGCAATTATCGAGTTGCAAACGTTACCATTAGATTATCCATACCAAAAAGCAACTCTTGAATTAGTTTACAATTTGCGCGAAAACTTGAGAGTAAATCAAGAATTAGAAGCAGATGATAAGGAGTTAATTATGCGATTAGAACCACTTTATCAAAGAGACAGAGAACAAGCTATACAAGAAGGAAATAAACAAGGAGAACAACGTCTAGTTCTACGTCAACTCAATCGCCGTATTAGTGAGATTGATGCATCATTAATCGAGCGAGTTCAAGGTTTATCAATTGAACAATTAGAGAATTTAGGAGAAGCGTTATTAGACTTTTCTAGCGTCGCTGATTTAGAAACTTGGTTAAACCAACAATAAGGATAAATCATTATAGCTTTTCCTAATCAAATAAGTTACATCAGAGCAAGCAAGGAGCTTGCTCTTAGTGGGTTGGGGGTGGGGTTCTGTACCTACTCAACTAATCACCGCAAATTTGGATTAATTAATTTCTAAGCAACTCGGATTCTACAGCAACCCTGTTTAGTGTTGCTCGTATTCCATCAAAGTGTAAAAATATTCGCTTCACGAAAACTAAACTTTCAGTATAAAAAAAATTGCAACCAACCGATTACCAGTAAGGCTTTTAGTAATAAAAGTAAGCTAAACTTTTATAGCCAAGTGTTGCCTAAAAATATTTCATAATTAAAGGGAGAAAATCCCAATGGAGAACATTAAAATGCTGGAATCATATCGTAAAGACGTTGCTGATAGAGGGGCACTCGGTATTCCCCCTTTACCATTGGATGCGAAGCAAACCTCAGAATTATGTGAATTACTGAAAAATCCGCCAAAGGGTCAAGAGGAGATATTATTACATCTATTAAGCGATCGCGTTTCTCCTGGTGTAGATCCAGCAGCTTATGTCAAAGCTGGATTTCTCACCGCCATTGCCAAAAAGGAAATCACCAGTCCCTTGGTTTCGCGCATAGAAGCGGTGCAATTGTTAGGGACGATGGTAGGTGGTTACAATGTGCAATCTTTAATCGATTTGCTGCAATGGCCCACCGTATCCCTCTCAGACTCATCTGAAACGCCTCTAGTGATGGGTGGACAAGGAAAGGAACCCATCGCCGCCTATGCCGCCAACGCCTTAAGCAAAATTCTTTTGGTGTACGACGCTTACCACGATGTTTTAGAACTGTCTAAAACCAATCCTTTCGCCAAGCGGGTGATTGACTCTTGGGCGGAAGCTGAATGGTTTACCCTTCGCCCCACAGTACCAGAAGCGATTACTGTTACCGTTTTTAAAGTTCCTGGCGAAACCAATACCGACGATTTATCCCCCGCCCAAAGCGCCACAACTCGCCCAGATATTCCCTTACACGCCTTAGTGATGTTAGAGTCACGGCAACCGGGAAGTTTGAAAACCATTGCCGAACTGAAGAAAAAAGGGCATCCTGTAGCTTACGTGGGGGATGTAGTTGGTACAGGTTCCTCGCGGAAATCTGCCATCAACTCTGTATTGTGGCACATGGGAAATGATATACCTTTTGTGCCAAACAAACGCGCTGGGGGTTATGTTTTAGGTGGTGCGATCGCGCCAATCTTCTTTAACACAGCTGAAGATGCCGGTGCTTTGCCTATTCAGTGCGATGTCACCCAACTCGAAACCGGCATGGTAATTACCATCCATCCCTACAAAGGCGAAATCACCAATGAAGCAGGTGAAGTCATTTCCACCTTTGCCCTCAAACCTGATACCATCCTTGATGAAGTCCGCGCAGGTGGACGCATCCCCCTACTTATTGGACGTACCCTCACCGACAAAACTCGTCTTGCACTTGGTTTAGAACCCAGCACTGTTTTCACCCGTCCCCAGCAAGCCTTTGATACAGGGAAAGGCTACAGCCTAGCACAGAAAATGGTAGGTAAAGCTTGCGGATTACCTGGTGTGCGTCCCGGCACATCTTGCGAACCGATCATCACTACCGTTGGTTCCCAGGATACCACAGGCCCCATGACCCGCGACGAATTGAAAGAACTCGCCTGTCTTGGTTTCAGTGCAGACTTAGTGATCCAAAGTTTCTGCCATACTGCTGCTTATCCCAAACCAGTAGACATCAAAACCCATCACGAACTCCCCGATTTCTTTGCTTCTCGTGGCGGTGTCGCCCTCCGCCCCGGTGATGGTATCATCCACTCTTGGTTAAACCGGATGCTGCTACCCGATACCGTAGGAACTGGCGGCGACTCTCACACCCGCTTCCCCTTAGGTATTTCCTTCCCCGCCGGTTCAGGATTAGTCGCGTTTGCGGCGGCTTTGGGTGTCATGCCTTTAGATATGCCAGAGTCAGTATTGGTAAGATTCAAAGGAGAATTGCAACCAGGTATCACCCTGCGGGATGTTGTGAATGCCATTCCCTACGTGGCAATTCAAAAAGGTTTGCTGACAGCAGAGAAACAGAATAAGAAAAACGTTTTCTCCGGGCGAATTCTGGAAATAGAAGGATTGCCAGATTTAAAAGTTGAACAAGCCTTTGAACTCACCGATGCTAGTGCCGAGCGTTCTTGTGCCGGATGTACAATTAAACTGAGTGTAGAGACAATTTCGGAATATCTGCGTTCTAACGTCGCGCTGCTGAAAAATATGATAGCACGCGGCTATCACGATCCGCGTACCATGCTGCGCCGTGTGGCAAAGATGGAAGAATGGTTAGCAAATCCCGTCTTATTAGAAGGCGATGCCGATGCGGAGTATGCCGAAATAATTGAAATTGATTTGAACGAAATCAAAGAACCAATTGTTGCTGCTCCCAATGACCCCGATAATGTTAAATTATTATCGGAAGTTGCTAACGATCCAGTGCAAGAAGTATTCGTCGGTTCTTGTATGACGAATATCGGTCATTATCGGGCAACAGCCAAAGTTTTGGAAGGCGCAGGTGAAGTGAAAACTCGCCTGTGGATATCACCACCAACCCGCATGGATGAACACCAATTAAAAGAAGAAGGTGTATACAGCGTTTTTGGGGCTGCGGGTGCGCGTACAGAAATACCCGGATGCAGTTTGTGCATGGGGAATCAGGCGCGAGTTGCTGATGGAACAACAGTGTTTTCTACCTCTACCCGCAACTTCAATAATCGCATGGGTAAAGATGCGCGAGTGTATCTTGGTTCAGCGGAATTAGCCGCAGTTTGTGCGCTGCTGGGACGGCTTCCGACAGTGCAGGAATATTTGGATATTGTGGCGAGGAGAATTCATCCTTTTGCAGATGATTTGTATCGGTATTTGAACTTTGATCAAATCGTCGGTTTTGAGGATGAAGGGCGCGTGATTGCGTTGGAAGATATGCCGAAGCTTGAGGATATTTTGGGTATGCCTACTGCGGCGAGGTAGGTAATAATTGACATTAAACGCCGCAGGCTAAAGCCTGGGGCTACACGAACGAAGCCCGCATTAGCGGGCTTTTTAATGCAAATCAATCACACGTAAGTCTTTGATAATCCAAAAATTTAGTTATTATCGTATATGATACATAAAGCAAATAACAAGTATGAAAGCATCAGAAACAAGTCTCCGTAACTTACTAGAAGGTGGTAAACAGTTTCAAATACCTCTTTTTCAGCGACCATACTCTTGGAAAAAGGAGAACTGGGAGACTCTGTGGGAAGATTTGATAAGTCTTTATAATGATGATGAAAAAGGCTTTTATTTTCTTGGGCCTATAGTAACCCAAGCTGAACTGGGAACCGCTGACGGTATAAGTCGATATATTGTTATAGACGGACAACAACGTTTTACAACCCTTAGTATTCTCTTGGCGGCATTAAGAAATTATCTCAAGAAGTCTGACAAACAAATAGCAGAACAGATACATGAATTTTTTTTAATAAACAAGTATCAAAAAAATGATGATTTTTATAAAGTGCTGCCTACTCAGGATGACTGTGACGCATATAAAAGCATTATCGACAATAAGATACCTAAGGCTAAAAATAAAGAATCACAATCAGGAGCAATACATGAAGCTTATAAATTTTTTGATGGCAAGTTGAAAAAGCCTTTTGTAGATGAGGATGTTTTGTTAGACTTTGCCAAATTTAAAAATATTATTTTAGAACGTTTAGTATTAGTAAATATTACTTCTGATAACAACGATAACCCATATCTTATTTTTGAAAGCTTAAATAACAAAGGAGAAGAATTAACCCAGGCAGACTTAGTTCGTAACTATATATTTATGAAGTTACCTTCTGAAGAAAGGGATGAAGTTTACAACAACGAATGGTTGCCTCTTCAAGAAAGTTTTAAGTTAAACATGAAGCAAAAGGAATATGCAGAAGAACTAACTAAGGCATTTTGGTTTTATCTGCGTAAAGATGGAGAGGCAGTTAATGAAAAAGCCGTTTATAAATCAATTAAACAACGTTTTGATGAATCGGCTAAACGCTTTGAAAAACCTGAATTAGGTATCAAGGCTGAGTTACATAACCTTATAAAATTTACTAATTACTATCTACGTCTTAATTTTGATGAGGAAGAACAAGAACCAAAACTAAAGTATTGGTTTCAGCGGTTAAAAAAATTGGATTTTACTACTTGTCATATATTTCTCCTGAATATTTATTATGAATATGAATCACAACGCTTATCTATTCAAGATTTTGAGAAAATCCTGCAATATTTAGAATCTTATTTTGTACGCCGTTGGATTGTCGGGATTCCTACTAGAGCTTTAGGCACAATCTTTAACAATCTTTATAAGCAAGTAAAGCAAAAAAATCCTGAAGATTTAGTGAATGGATTACGCCAAGTTCTAATCAGCTTTGAGAAAACTCAAGTATTTCCTGACGACAATTTATTCTATCAGCATATCATCAATGAACCTTTATATAATAATAAAAGCTCGGCAGCAAATGAACGTGTAAAGTTTTTATTAGAAAGTATAGAACAATCTTTGAGCAAGGAGCGTGTTGATACTCTGCCTATGAGCCTTGAGCATATTATGCCCCAAAAGTCCCCTTTACGTAAAGAGTGGCAAGAAATGTTAGGCGCAGATTATAACAAGGTACATAAGGAATTGCTTCACACTTTAGGTAATCTCACGCTAACACAATATAACTCTGAATTGTCTAATAAATCCTTTGAAGAAAAGTTGAAAATTTTAAGAGCTAGTAATGTGACTTTGAATCAGTATTTCCGAAAGGTAGATGTTTGGAATGAACAGGAAATCAAAAGTCGTGCTGAATATTTAGCTAATATAGCTATTAAAGTGTGGCCTCGATAAAAGAAAGTTGGTATAGTTTAATTCGCTGGGTGTTATGCCCACCTTATTTTTAGCGTTTTCAAGAGGAATATTAATGACCAGTCCATCTTTTATAAATGAAAAAAACCTTTATGAACAAGACTTTTACTTGTGGACACAAACAATTGCCCAGCAGTTAAAAGAAAATAAATTTAATGAAATAGATATACATAATCTAATTGAAGAAATTGAAAGCATGGGGAGAAGTGAAAAACGCGAGTTAAAAAATCGATTAATTGTGCTATTAATGCACTTGCTGAAATGGCAATATCAACCAGAAAAACGTAGTGAAAGTTGGCGCAGTACCATTTCTGAACAGCGTATCTGTATTGAAACATTATTAGAAGATAGTCCCAGTTTGCAACCTCTACTTGCAGAAGTATTTGAAAATTGTTATCAAAAAGCTTGTGTAAAAGCATCTGATGAAACAGGTATTAAATTAAATTTATTTCATAAAGAATCTCCATTTACATTAGAAGAAACCTTAAAAAATAGTTATTAAATTGGAGGAAGGAATAAATTTTTATACCGTCGTACCCAGAAAAAATTCTGGCTATTTGTTTAGGATTGCCAATAAACCGCCTACCACCTAAACCTAGATAATCTACAATCCAATATTCAGGTATTCCAACCTCTTCGTATTTACCTGCTTTGGTAAAATAATCGTCTCGCCAGTTTGTACTTACCACCTCAATTACTAAAGGAATTGATGCCGCTTGGCTTACAGTAGATTCTTTTTTCCATAGAGATTAATTTACTAAATTAGAGTTATTCAACAACAGTACATCTGGTGAGTAAGCTGCTTCGCTTTGAAACAGCGTCGGTTTAATGAAAGCTGTTTTAGGGATGAAATAAGGTAGTTTTAAACGTTTGTATTCTGTAACTATTTCCCCAACTAAAAATCTCACAATCTGTTCATGTTCGCCTGTAGGAGCCATTTCAACAATTACCCCATCATGTAGTTCATAATGCCTATCTGAAGATTCGGGATACCAGGCGATAAATTCATCAAATGTTACTTGTTTGGCTAAGGCTTGAGTCATGCTTTGCCCTTTGTTAATTTAAAATGAAAGGCACAGTCTCCTGAATTACGTTCCCTGTCAAATCCAGAAAACGAAAAATTATATAATTCCTGGGGGTAAAAATGGAAACAAAAAAATTGCGATCGCATATTGGGACAGATGGGATATTGCACATTCAGACACCCACTGATTATAAAGATACATCTGTAGAAGTAGTGGTAGTTGTGCAGCCGTTAGATAAAACAAACCTTGCACCATGCGATGACACTGTACTGCAATATAACGCTTGGGGAAAGCCGACAACAAAAAAATCGATTCAAGAAGCAATTGCCAAAATGCAACAACTGCGGCGAGAAGTAACCTTAGATAAAACCTCAATCCGCGAAATGCTTGAAGAGGGACGAAGATTTTAATGCAGTTTGTTTTGGATTGTTCTGTAGCAATTAGTTGGTGCTTGGTGGATGAAAACGATGATTATGCTAATGCCATATTGGCAATGATGCCAGATTCTGAAGCTTTTGTACCAGGAATTTGGTCGCTGGAGATTGCTAATACCCTTGTTGTGGCTGAACGACGTGAGCGGATGACTAAGGAACAATCTGAGCAAGCTATTGCTTTGTTACAGTCACTGTTGATTCAGGTCGATCGAGTTACGGATGTAAAGGGATTGGATGTAACCTTGAAGCTAGCACGACAGGAAGGTTTAGCAGCTTATGACGCAGCTTATTTAGAATTGGCCTTGCGGTTACAATTGCCTTTAGCAACTCTTGATACTCGGTTAGCAGAGGCGGCGACTCGTTGCGGTGTGGGGTTTGTCGTTGTTAACGAGGAAACATGAACTCAAGGCTGAGTTTGGGGCGTTTGTCACCCCTTCCCATCCGAAACCGGGGAATTGCGTTCCCTGTGAGAGTCAGGGAACGAGAAAAACACGAAAATTTAAACTTTCGCCGCAGTAGCACTTGGTAAACTGACTTTTAAGCGCTTAAACATCGCTTCTCGTGCTTGTACAGCGAGGCTATCGTCAAAAGATTTTAAGGTAATTTCCTGCTGATACTTTAGCCGCAGCGCTGTTTGAATTAACCAATCGGCGACAAAAGGATTTTTCGGTAACAAAGGCCCGTGAGAATAAGTAGCGATCGCATTCTGATAAAATGCTCCTTCTGTCCCATCCTCTCCATTATTTCCCAAACCGTACACCACTCGCCCCAAAGCTTCCACTTTCCCCAACTTGGTACGTCCGCCGTGATTTTCAAAGCCTACCAAATATGGTGTGCTACCTGTCATCTCTTTTAAATCTCGCGCCAGACGGGAAGCTGTCACTTCAATTACTAAGTTGCCAATACAGCGCTTAGTATTTTCACCAGGATGCACAGAAACTAAATCAAGTATTCCCAAACCATCAATTCGTTGTCCCAAGCCTGGTTCATAATAATGTCCCAGTAATTGGGGTGAACCACAAGTAAATACTCCTGGTGTTCCATTTTCGATTTTGTCCCGCATAGCGTCGGCTTTCGCACCTTGCAAATCACGCATGACAATCTCTTGCTGGCGGTCTTGTGCGCCACCACCGACTATGACATCTACAGTTTTAATATCTGCGGCTGTGGCATTTTGATCTAGGGGTAACACTTTCACATCGTATCCCCGCCATTGAGCGCGACGTTCTATAGTAATTACATTACCGCGATCGCCATAGGTACTCATCAGCGTCGGATAAAGCCAACCAATTGTTAATTCTAAATTTTGAGAAGTCATAAATTTAGGGAATAGGGAATGGGACGATCGCAAATGACAAATGACAAATGACAAATGACAAATTTAAAGAATTTTCCTACCAGTTAGGACTTCTCGCACTTCTAGCATGGCTGAGTAGGTAGGCAAAATATGCAAAGTTTCATTCTCTGGTGTATGCTCTAATGCAGTAGCGATCGCTTGTCGCAAATCTTCTTCCACAATTAAATTTAAGTTACTCTCAGGGGACTTTTGGCTGTAACGTAGACGTAGTGCCATATCGTAGACGCGATCGCCACTCACTACTAAAGTCCCGCCTCGTTCGACTAATTTCTCGGTATCTACGTCCCAAATCCAGGATACATCAGTGCCATCGGGCGTGCGATCGTTCAATACCAGCAGTGTGGTTTTATCTGTGCTTTGAGTAACTACGCGAATGGTTTCATTTGTTCCTACAGGATTTTTTGATAACAATATCCGCACTCGTTTACCGTTAATTACTAAATCTTCAGCCCGACCAAAAGCAGCTTGGAAATTATTAATAGTATTTCTAATTGTTGCTTCATCAACTCCTAACTCAATAGCCGCAGTTGCAGCAGCTAAAGTATTATATTTGTTGTACAAACCAACCAGAATTTGCGACCATTCATTACTTTCTAAAGTTGGTTTACTTTTACTAAAACCACACTTGGGACAAGTAAAATCTCCCAAATGAGACAAATAAACACCCTTGTAATCTAGAGAATGTCCACATTTAGGACAATAAATAGAATCAACAGCGTGAGGAATTGCTTCTAGATAATGTTCTGGTTCATTCAAGCCAAAGAATAACACCCGTTGGGGTAACTGCTGACCAAGGTTAGATAAAGTTGGGTCATCAGCATTGGGAATTACTACCGTTTCTGGTGGTAGGGTAGAAATAACTTTTGTCCAACGCTTACTAATTGTGTCTACTTCGCCATACCTATCGAGTTGGTCGCGAAATAAGTTTAAACAGAGAATAATTCGCGGCTGGAGTGGGCTTAATACTTTTGGTACAATATTTTCATCCACTTCCAAAATGGCGTAATCAGCATTTAGCGTACCTAGTAAGTTGGTGCTTTCTAACAGCGCCGTCATCAAGCCATTTTCCAGATTTGCACCTGTAGAATTATGAGTGATGCGAAAACCCTTGCGTTCTAATATCGTGCATAAAAGCAGCGCTGTAGTAGTTTTGCCGTTAGTACCAGCAATTAAAATCACCCCGTTTTTAACTTGCTGACTCAATAATTGTAAGAGTCGGGGTTCAATGCGACGAGCAATCGAGCCTGGTAACACACTAGCAGCACCCAGACGGAGCGATCGCACTATAAACGTCACACTTTTTGCCACTGACACCGCGAAACCCAATCGCAGTCTATCTATGAATTGTATTTTGTTTCCCACATCTGTACCCTAGTCTTCTGGCGGTTGCTAATTAAAAGTGCAAATTTAATCTTGTGAGTTTAGCGAATCCTGGTTGAAAAAGCCAGTCATCGCAATTTTGAATTTTAGATTTTGGACTTCGACTTCTCTTTGAGACGCTGTTCGCATTCGCTCAGTCGAACGATTTTGGATTCTTGAGCCTTACAGTTGCGCTACTTTACCTCTGTTTTGACTTGCGCGTAGCGATACCAGCCACTTGCGACAGATAATCTCAGTAAGCGTTATCTTAAAAAATAGTGCGTGGGCGTAATTACATATCTAGCCCCGGTTGCCAAATTAAGCACAAACTCACAACAAGTAGTAGCTTGCAAGGTTCCTTTTGATGAATAGCACAAAGTTTCTTTTTTTACATAAACAAATTACTGGCTGGCAAGGGTGGTTGTCCAAATGCCTGTTGTTGCTTGCAAGTCTTTTCATTATAAGTATGCAACCTGCATCTGCTGGTCTTAATAATGATTTATATGATGGCAACATCTTTGTCGTTTATGCAGGCAATGGTTCATTAGTTCCTCCCAGACAGACACTGGCACAGACTTTAGCGGAACATAAACCCGTATTTTTGGCTTTTTATCTGGATGATAGCAGCGATTCCAAAAGATATGCCATTTCTATCTCACGGGTACAGGAATTCTATGGTCGGGTAGCAGAGATTATGCCGATTAGTGTAGATACTATCCCGCCTAAAGAGACCTACGACTCAACAGAACCAGGATATTACTATGGTGGGAGTGTTCCGCAAGTAGTGGTGTTAAATAAATCAGGTGAAGTAGTTTTGAATAAAAAGGGTCAAGTAGCTTTTGAAGAGATAGACGATCAATTTCGTAAAATCTTTGATTTATTACCACGCATTGAAACAGCACAGCTAAAGCGGCGAGCCTTCAATGAGTTCAGTAGTGAGTTAGCTAAGTAACTTATGGGGTAGACCAAATTGGTCTGCCCTAATTTTTAGTGCTATCTGTTACTACATTTCTGCCGATGCCAAAGCATAATATTGAAATATCTGTGTTAACAATTGAGGAAATTAATCCATAGTCTATAGTCCGTAATCAATGCCCAATGCCCAATAATTAACTAGAGTGTATTCTGATGTCAAAAGTTTACACCACTCAAGAGCTAATTCAAATTTTGGCAGCCGAACGCCAAGCTTGCCTCAAAGGAAAACGTCTAAAATTAGAAATAACAGTCTCTGGCAATCCTGTAATTGACCAGTTCATCAGAACTGATGGACTGCAACAGTTCACTGCCTATCAAGATTTCAAAACTGCAATTCACGAGTATCAGAGAGAAAACCGAGTTTCTGGTATTATCTGGCGGGAAATGACAGTTAAAGGAAAAAGCTTACACTATCCCGAAATAGATACTGAGTTAATTGCCCTCGCTAGTGACTTAGAAATATTAAAAGCTGCTAAGAATTCCATCGTAAAATTTTGGTGTGAAGTCACTGTGGGCATGGATTTATACTTGAGTTTTAATAATAGTAAACAACACCAACAAATTGTCACATCTGATGTCGAAAGGATTGTTCAAAGAACAGAGTGGGCAAGTTTGTGCAAGTGGGAAAATTCTAGCTTTTTGGAAATGATTTTGCAGCTAGGATGGGGTAAACCAGAAGAAGCTTATTATAAACGAGGAAGACCGCGATCGGGTAGTGAATATATTCATGCAGTCAATCCTGGAAATCGCCCTATTGGTTGACTTCAGGAGGCAGGAGGCAGAAGGAACCCACATTTAAAAACGTGGAATTGAAGCAAAGACGCTTCGTATCTCGTGCTACACTCTCAAGTAGAAAGGTGCATTACACTTCGTCAACGCATCCTAAAAAATATTCCCGAAATTAGGAAATTACCCAAAAATCGGAAATATTATTAACTTTTGACTTCTCAATTACCGACTCTATCTGTAACAGAAATTTCAACTGTACAGATAAGTAGTAGCATGAATCCACAGAGGGTTATTCGCTAGCCTTGCCACGGATCAACCAAGCTAGCGGTTCAGCCTTGTGTAGAATTAGCCTGTGGCAGTACGTCTTGACTGGCGTCGAAATCGGCAAGCTACTAGAAAACGAACTGACTAGGGAATTGTTCGGCTACCGCGACTTACTCAAAGCCAACGTAAGCGTTCAGGGTGAGAAGCTGCTAGGTGGTAAGCACATCCAAGGCAAGCTCATAAGTAAAGTCGTAAACCTACTGTAGCTTAGGGCATCACTGGCTACTTTATGAATTTTACTTGTGATGCTAATTGCTCAGATGCTACCTTGATTTGGAGACAACAGGGTGTGCAATCTGTTGTGGGGTTGAAAGCAGGCGAACGCACTTCTTTAGTAAAAATGGCTAATTCTACGATTAATCCCTAGCTAGCGTCAGAGTTTGATTGTACTTCCCAACGAAACAGCCGCGGCAATTGAGATATATCTATGGCGTAGTTAACAATCCACATCACCAATTCAAAAATCAATAAATATCGTACCCACTGCAACTCGCTTGTAGAATCCAAAAGTGTCAAACCCTCATACAATTGCCAGAAACGGTAAGGGAGATATATATAAGGAACCATCACCCAGACGACATTTTGCAACTGCCTAAGCGTCACTCTTTCAGAAATGATTTGCAACCCTAAGACGATAAAATACCAAGCAAGCACAGTTAAGACCGTGCGATCGCCCCACCATACACCCCACAATAACATGACCGCTAATGGTGGCACTACTGCTAACAGTTGCACCGAGCCAAACCAGATTTTATACCAACCAGGAAATGGTAAAGGTAGAGTATAAGGCTTTGCGTTTTTCCATCCCCAGTTCACAACCACAATAAAAAGTGTGGCAATAAGGAAAAAGAGGAGATTTTCTAGGAACAGATAGAGGTTAATGTTTAAGGAAGTCATGAGGGTATTATCAAACTCTGATGTTTGTGTGTCATTCTCCTCAAGTAGTATTTTTGCTATTTACCGACCTAGCTAAGTTTTAATAATGTCAAGAACACTGAAACCACCCCAAATCAATGCCATTAGTAAAGTTACTTTTGATTGTCGGTCTTACTCAAAAAAATAGCGTTCTAATTCGTTAAACAGTCGAGCCATACACACCAATTTTTATCAAATATCAGTAAATAAATATACTTAATCTCCACATAAAATCCAAAAGATATTTCAGCTTTTGTTTGCTCTATTTTCTTGTATCAAATGAATAATCGATGGCACTAAAGAAATAACTATAATTAGTCCAATAATTGGTAACAAATACTTATCAACCTGTTCAGGTGGTAAAGATTTTCCTAAGAAAAACCCTAACATGGTGATAGCGAATGTCCAAAAAAAGCCACCGATTAAGTTGTAAGACATAAATGTTCGATAATGCATTGCACCAATCCCAGCCACAATCGGCGCGAAAGTCCGTACAATGGGTAAAAAACGCGCTAAAACAATCGTTTTTTTACCGTGCTGTTGATAAAAGTTTTGGGTTTTAATAAGATGCTTTTTATGAAATAACCATGAATCTTCCTTTTGAAAAAGTCTTCTACCAAATTTATGTCCAGTAAAATAGCCAACATTGTCACCTAAGACTGCACAAATAAAAGCACCAAAAATCAAAACCCAAATGTTCAGTAAATTCTGAGATGCAACAAATCCAGCGGTGAACAATAAGCTATCCCCAGGCAGAAAAAAACCAATTAATAAGCCAGATTCAGCAAAGACAATCGCCCAGACCCCAAAATAGCCGAGTGATTTAATCAGTTGTGGTAAATCCAGATGCATAGAATTTTTACTTTTCAACAATAGATCCACAACATCTTAACGTTCTGCAATTTTATTGAATAAAAAGTAATATTAAATTTATGTAAAGTTATTATGTAATCTTGGGAAATGTAATGACAGATGGCAGATTTTAGGTTATTAGTGCAAAAGACAAAGATATTTGAAAGTACTAAGAATATTTTGGGGTGCTGCGATCGCAGCAGAGTTGGAATATCGTGTTAACTTTTTCATAGCTACCCTTAGAGATATGAAAAGTGATCAAATTCCTCCTGGAAGCTTTGGTATACCTGTATTAGGTAAAACACTCTCTTTTGTTTTCGACCGCGATTTCGCTAAAAAGCGCTATCGCCAGTACGGGCCCATCTTCAAAACTCATCTTCTTGGTAGACCGACTGTATTGATGGTCGGACCGGAGGCATTAGAGTTGGTTTTGTCAAGCCAAATGGAGAATTTTTCTTGGCGCGAGGCATGGCCTGATAATTTCAAGACATTACTGGGTGAATCACTTTTTCTGCTTAGAGCAGGTTTTGTGGGAAGTTGAAAGATTGCATCAACCTGTCGGAGGCGGGTTTCGTGGCGTAATTAAAGACTTTGAGTTTAAAGGTTATCACGTTCCTGCTGGTTGACAGTTATACTATTCAATTGGAGTTACTCACCGAATTGAAGAAATTTATTCTGAACCAGACCTGTTTGAGCCAGACCGTTTCAGTCCCCAGCGCCAAGAAAACAAAAAATACCCTTTTAGTTTAATTGGTTTTGGCGGTGGGCCACGCATCTGTATTGGCCTAGCCTTTGCCAAAACGGAAATGAAGATCGTTGCTGCTCATCTTCTCCATAGTTATCATTGGGAGATATTACCCAATCAAAGTTTAGAGGAAGTTGTGGTTCCCACTAATCGCCCGAAAGATGGATTGCGGGTTAGATTTCAACCTCGGTGAAATATTTTATGACATCCCAAATAAACATACATTTACCTAATAGAGTTTTACAACGCTGGCAAAATGTGAAAGATTTTGTGGGCGGAAGCGTTAACTCTCTAAGTAACTCAGCACAACAAGCTGGTGAGTCTTTAAAGACAACAGCCACTACCACAACTGATAGAGCAATTGATACAGTTACAACAAGTTTAGAGCAAACTTGGCAAACAGCAGAGCAATTGAAAAATACAACATCGGGAGCAGTTAAAGATGCAATCGCATCTTCTGCAAGTGATTGGTTAACACAACACCCGATATTTTTTCGGTTAGTTCAAATACTAAGTTGGGGAGCTAATCACCCAATTATTAGTGTAATAATTTTGCTGTTTGCACTTGCTCTACTTTGGAGTATCATCAAAGCAATTGTCCGCCTAATTGAAACCGCTAGTTGCTCAATACTCAAAGTTCCGTTAAAATTGCTTCAGGCTTTGATTAAAGTTAGTTTTCTATCCTTAACTCAAGTTGGAAGTTTTGCTGTTCAAAGAATCCCAGGAGCTAAAATAACTGATAGTCTGCCTACTTTACTACCTGAAAGTTTTCAACAAAATAAACAACAACGATTAGCAGAAATTTCTATTCGTTTGGAAGCAATTCAAAAAGAACAATATGAGCTTTTACAAGAAGCGGCAGACTTGATTTCTACCGACACAATTGATATAGAAATATCAAAAATTAAACAGCTAAAAAGCGCTGAATCACATCTTGGCTAAGTTCGGCTGTGGAACCGGAGGCGACAATACCACCTTTTTGCATGGCGTAATAATAATCAGCCTGACGGACAAAGTGTAAATGTTGCTCTACTAATAACACCGAAATGCCTGTGGTTTCGACGATGCGACGGACTGCGGCTTCAATTTCGAGGATGATGGAGGGTTGAATACCTTCGGTGGGTTCATCTAAAACAAGTAATTGAGGTTCTCCCATTAAAGCACGTGCGATCGCTAATTGTTGCTGCTGTCCTCCACTTAAATCACCACCCATCCGCGAAAGCATGGTTTTTAACACCGGAAATAAACTAAAAACTTCCTCTGAAATTTCTGCTTTTTTTACTGGTTTGCGTCTAGCTTCCAACCCCAGCAGTAGATTTTCTTTAACTGTTAACCGAGGGATAATCTCTCGTCTTTGGGGAACATAACCAATTCCCAACTTTGCCCTTTGGTCTGGGGATTTAGAGTTGATTAATTCTTCAGCTAAATTAATAGTACCGCTGCGGGGTTTGAGTAAACCCATGATAGTTTTTAGTAGGGTAGTTTTTCCGACACCATTGCGTCCAATTAGGCAAACCATTTGCCCAGATGGTACGCTCAAATCTACATTGCGGAGAATGTGGCTTTCGCCATAGTAAACGTCAAGGTTAGATATTTTTAGCATTAGAAGTTATCTGTATATTAAAATTTCACCCACAGGCACAGAGAGAAAGATAGAGTTTTGATATTTTTGTATCAATATGGAATTATTCAGATGGGTTGCATAATTGAAGGCTAGACCGCTATTTATTCATGCTTATCTAAATGCGTAGTCATCAATATTTGATTAATGAAAGTTTTTTACTTTACAACGAAAATAACATCTGTTAATGCACTGAATGTTTGTGATTTCCCAGAATAATTAAAATCCATCTTTAAATCTGATATTTCCTTTGAACTAAAAGCTTCAAGAAAAGTGTTTATCGTAGGTGTTAAGAGGTCTAAGTTCCTTTTAAGTTTCCACGAACTGGAAAAATCATTTGTATCAATTAGTACAATAAACAAGCGGTTTTCTGAGCCAAAACGCATTTCTCCCTGATTCTCATACAACCATTTTGCTAGATTTTTAGGATTCTGTTGAGCTTCGTTAACAATTGCCATATTTTCAGACTTTAACTGATTAAGAACAGATTCAGATGCATTGTCATTTCGATCTCTTAACTTTTCAGTTATTTCATAATATATATTGGAAGGTTTTGCTGTTTTATCAAAGTTAATTGAAAGCTCTTTTGCTTTTTTCTTTAAAAAAGTGAGTTCAACAGGAAGATTCTTTTCCTTTCTCTTGGATTTTAAATATTCTGACGGGAAATAAGTAACCTTTAAATCAAAGGGTATATTTTTAATGAAAAAATCGACACTCTTAATTTGTCCAACAGTAGGTAAAATAGACGGATGTGATTTAAAGATATGCTCAATTAAAATACTAGACCAATGGTTATACCAACTATTCAATACATATCCTTGAACAGTACGATTTATCTCTGTCTCAAACTTTGACATCAATATCTCATAAGATATGATAAATTTAGTTTTAACATAATGGCTTATTAAGTATTTATCCAGTGAGTTTTGATAATCCCCTCCCCATTCAAATGTTTTCAATTTATATAACTCCGAAACCAGGCTTTCCTTATTTAAGGCTTCCAATATTTGTGCATTTTTTTCTTTAATATATAAATCCAATCGCTGATGAGACTGAGATAGGTTTGATTCCAAAAGCAAAAATAACTCCTCGAATTGTCCGTTTAAGCTGCTAGTATTTAAGACTAGTGAATATTTGTTGACAAATTCTGAAATTAATTCTCCTCTTCTGATTGATTTAGTTTTTAACCACAGTTGACCTGTATAATCCGTATTAAATTCTGTTAGATTATCATTCTCATATAATCCTTTCCAATAATAAAAATTCTTCATAGCCAATCCTGAAAAATCTTCATCTTATATTGCTGACGCTATTTGGGATATTGAAGTTGACCAACCTGGTATCTTATTAAGTTCCTGCTGAGAATTAATATTACACCCTTTTCGTTTGAGGACGAGAACATAATCTGTTTTCATTCCACCTCTTCTATTATCTTGCACTACTGAGTTTGCAGAATATTCCATAGGAAAAGCCCCAATAAATTGTAAATTAGAATTATTTTCAAGTATCTCTAAGAATTTCCAACTTTCTTGATCGCGGGCATTAAAGTATATTAAAAACATTCCATCATCAGTAAGAATACGACTAGATTCACCTATAAACAATTTCATTTTTTCAATATACTCGATCTTTTTTTTATTTCTCTCTTTGGCGTTAGAAACAATTATTTCTTTCTCAAAATAAACATTTTTATTTAAAATAGAATTCCATATCTCACTTAATTCAAGGTATGGAATTCGATCACTATGCGGTGGGTCAGTGCAAATCAGTTTTATAGTTTTTTCTGGTATTTTTTGCATTACATCTATGCAATCATCATTAATAATTAATGCTCCTTGTCTATTTTCTAAGAGCGCACTTATTGATTCATGTCTTGGATATTTATGATCGCTAATATCAATTAATGCTTTATAAAGTTTTTTAGCTCTACTCTCAAAACAATTCCAAACATTAATTTCAAAATGTAATTCTGGTCTCCAATAACCAATCACCCAACTACCGACCTCAATTTTATTAGAAATTTGATTTTTTGTTTTTCCTCGATTGGTAATTGCAAATACCATAGATGACATTTGTCCTGATGAAGAAGTAAGAGTTAATAATAAAGCTTTTTGAATTAAATCTGGAAATAGTTTAATTTCATCCAGTATTAAATCAATATTATGCAAAGCTCTACGAGTAAACAAATCATAGATAGACATTTGATTACTTGAGTTAATTCTTGAATTTGTAAAAAAAGTTAGTTTTCTAATGTTCCGTATTGAATATTGAGAAAAAGAGTCAATTTTTTTTAGATCAAAGCTTGTTGTTTCTATCTCAATTCTCCTTCTACCTACCTTTGGCTTCATCCATACTTTTAAAATATCACTACTACTCCATAAATAATGTGATACTATTTCCCCCTTGTCGGTAAGATATGTCTCATTTATTTTATGTTTAATATTTGTTTCAATCTTTTGTAGAGCTGATTGAAATTCTGAAGCTTTTGGAAGTTCTAATAAAAAGTTGGTATGTTCAATTGCAAAAGGATTAATATCAATTCCAATAAATCTCCTTTTTTGGTACAAACATTCTCTACTGATAAGACCTGAACCCAAAAATGGATCAAGAACTATATCTGATTCAGATGTATAGTTTTGTATAAAAAAAGCAATACTTTCAGTTGGCTTTTTACCCCAGTATTTATGGAAAGAATATATACCTTTATAAGTATCAGGATTACTAATATCTTTTATAGTCTTTGCGGTCATGTCAAACTCTATATCTAAGAACCTTAAATATAGAGTATCATGTCCCGGGCAAACGCATCTAAAGTATAATAATCGTTTAATAGCAAAGGTTTCGGCGTTTTTAATTTTTGCTTATTTTTTCATCAATATCCATGCCCAGCAAAAGTTTCAGAAATACCATGCGTTCGCCCTGGTATCATGTCGAGCTTTTGAGATAAAAATTTACTCTTCCTGTTTTCCCAGATATACTTCAATTACACAAAAGTCATTTTGCACTTCTTCAAAATTTCCTTCGCACAGTACCAAACCTTCGTGTAATACTGTTACTTTCTTAGCAATTTTACGCACAAATTCCATATCATGTTCAATTACTAAAATTGAATGACTCTGCGCTAGTGCTAAAAGTAGTTTGCCTATATTGTATGTTTCTTCATCTGTTAAACCAGCAACAAGTTCATCAACAAGTAATAAATCTGGAGACTGTGCTACTAACATTCAAATCTCTAAACGTTATTTTTCTGTGCCTATAACATCTTTGATTCTAGACAGTTAAAAATGGCTATCTTTGTGCAAAATTCTGGTCAATGCTGAATAGATAGCTGGTTAACACAGCAATAGTTTTAATTATTAAGTCAGGTTAGAATGTTCCACCTACACTGCTATTATTCAGATACTCAAATGGCTTGCATTAAATAATCGAATGCAAGATGCTAAAATAGCACCTCGCAAACTGTACCGCTTGGCTCTCAAAGAGCGCTAATTCCGATTAAACAACCACAAAATTGTTTTCGCTAACTGACAATCCAGTAGATAGCTGTGCAAATTTTACCTGAGTAAACCCAGACGCATTGCCATCAAGGTCAAAGAACAGTCCACCTGTAGCACTGTTATAGATAAATCGTTGATTGCCTGTCGTTGCAAATGTTCCGAGGGTAAACTGACTTGTGTTAAGTGAACCTGGTGATAACCCGCCGCCAAAGCCAGTAGCCGATACCTGAATCAGTTCATTAGTCGCGTTGAAGTCATAAATACTGTCAACACCTTGATTGTAACTATTGAAAACAAAGGTATCAGTACCAGTTCCTCCATAGAGGGTGTCATTACCAAAACCACCTATAAGAATGTCATTCCCACTTCCACCATAGATTGTGTTCTTACCAAAGGCGCTAGAGGCGGAGATATAATCATTGCCAGCACCACCATCCAGTAAGTTATCACCTTTTGAATTACTAGCATTCAAGTTATCGTCCCCAGTGCCACCATTAAGGGTGTTATTACTTATAGAACGAGACTCGTATGTGATGGAGACATCGCGGGGTGAGTACGGGTCGCTGGGAATATAGCTGTAGTCGCCAGAGATGGAGAGATAATCATTGCCATCACCCCCAGAGAGCAAATTATCGCCTGTTGAACCGCCAGCACTCAAAGTATCCTTACCTGCACCACCGTTGAGGGTGTTCTTACCAGACGAGCGAGAGTCATAGTTGCTGTAGTTATTTCCTTTGTAGTAGCCAGAGATGGAGAGATTATCATTGCCATCGTCCCCAGAGAGCAAATTATTGCCTGTTGAACCGCTAGCACTCAAGTTATCGTCACCTGCACCACCGTTGAGGGTGTTCTTACCAGACGACCGAGAGTTGTAATCGTAGTCTGGATAGCTAAAGCTCCGGTAGCCAGAGATGGATAGATAATCATTGCCATAGCCTCCAGAAAGCAGATTATTGCCAACAAAGGAGTCATTACCCGTACCACCAATGAGGGTATCATTACCCGTACCACCAATGAGGGTATCATCACCTGCACCACCTCGCAGCAAATCGTTTCCACTCAAGCCATCGATTTTGTCATTACCGCCTTGACCATTAACTACATCATTTGAGTCCTCTAACCCCGTAATGTTATTGTTGAGGTCATTGAGAAAAGTTACTGTGTTCTTGATGCCCAGGCTAGTATCAGTAGAGTTAGAATCGAGGACATTAAAGCTGTCGGTGATGCTATTTTGCCCGTCAAACAGGATATTACCAAGAGCTGGTTTTGCTCCAGACGCTTTCAGATTCTCCAAGTTTTCTAGTTTGAAGTTTTGCAAGATAACTATGGTATTAGCATTCCCTTCAAAGGTGATTTCTAGATCGTTGCCATTCTGGGTCAGCAGTAAATTTTGAGCAGTTAATCCTGTACCCTGGAATTTGATGGTGTCTACTTCAGCAATAACCGCTGCTGTCGGGTTAGTTCCTTTACCTATGCCACCGAAATCAGGGATTGTATCAGTGCCGTCGCCCAAGTCGTAAACAAATTTATCCTTGCCACCGCCACCAATAAGAGTATCATTCCCAGTATCACCAATGAGAGTATCATTCCCAGTACCACCCTGTAGTAAGTCGTAGCCGCTGGTTCCAATGATATTTGCCATAACTTTTACCTACCTGATTCCATTTTTTCAGTAATTTCAGTTCTGAACCTGTTTTGCACAAAGGTGATATCGGGCACACGATGATGTTACCAGAAATTGCACCACTAGCGTTGATATCGGCGCGATCGTTACCCTCTAATTTTGCTCTTTGGAATATAATCCAGTAGTTAAGAGGTGAATTTTCTACGACCTTCAATCATCAACACGGTTGTGATTGACGTAGCGATCGCAATTTTTTCAAGAATTCCCGATCAAAACTTGCAAGTCCCATCTTGCTTGGGTTAGTAACAATCGACTTCTTGGGATTGCGGGGAAAAGTTTTTTCTTCTTCAACATTTCCCTTTTACCTTTCAGTCTAGTAAGTTGAAGCGGACTTTTCTAAACCCTCAAAACTTTTTGAGAAATTAATCATCAATTAAATCTCCAGTTATATAACCATTGTCACGGTTATCTAACTGGAGATTCGCTATATTTAACAGTTAACGGCTAAAAGGAGTTAAAGAGATGGAAATTAAGCCAACTGACCCATCGCTAGCACTCATGGAAATTCCCCCAGGCTATCTCAATATTATGGGTTACGTTGATCAATCAGAAGTTAATGGCCCTGGTTGTCGTGCAGTCGTCTGGGTACAAGGTTGTCTGCGTGAGTGCCCTGGCTGCTTTAATACTAACTCCTGGTCTTTTGAGGCTAATCAATTGATTGCTGTTGATACTCTTGCTGAAAATATTCTCAGCAATCCCCGCAATACGGGTGTAACATTCTCTGGTGGAGAACCCTTTTGGCAAGCAACTGCACTGGCATCTTTAGCCCGGAAGGTAAAAGCTGCTGGTTTAAATGTAATGTCTTTTTCAGGGTTCACTCTTAAGCAGCTACAATCCCAATCGGCGCCGCCAGGTTCCCAAGCATTGTTAGAACAACTCGATATTTTGATTGACGGGCCTTTTGTACAATCTCTGGCAATTAATTCTCCCAATTCTCCAGTTTCTTCTAGCAATCAACGGGTTCGGGTGTTAAACCCGGACTTCCAAGACCAGATTACTTGGGCTAGCGACCAGATAGAAATCCACATCCTTAAGGATGGTGGACGCATTGTCACTGGCTATCAAGGTGGACTAGAACTAACATAAGGGCGCGCCTAATGAGTGGGCTGCCGCCTATTAACTTGCGGCAGCAGCCCAATGAAAAGTATTTCCAGCCTCTGGCTGGAAATGAGGTTTTAAAGGATTTGCGCTTAAGTTGACACCAATGCACAGCCGTGTGTCCCTACAAAAGTTTGGTATTTCGTGAACTGACAAATGTAATTTTATCTTTAACAACCAAGAACGCTGGTTGTTTTGTGTTTAGGTAATCTACAATACTTTTATATTTAAATAAAAAAATTCTTAAAAATAGAGATTTTTCATAATTCGTCTCCATAGCCACCTCAACGAGGAATTAGCAGCTCTAACAAGTTGTGTTTAATTCCTCTAAGCTAATAACTTCCTGTTACAAAAACTGTAATAGTCACATTTGATTTATTAGAGCAAATGCAATAGTTAATCATTGACACAGTATCCGTGTCAACTCTGAGCACAGAACAGGAGTATTTGGCAAGTGAGGTGGTAAAATGAATCGGCAGAAATTTAGTTGTGTGAAGGAAAATTTTATGCAAAGACGTTATGCTCTGGTAGCTGCAAGTATTGTTCTATTTAGTGTATTAGGGTATTCTCAAATCGATAGTAATAAGAGTGCCCTTGCCAAATCTAGCTTACCTCAGCTAGAAACTCCATTGCAAAAAAAGACAGCCAAAACTGATACAAAAATTGTTGCCTCTAGCAATAAGTTTGGCTTCAAACTATTTTCAGAAGTTCAAAAAGGTAATACAGGTGAGAAGAATGTTTTTATCTCACCTTCGAGTGTTGCGATCGCTCTAGCTATGACCTACAACGGTGCAAGCGGCACAACTCAACTAGCGATCGCAAAAACCCTGGAATTACAGGGGATGAATCTACAAGAGATCAACTCTTCTTACGCAGCGGCATTAAAGCAGCTTGTAGACAATTCCGATCCGAAAGTGCAACTGAATATTGCTAACTCACTTTGGGCAAATCAAAATTTTAGCTTTCAGCCAGACTTTCTCCAAAGAATACAGTATTTCTATAAAGCTAAAGTCAGCAATTTAAATTTTCAAGATCCCGCTGCGCCTAATATTATCAATAACTGGGTCAAAGATAATACTAATGGTAAAATCAATAAGATCGTTGATAAAATTGAGCCAAGTCAGGTGTTGTTTCTGATTAATGCCATCTATTTTAAAGGAAAATGGAGCCAAGAATTTAATAAAAATCAAACTGCTCAATACCCTTTTTACAGCACATCTGGCAGACCAAAACAACAGATGATGATGTCACAAAACGGTGACTATAGATACTATGAAAGCAAACAATTTCAGGCAGTTAGTTTACCTTACGGCAAAGATGGTAAATTCAGTTTTTATATTTTCCTGCCGAAACAGAACTCTAATCTAAAAGCCTTCTATCAAAACTTGAATCTTGAAAACTGGGAAAAATGGATGACTCAGTTCAGCAAACAAAAAGGGTTTATTCGCCTACCCCGCTTCAAAACAGATTACGACGTTACACTCAATGATTCCTTGAAAAGTTTAGGCATGGAGGAGGCTTTCAGCGACAAAGCTAATTTTTCCGGTATGGGTAAAAATCTTAAGATTAGCGAAGTTAAGCATAAAACTTTTGTCGAAGTGAACGAAGAAGGCACGGAAGCGGCTGCTGTTACTTCAGTTGGTATATCAACAACAGCTTTTATTGACATAAATCCACCATTCCAAATGATTGTTGACCGTCCCTTCTTCTGTGCCATTAGGGATAATCAGACGGGAAGGGTTTTATTTATGGGTTCAATTATTGACCCACAGTAAAAAATTCAAAATTTCTTCATTTTTAATTGAACTTGAGGGTAATGTCACTTCAGAAATGCTCGGAGTGTTTTTAGCGTCAGCTTTCGGGGACTTGTTTGGTGCAATAGGTGCTGTTATTTCCTCGGTGGCGCTGTCGTCTGTGTCGCTGCTTAGGCTTCTAAGACACAAGGCGCTTAAGGTCGAAAAGTAGACCAAATGGCACTTTCAGCCACAAGAAGGTAGGGATAAGGCCTGATGTTATACAGGTAGATAAAATTAACTGGGTGACAAAGAAATTTTGGAAGCTCAGGCTGACTATTTTGGAGAAAGGATGGCGAAATTTGACTAGACCATTTCAGACAATTTTTACTGAACACCGCGTATTTTGGGCTGTTTTACTCTTTGGTACAGCACTGGTGGTAACGCTAGCACTGTCGCTTTCTCAAGGAGCAGTACCTTTAAATATGTCGGAATTTTGGCAAGCTATTCTCCACAAAGGCGATCCGGTTAAACAGACAATTCTCTGGGATTTACGTCTCCCGCGCATTACGGCTGCGATCGTTGTCGGCGCAGCTTTGGGAATGTCAGGAGCTTTGCTGCAAGGAATGTTACGTAATAGTCTTGCCGATCCATTTATTTTGGGCATTTCAGCAGGTGCGGGACTACTTGTAATTCTGATGATTGTCTGCCAAATATTCCCGATCGCAATTCCTTTAGCAGCATGGATAGGAGCAATTTTAACTGCCGCGATCGTTATTTTACTCGGTCGTTCGGGGTCGGGAATTTCTGTTGAGCGGTTGATTTTAGGCGGAGTGGCGGTGAGTTCTTTATTTGGTGCTGTACAAAGTACATTGCTGCTTTTAGCTGAAGATGGGCAAATTCAAATTGCGCTCAGTTTCCTAGTTGGTAGTCTTAATGGACGGGGTTGGCAAGAAATTGCTACGACTGGCCCTTATATCATCGTTGCATTGATCGGGGGATGCTTGCTGGGGCGATCGCTAAATATACTGGCTTTGGGAGATGATTTAGCTGTGAGTTTAGGGCTTTCGTTGACGCGAACGCGCCTGTTAATTGGTGGTGTCGCCACTTTATTAGCCGCAGGTGCAGTCAGCATCAGTGGCTTGGTTGGATTTGTTGGTCTTGTTGTTCCTCACGCTGTCCGCCTGATTGTTGGTACAGATCATCGCTTTGTTTTACCACTTTCCGCCCTCGCAGGTGCATGGTTACTCACTTTTGCAGATTTACTCTCTAGACTAGGAACAGTAGAACTACCAGTAGGTTCGGTCACTGCTTTGCTGGGTTCACCCCTGTTTATCTGGTTACTTTATCGTCGTTCTGCTGGATTTAATAAATTTTGAGCTATCAGACCGCTATCCATCCCTCTTATGTCACTTTCCGGGAGGGCGATCGCTAGAAGCCTCATGAGACAATCAATACAAGCTATACTATTAGAAAAAAATGGGTCTTGTATTTGTTCTTAGAAAAGAATCGCGCGATGCCTGCGGCGGGCTACGCCTACGCTTGCTATACAAAAGCTCTAGAATTCAGAAATGGCAAATGTTTTCGGAGAGTGACAGAAGAGGGATATAGCCGTAGCCACATAGGTTAGGACAATGTTTATTGCTAAAAGCCTTGATTTAACTGGGTTTCTACTCAGCACTCAGCACTTTGCTATACATCAAGGTTTAGAAGATACCTTGCGCTTGTTTGCTCATAAACTCAAGTGCGGTGTCCAAGTGCAACGCAATTACGATCAACGTCTTCCGAAAATTCTTGCCTATGGCAGTGAACTCAATCAAGTGTGGACGAACTTAATTGATAACGCCATTGATGCAATGGATGGTAAAGGACTGCTGGAAATTACAACACACCATTGCGATCGCTATGGCCATATTGACATCATCGATTCTGGTAGTGGAATTCCACCTGAAATTAAAACCCGCATTTTTGAACCTTTCTTCACCACTAAATCAGTGGGGCATGGTTCAGGACTCGGTTTAGAAACTGTTCGCCGGATTGTAGAAAATCGCCATCACGGTACGCTTTCATTTGAGTCGCAGCCAGGCAGAACTTGTTTCACTATTTGCTTGCCCTTATTGAATCAATAGGCGATGGGATTAGAGATGAAAAAAATGGGAACCAATGGTTCCCAAAATATAGCAGCAAGTGAATATTTCTGTTAAACTTCTAGTTTCTTATACCCAACATTTTCAGGGCTTTGTTGGATTTTACTCCATTCAACCCAACCTACAAATTTTCTTAACCGAGTAGTATTAGGATTACTCCTAGTCAATTAATATCTGATAATTTTGGTGTTTTGGGTTGTTGTTCGGAGTTAATGAATTCAGTTTTTGGTGGTTTTCCTATTGTCTTAGGGGGTTGTGTTTTTTTTGTGGATTGTGAGTTATTATTCTCGCTCATGTTAATTTATCTCCTTAATAGCTTTAGTTATTTGGCTGTTTTCAGATTTATTGCTTGGAGTTGGTCAAGCAATAAATTCAGTGAACGCAGTCAGTTTGTGTTCCGATGATTATGACTTCAAGTGATGTCATTGCAATTCCGTAATCCTGTTGAAAATTTTGCTCCCTTGTACGTTGAATACTATTGTCAAAGAGGTAGATAGGGGAGAAAACTCCTTAGTATCTACCTCTTTAACCTTAGTTTTCTATTTAAACTATTTTTGCAGCCAGACCGATATTGAACCACCTGGACATGGGAAATTTCCCCATCCGTCGTTATTGGTGTGAATGATATCGTTTATATGTCCCGTAACATCGTAAAATTCCTGATTCGGTCGGAACACATTCATCCACTTGTTCCCTGGTGCGCTATTGGTCAGCACTACAGCCATTGCACCCGGATGTTCCCTAGTACCCAAGCGCGTCCAACCGATAGTATTGGGATGGTCAAAGTAATCATGCTGGTCGCCAAAACCGTATTCTCTACGCGCCTTTAAGAACTTGTCAATCAAAAAACGGTGAGAGTAAAGGGTGTTATCACGTTCTTTATCTTGATATTGTGCGCCGTAATAATCTGCATAGAAAACGCAAGGATAGCCTTCTCGGCGCAGTAAGATTAGTGCATAAGCTAAGGGCTTAAACCAAGGTTCAACAGGCGACTCTAGGGATTGACAAGGTTGGGTATCATGGTTTTCAACAAAGGTAACAGCTAGGGCAGGTTGTTCTTTAACTAGGGTTCTATCAAAAATCGATTGCAGATCGAAACTACTACCTTGGCGACTAGCTTGGTGAAATTTGAAATGTAGAGGCACATCAAATAACGACAAACGCCCATCACTAGAGGCAATATAACCGTGTAAGGCATCGATATCTTGAGACCAGTACTCACCAACGCTAAACAGTTCCCGCCCACCAAAATGAACTCGCAAGTGATTTAACCAATCACGGAAAAAAGTAGAGCGGATATGTTTAACAGCGTCAATGCGAAAGCCATCTACACCTGTGGTATCAACAAACCAACGCCCCCAATACATCAACTCACCGCGCACGAGGTCATTACCTGTATCCAGGTCGTTCGCCATTAAATAATCGTAGTTGCCGTGTTCGTGGCTAACTTCCGTCTCAAAATGTTTATCTTTAAGACGGTAGAGTTTGTCTGCCCTTTGGGTATCTGCGTTATATGATAATGAATCAAAGCACCACCAATACCATTTCATAGTGGAGTATTTATCTCCACGACCAGAAAAATTGAACTTTGTATAAGCTCCAATTTCGTACCAATCGCTGACTGGATGGTTGCGGTCATTCCAATCCATTTCTTGGGCCGAGATGCGTTCTATTTCATCCCCACCATCTTTGTGGTTGAAAACCACATCAGCATAGATTTGAATACCTGCACGCTGTGCCGTTTTAATCGCCTTTAAGTATTGCTCGCGTGTTCCATATTTTGTCCGAACAGTATTTTTTTGATCGAACTCACCCAGATCAAACAAATCGTAGACTGCGTATCCAACATCCCATGTTCCACCACTGCCCTTATAAGCTGGCGGCAGCCATAAAGCAGTGAAGCCTGCATCAGCTAGCTCATTGGCTGTTTTATCCAGCTTGTCCCATAATGTACCATCATTGGAGATGTACCAATGGTAATACTGCATTATTACGCCGTTGGTCATGCGATCGCCTTTGTAGAATCTTTGATTTTAGAGATTTCTGTCAGAAATCTCTGATGCTAGAATATGTTACTTTTGTCACACATCCTCACTTCATCCGAATTTTTTTAGGTTTCAATGACGACTTCACAAAGAGCAATTACGAATTACTGGGACGGGATAATTGCTGATTTGCCTTGACTATTCCCTAATGCTAGACGGGAATGGTTCGTGTTGTAGAAGTTACAGTTACCAAAACTGAAACGATTATCAAATCCCAAGCTGCTCAGGACTATTCTGGGTAAATAGTCAAATGTGATAGAACAAATTTAGTGTGAGGATTTAGCCATGTCTTACCCGATTTCATCCAAAATGTGGCAGCGAGTCAGTATTGTAATATTGTTTTTATTGATACCCTCAGTAGGAATTGCCGTTTTACGTCAGTCTGCTACAGTTGCAGTTCCAGCCAATCAGACTCCTGCCAGTTCTACCCCAAAAACTTCCATTCTACCCAATCACCCTGACTACCAAGCACTCCAGGCATTGGTACAACAGTATAGTTGTGTCGTTCCCGTCCAAAATTTTGGCACTCTTCCTGTAACTCGAACTGAGTTTGCCACAGTCTTGAATGCCTGCGTGAATCGCAGCAATGAGCTAATAGCGACTGATCCCAAGATCGTTACCCCAGCAGATATAAAAATTCTGCAACGTTTGCAGTCAGAATTTGCACCAGAGTTAGCAACCCTAAAAAGTCCGATAGATGAATTGGAAGCTCGTAGTCCCATCACTCCGACTCAGACGACCAGAGAACGGACTCAAACCGAGTCTACCCGAAAGACTCAACCTTTACCCACAGCCCTACCCCTTAGTATTCCGTCTGGCTCATCTGTGCAGGATCAAGTTGCTAACCGTGCGAATATGCCTAAACTCCAAACTCGTGGCAGTATTGGAAGGGTTGCCCCGGAACCACAAATAGATAGCAGATTCAATACAGAAAACTATAACCCGATTGAGGATAATCCCTTTCATCGCGTCGGTAACGATCCTCTTTCCACCTTTTCCATTGATGTAGATACAGCATCTTACAGCAACGTGCGACGGTTTATTACTCAAGGGGAATTACCACCCAAGGATGCAGTGCGAATTGAGGAATTGATCAATTATTTTACCTACAATTATCCCCAACCAAAAGGCGAACGTCCTTTTTCCGTCACCACTGAAGTTGCTGCTGCTCCCTGGAATCCTCAACACAAGCTGATACAGGTGGGTTTGCAAGGTAAACGCCTAGAAAGCAAAACCTTACCACCTAGCAACCTAGTATTTCTGATTGATGTCTCCGGTTCTATGGATGACCCGAACAAATTACCCTTGGTGCAACAGTCACTCAAATTGCTGGTGAATAAACTGCGTCCTGAAGATCGGGTGAGTTTGGTAGTCTATGCTGGGAATGCTGGATTGGTTTTACCTGCTACTCCTGGTAGTGAAAAATTAACAATTCTGGCGGCGATTGACCGCTTAGAGGCTGGAGGCTCGACTGCTGGCGGCCAGGGTATTGAACTCGCCTACAAAATAGCCAAACAAAGCTTCCTCAAGTCTGGTAATAACAGAGTAATTTTAGCTACCGATGGAGATTTTAATGTCGGGGTTTCTAGTGATGGCGACCTAACGCGATTAATTGAACAAAAGCGAGACCAGGGAATTTTCCTGACGGTGTTGGGATTTGGCACCGGCAATTATAAGGACGCAAAAATGGAGCAACTGGCTGATAAGGGTAACGGCAACTACGCTTACATAGATACCTTATTAGAAGCCAAAAAGGTTTTAGTTAACGATCTCAGGGGAACTCTATTTACTATTGCCAAGGATGTGAAAATTCAGGTGGAGTTTAATCCGGCAAAAGTTCAGGCATATCGCTTGATTGGTTACGAAAACCGCCTGCTGCAAAACCAGGATTTCAATGACGACAAGAAAGATGCAGGGGATATTGGGGCTGGTCATTCTGTGACAGCGCTTTATGAAATAATTCCCACTGGCACGAAAAGCGATGTGAAACTGCCAGAGATAGATCCTTTGCGCTATCAGCGTTCTGGTGAAACTGTCTCGGATGCTGCTGGTAATGAGTTGATGCAGGTGAAACTGCGCTATAAGTTGCCCCAGGACAGCACCAGTCAACTAATTACCCAAACTATCCAAAATGATGATTTGAGAACCGACCAGATACCCTCCACAAACCTGAGATTTGCTGCTGCGGTAGCTACCTTTGGGATGGTGCTGCGTGACTCTGAGTATAAGGGGGATGCTAGTTATGATTTGGTGATGAAATTGGCAAGCCAAGGGAAGGGGGAAGACCAGGAGGGCTATCGGGGTGAGTTTATTCGCCTAGTGGAGCAATCTAGAGGGTTGATTACAAGAAAATGATTTTAGACCACAACTGAGACGGGGACTAGGGAGTGGTGTAGTTCAATTACTTAAAAACCGCTATGATATCTTGGAGATATTCACAATCCACATCAAAGGCGATCGCTCTCTACTGTATTAGATATCTGCAATAAATATAGCAATTTAATTTCAGAAGAGAGCATTACATATCTGCAAGATATTTTTTGATCACTGCTAGTCAAAAAACTTATTCCCTACTCTGCAAGACGAGAAGGAAGAAATGCTTAACTGAACTGTATTGTGCCATGTAAGGTTTTTATTTGTTTCTATTTTCTCCCCTTTCTTCCTACTGGTATACACATCGGTGTACCGGAAACTGGGTCTGGGATAATCCGACATTCCAATCCAAACACCTCCCTTACCATCTTCTCAGTGATCACCAAATTAGGTTCGCCAACAGCAAAAATTTGACCTTCTTTCACCGCTACCAAAGAATCAGCATAACGACAGGCGTGATTCAAATCATGTAACACCATGACAATCGTTCGTTGCTGGTTTTGGTTCAAATCATACAATAAATCTAAAACTTCTATTTGGTGCGCCAAATCTAAAAAAGTAGTTGGTTCATCTAACAATAAAATATCCGTATCTTGAGCTAATGCCATTGCAATCCAAGCACGTTGTCGCTGTCCACCAGAAAGAGTATCTAACTCGCGTTCTGCTAAGTATTTAATCTCAGTAATTTCTAACGCTAGTTCTACTAATCTTTCATCTTCTTTTGTCCACTGCTGCAACCAGTTTTGATAAGGAAATCTTCCACAAGCTACCAAATCTCGAACGGTTAATCCTTCTGGTGCAACGGGTCCTTGGGTAAGAATTCCTAATTTTTTAGCAACATCTTTTGTTGATAGCTTAAATATATCTGTTGTATCTAAATAAATTGTGCCAATACGAGGTTTTAATAATCTTGCTAAACCCCGTAATAAAGTGGATTTCCCAGAACCGTTTGCACCAACTAAAGCAGTTATTTTTCCTGGTGGTATATCTAAATTTAAATGCTTAATAATAGTTATATGGTCGTAACCCAAAGTCAAATTATTCGCTGAAATTTGGTAATGTAGATTATCGCTCAATAATGACATTGACATAATTAAATTTAAGGGAATATTTTGATGATTTTGTAAGTATGTAATATCATGTCCGATTGATTACTTAATTAAACCCAAAAAACCCCACGCTGCTTTAGCAGCGCTTTATCTCCCCTTCTTGCAGGTAGATAGGGGATTAGGGGAAGCCAGCACGGTGATAGAAGAAACCCCATGAGAAATTGGCGCGTAGGGTGCAATGACTATGGGAATCATAACTAGTTACCTGAACATGATATATTACACTATTCACTTTTATTAATGCTACACCTAAAAAAAATTTTTCTCTACTTACTTAGTATTAAGTATACTGAATTAGGTCTTATTTTTTCGATTCTTAATTAATAAATAAAATCTGGAGCACCAATCACAGCAGTAACAATTCCACAAGGAATTTCGATAGGAGCAAAAATAATTCTGCCAATAAAATCAGACAAAACCAGAATCATTGCTCCTGTTATTCCCGCTACTGGAATCAAACCTTGATGATTTCCACCTACTAATTGACGAGCAATTAATCCTACAAATCCAATTGTTCCCGCAGTTGCTACTGCTGCACTAATTAATAATAATAAACTGCGCTACCATTACAACTTTATTACCTAAACCTTTGGCAATCTCATCTCCTAAATTTAAAGCATTTAATTCTGATGCTTTGATTAACCCTCTTTTGTCACTCTCAAAAAACAATAATCTCAGCCAAATTCTGAGACTTTGATTTAATCCAGGTTTGAGGCTTTATTTTCTAATAGAAGCTAAAATTTATAGACAAAAGGTAGAAATTAAAGCCCCATAACCGTTTGAGCAATTGGATTATCCCAAAGTGATAAAAGAGGGATGAGTATCTGATGCAGAGGAATATCTGCTGCGCCAAATGAGACGCTGAAAATTAGACAAATCAAAAGAATTAGCAATCCCACAATTAAACCCGCAACGGGAAATGTTAGGAATGACAACAATCCTCTGGCTGGTGAGGGAACCGATCTACTCATTGTTCAAATTACTGGCTTTAAGCAGTGTAATTGTTGCTTGTGAAGATAAGCCAACACAAGCTGCTAGCTCTTCTAATGCCAAGCGATCGCGTGCGTTTGTATTCAGCATCTCCGTTGCAGCTGTAACATAGTCAGGATTCGCCAGGTGACTTAAAGTTCCTTGAGAATTCATGGTAGCAATCCGCTCAGTTTTTGCTCCCAAAAGGGCAAGCTGTTGCATTCGATAAGTGGCTATTTTCGCAGCTTGACGGGCTTGTAAGTAAGCAAGATAGTATTGGACAACGGCTACCCGTTTTTGCTGTTTAACTTCATGCCAGCGAGCTTCTCTTATCGGTAATTGCTGAATGATATTCAAAACTTTAATCGGGTCAATTGTCATTGCGATCGCAAAACTGCGCTGACTTTCAGATGCTATTTCAGGCAAGTTGTAATCGATCGTGCTTTGAGATGGTGATAATTCTACACTCAAAACATCGGTGAAAGCACTCCATCCCATAGCAGCTTTTGCCTCCTGTACCTGCGAAGACTGACGTTGGGCGATCGCAACTAACTGCTCAATAATTTTTAGATCGCGATCGCTAATTTCTGTCTGAAGAATTTGTGGTTGATAATTATTCAGCTGTTTGTTTTCTGACAACGCTGGTAAAGGCAGACTAATAAGTGCGATCGCCAGAACAATTTTCCAGCTGTACAGACAGCCTATTAATTCATAACTCATAGCTGTCAAAAAGTTTTGCGTTCCTCCAAGTGTGCTAATACTTCTGGACGAGTTCGCCAAACAGGACGCAATTGCTTCTGAGAAAACAGTGGTAGTTGGTCGGTAATATGGGGTGAACCGGGTTGAGTAGCGTTACCGTAGCTGATGAGAGCCATTGCTTTTACTGGTTGCGAAAATTCAATGGCTGCAACATAACTATCACCAGCTACGGCTTGAAAGCGTTCATCCTTAGCTGGAGCAAAATAGAGGGCACGGAATATTCCTTCATCGCCATCGCCACCATTGGCAGGTAAATCTAAGTTTCCGCTATGCACTCGAAAGACTTCACCCCAAGCAACATCTAGCTTTCCATAAGCTTTTTCGACTTTTGTTGCTGCTATTTGTAGCGCTTTCGCCGCACTTTCGGGGTCTTTTAAACCATCAGGTGTGGTGCGCGGCGAGTTCTCACTCCAAGGAATACTAAAGGTTTGCTCTTGATCCATTTCTTGCCACCAAAAAGAAAACAATACCGCGCCTCGACTATCAGCATTAGCATTCCGATCCCAAGCAGCCAAAATTTCAGCAGCACGACGGGCTAATTCATCACCATAAGTTTGAGCAGCAGGGATTAGGTCATCAAGGATGCGTTCTGCAAGTTCCATTTTGGTGGAATGTTTGTACTTAATCATGTTCTCAAAAGAAATTTTTGGATCTTCAGCCAACATTTTTGCAGAACTTTGTGCCCGAAAAGACATTTTTCCTCGTGGAGCCATATAGGCAGGGTAATCATCTGCTTTGATGGCAGGGGGGAAAGTTGTTGTCCAAGGTGCATCATTAGCATTTTGCAACCAACCGCTAGGCGGGTCAATTACACGCGGTAAATCTTTGTATGGGTGCATTTTTGTCCACAAAGTCTTAGATGTGTCGCCAGGAATTAAGCCTTCCCAGTATTTAAAGTCTCCTTGTTGACGAATCGGCACTAGACCGTTGAATAGGTGCATGATGTGTCCGGCTCGATCTGCATACATGACGGTAAACATCGGTAGTTGCAAGCGTTTCAATACTTTTTGAAATTGGTTGAAGTTTTGAGAACGTGCCATATCCCACCACTGTTCCAACACACCGGGACGGTCTGCACCGACAACCCGCAGCGCTACAGCGAACCCATCTTTTTCTTGAACGACTGCACCGTGGACGGAACTTTTAACTAATAATGGTTGTTCGACTAACGAGCCATTCTTTTGCTTGACCTTTAACAAAAACTTTGATGTTGTAAAAGGACGGACTTTGCCATCAAAAAGATAACCATTATCAGCCAATTTCAACTTGTATACATCCCAACCATCAAGGGTATTGACGGTATGAGTCCAACCCAAATGATCGTTAAAGGCGATCGCTAAAACTGGAATTCCCACTAAGGCTGCTCCAGAAGCATTCATCCCTGGCGCAGTAATTTGTGCTTCATACCAGACAAATAAATCCGACCATAACAAGTGGGGATTTGCCAACAACATCGCTTTTCCACTGGCAGAATGTTTGGGTGCGATCGCCCAACCGTTAGAACCAGCTTTCGATTGAGTATGAGTAATATTTGCTGCTTGTTCTTGATTGACAATAAAAGTAAAATCCAGCACTCTTTGCAAATGTGCCAACACATCTTCTGGCTTGATAGGTAATACTATTTTTACTTCATCATTAATTAAATCAGGATGTGCTTTAGCATACGCATTTATCCCAGTGGCAAAGGCATTTATATAACTACGAAAAGCTGGACTTTGTGCCTGATACCAAGAACTAGCACGATTGGGCACTCCCATCGTCAGTACCCATTTATCAGATTCTAAATACTCTTCTCCCCAGTATTCAGCTGCTTTTCCCCTAGCTTGACCATAGAGGTGCAACAGCAAGTTAGCATGACTCTGCATCTGTGCCCAACCAAACGCCTGGAAAGCACTTGGAGCATCTTTACCGTATATATGCGGTATGCCGTAAGTATCCCATAATATTTCTGTAGTTCTGGGTGCAGTCGCAAAACTGTTATTTGCCAAAACGACAACTAAAATAGCACTGAGGATAAAAGCTAAAAATCTAAATAATTTTCTTTTCAGTCTTAGCTGGTCAAATTGCCACAAATACACCCTAACATTCAACATGATGGTTTGATTAAATTAATTTGACTCGG
The DNA here is from genome assembly GCF_002949795.1 of Nostoc sp. 'Lobaria pulmonaria (5183) cyanobiont'. Classification (NCBI taxonomy): domain Bacteria; kingdom Bacillati; phylum Cyanobacteriota; class Cyanophyceae; order Nostocales; family Nostocaceae; genus Nostoc; species Nostoc sp. 'Lobaria pulmonaria (5183) cyanobiont'. The sequence goes on along the minus strand of NZ_CP026692.1, from coordinate 6,959,007 downwards.
AAAAATTTAGTGCTTTTGGTCTATATTCCGTAACAAACCGACATTAAATCCAAATACACCCACCAGCAACATACATAAAGCAGATAGAACGTAACTTTATTAACGTTATCAATGCGTTGCACAAGCAATTGTGCCGCTCCGGTAGAGTGAGATTTATGACTAGATAATTCGGCTGTCTGTGTTCCTGCATGGGCTGGTTGTACTAAGCTGCTAATTACCGCTGATGCTAATGCCACCGAACGTATCTCACTCATTAACCCACCCTTCATTCTTGTTTCTCCTTGAACTGAACCTGTAATTAACAGGCTTTTAAGTAAAGGCTTTAGTTGCATATTGATACTCATTCTCACAGTCTGTGAAAAATGTCATCCCCTCAGATTAATGACGCGATTTATTATCAATAATGCTTGACACTAGCTCTAGAAATCTTCAAAAGCTATCTGCGACTAATTTGCATTTAACTCTAGTGCTATTAGGAGACATTATCATAAAGGTTACACATGAGCAAGCTATCAAAACTTCTAAATTTTATAAATCTGACTAGCGTTATGTGAAAAATCTTTATAAATAAGTCTTTTCAAGATATCGCTACAGTAGAAATCAAGTTAAGTTTACCTAATTTACACTTTGTAATCTATCTGTTGATATATTTTATAAAAATTATTTTGAGCAAAAGATAATAATAGTTTTTAATTAAAATTTGCTTGCTATCTTAGCTAAGTTGCTTTGGAGCCTTAATTAATTGCAAAGTAAAAGCAATAATATTCTAAATAGAACGCGGTTAGAGTTTGTCATTCTTTTGGCAAAGGCTGCAACGGCTTGATATTCCAGAATTCTTTGTGCATCAGGATTTTGAAAGTACAATGACTCAATATGTCAATAGACCTCTTGCAAAAATCCTTGAATCACCCCTCCCCAACCCAGGGCTGTTTCATTCCCTAAAAGGTGTAAAATGACAAGCGTCGAGGGGATGAAAACAATGGGTGCAAATCTGATTGAACAACTACGGCAAGTAAAAGATTTTCGAGTCAAAGATGGGCAAAGACATGGGTAACGCCCCTGCAAATCTATCGGTACTCCGAACGTAGGCGTAGCCCGCCTTCGGCATCGCACTCAATATTTGGCGCCGAAATGGTTATTCTTCCATCACCTCAGCCCAGAGATTTACCTCTAATGATATTGACAAACGCTTATCCTTTGTGGAATGAAACAGCCCTGCCTTCTTAAGGGGGAAACAAGAAATCCAGTTCCCTCCCCAATGCATCGGGGAGGGTTAGGGTGGGGTAAAACAGCACGGCGTAAATAAAGCAACTATTTCAAATCGTTCAAAAGCCTGTCTTCTAAGCTTTTTGACTTTTGACTTTTGAATGCATGACTTCCGCCTTGCGTCTTGCGGTACTAGGTATATTTGCAAAAATGAGATACCCGCCTAGTAAACCAATACTAACAACAGCTACCCATCGCATCGGCTAGAGGGGGATGAGACGAAGCACACTAAAAATTTATTTTTATAAGTGAAAATTTTATTTTATTTATGTGTTAAGTAACTTTTAGGATGTTATCTGTATAATCTATCATTCAGTCTGAATTATCGAGTGTATAATCTATCATTCAGTCTTATTGATTATTGACCTCTGTTACTTATTGATAGGTTGAAATTTGGGGATTAGGGCATCTCTTTTTAAGACATAACATACCACTCACCTAGTAGTTATTTATTAACGGAATTTGAGAAGTTATGTAGGCATACTCTATCCTAGACATTACCTAAACTTCTACTTGAAAAATCATGAGCCATTATATGGATAGTTAGCACCTTTACAGCACTATCCAATGTCTCAAGACTTATTAAACTCCTTTCAAGAAGCATACAGCAATCTCGAACTGTTTCCGTTGATGGAATGGAACGAAATGGAAAGATTTCGAGTCGAATATGGTGATGATTTGATTGCAGACCTGAACCAATTAGTGGAAGATAGTCCTAATGGAGATGGCAAAATTGTCTTTACAGGACATCGAGGATGTGGTAAGTCTACTTTGTTAGCTGAGTTTAGCCGACAAATTCAAGATAAATATTTTGTAGTTCTCTTTTCTATTGCTGACAAAATTGAAATGTCGGCTGTTAATCATATTAATATACTGTTTGCGATCGCAGTTAATTTAATGACAGAAGCAGAAGCACGCAAAGTTGATATTCCGCAATCTACTAAAGAAGCTCTTTATAAGTGGTTTGCTACCCGCACTCGCACTGAAGAATCAAATTTGCAAACAGAAGCTAGTATAGGTTTTGACCTCTTAAAACTGATTAGTTCTAAATTAAAAGCTGATGCTAGCGTTCGGGATGAAATTAAGCAAGAGTTTGAACGTAAGTTATCAGATTTAGTTGCCAGAATTAACGAAATAGCTGCTTTAATTCAAGCTGCAACTAAACAAAACGTTTTAGTAATTATTGATGATTTAGACAAACTAGACTTAGGCAGAGTTAATGAGATTTATCGAGATAACATTAAAGCTCTTTGTCAACCTAATTTTCAAATTATCTACACTATCCCGATCGCAGTCCTTCGGGAAACATTTATCAGCACAATAATTGCCACTGAAACCAACGATCAAGTTGTGGCAATGCCTGTCTTAAAAATCTTTGAGAAAGGTAAAAATCGCTTCCCTAACGCTGAACCTCGCCCAGAAGCAACAAAGATTCTCGGTGAAGTTTTAGAAAAGCGAATTCCCAGTGAATTAATTACAGCAGAAACGGCTGAAAAAATTGTGATTTACAGTGGTGGCGTATTGCGAGAGTTAATTCGGATTTCTAAGGAATGTTGCCGTATATGTTTGCGAACGATCCGGCGAAATCCTTCAGCCAAAGTTATTATTGATGATAAAATTCTCCTGCAAGCAATCAATAAAATTCGCAATGATTTTTCCATACGCTTAGGAAAGGTTGATATCGATATTTTGCAGAGTGTGTATGAACAATTTATGCCCAACGATCCCAAACAAGCAGAGTTTTTAGATTTGTTACATGGGCTGTATGTTCTAGAATATCGCACTGATGAAACTTGGTATGATGTTCATCCTATTATTATCGAAAGCTTGAAAAGACAGGGAGCCATTAATGTTAAATGAAGAATTATTAGATGATGAAGGAGAAAATCAAGATGCGTATGATGATTTAATTGTTTCTATTGAAGCTCAAAAGCGGGGATTAAATTTGCTGATTGCGGTTTGCGATGATGCTAGCTTTCGTGATGAGATTATTGCCCAGTATGAAGCCGAACTACAACCCGCTTCCCGTCCATATCGAGTGACTTTACCACGTCAGGAACCAAGCCTAAAAGCTGCCCTTAATCAACTTGTACAACAAGAAGAATATCTTCGTCAGCAGAACCCGGCGGTAATCACTGTGACGGGTGCTGAACAACTTTATTTTCTCAGATTAGGAAATGAGCAATCGGAACAGGAGAAATTTTTTGGTTACTTACAGTGGACAAGGGAAGGATTGCGTGAGTTTCCTTTTGCGATCGTGCTTTGGGTAACTAACCAAATTTTAGTCAACCTAATTAAAAAAGCCCCTGATTTTTGGAGTTGGCGCAACGGTGTATTTCGGTTTGAATCTAAAAAGACGAATTCTATTCCTGGTAAAGAACTAGAACATATACGCTTTGTTTTTAGAGACACAGAATTAGCCAGCACAGATACTAATGAAGATAACTCTTTTTTCTTGCCCATCCAAGATTTACAAGGGTTAATTGAGAAGGTAGAACAAGAACGGGGAACTAAAGATCCTACTTTGGCTACGTTATATTCAAGATTGGGTGATATTTACCACAGCAGATTAGATCGGGGTGAATCTCAAAATTATCAAGAAGAACAGGAATTAGCAATTAAATATTGGCGTCAGGCGAGTGAGCTACAAAATGAATTAGGTTTGCAGATAGACTTAGCTAATAGCCTCAACAATTTAGCAGGAATATATCGTGCAACGGGACACTACAGCGAAGCCGAACCCTTATATAAACAAGCTTTAGAACTGAGGAAACGCCTGTTAGGAGAAAATCATCCTGCTTTTGCAATTAGCCTGAATAATTTGGCTGGACTCTACAAATCTACTGGACAATATAGTAAAGCAGAACTCTTATATCAAGAAGCTTTAGAACTGAGGAAGCGTTTGTGGGGAGAACACCATGCCGATGTCGCCGCCAGTCTGAACAATTTGGCATTACTATATGATGAACAAGGACGTTATGACGAAGCAGAACCTTTATATTTGCAATCATTAGAACTCGAAAAACGTCTGGTTGGTGAAAATCATCTTTCTTTCGCTCTGATACTGAATAATTTAGCGCTACTTTATTATCATCAAGGACGTTACAGTGAAGCCGAACCCTTGTCGCAACAAGCAATAGAATTAGATAAGCGATTTTTGGGAGAAGAAAATCCTGATGTTGCAACAGATTTGCACAATTTAGGTTTAATATACCGCGCTCAAGGACGTTACAGTGAAGCCGAGTCTTTGTTTTTGGAATCATTGGAACTCAAGCAGCGTGTATTACAAAAAGCGCATCCGCTTTTAGCAGATACGATCTACGCTTTGGGTTATATGTACAGGGAGCAGGGGCGTTACAATGAAGCGGAACCCTTATGTATAAGAGCTTTAGAACTTGATAAGCACCTATTGGGAGAAAATCATCCCAATGTTGCCGAAAGTCTGAATAATCTGGCAGAAATTTATCGTGAAACTGGACGTTACGGTGAAGCAGAACCGCTATATTTGCAAGCTTTAGATATTTGCGAACGAGTCTGGGGTGTTGAGCATCTTCGTAGTGTGGCTGTGCGGGAAAATTTAGAAAAACTGGCGGCGGCTATGGGGAAAAGTTAAGAATAAATCACGCAGAGATGCACAGACAAGGAGTAAATAATTGGATGTCAAAAATATGAGATGTTCTCGATTTGGTTAGCGATCGCATTTTTCTCAAGCCAGATTTATACTATAATAATCGCGTTATCAGAAATCGGCTCGTCAGCCATTGGAGTTTAAGAATAAATGCGATTGCACCTTTATTTGGAACAGAGCGATCGCTCTAAATCCCCGACTTTTTAAACAAGTCGGGGATTGGTAGGAAGCTTGCTCAATTATCCTTCAAATCTACTAGCGAACTCTAACAAAACCAGCTTGCTCAATTGCTCTTTGCCCTTGGTCAGTTAATAAAAGATTGGCATAAGCATTTCCAATCTGCTGTTCTGAACCTTTATTCTGCTTAATAATCACAAACAAATTAGCAATCATCGGATAGCTGCCATTTTTGATCGCCTGAGTATTTAGCTGGTTGCGCTGACGCGGACATTGCTCAGGCGAAACCATCGGCTCCCGATAGGGGGTAATTAGCTGACCAGAAGTCTGACCCAATGGCAAAGCCTTCACGCTACATTGAAAGACTACCGAACGGGCAGAAGCGTAATACACACCACCAGGGGTTTTACTGAGTTGGCGCACTGCATCTGTAGCAGAGTAGACATACTGCACATTCGAGCCAAATGCTTGCCCCTTTAAGTCGCTGTTATTAGGGAATATTACTGTATCTGCGTCCTCTGGACGTTGGGAAAAAGCTGTAATGGGTAGATTTGGCCCACCGACTTGATTCCAGTTAGTAATTTTCCCCAAATAAATTTGCTGCAATTGTTCGACAGTTAAACCAGGCACATTGAGTGATGGATTGACTACCACTGCTATCCCATCTCTACCCACCTGACGTTGCTCAAGGGTGAAGCCTCGCTCTTTTGCCGTAGCTTGTTCTTCATCTGTGAGGGGACGGGAGGACTGAGCAAAGTCTAGTTTCCCATCAAGCAACATCCGAATGCCGGAGCTAGAACCAGGGCTACCATTAACAGGGTTTACGTAGCGTAATTGTAGTTCTGGGCGATCGCTCTGGATCTGAGAATCTACCAATTGCCGGATTGATGCCCATGCTGTACTACCTCCGTAATTGAATGAGGCAGGGGGAACATCAGCAACTGTCTGAAAAGTTGATCCATTATTATTAGAGACATTATTAGAGATATTATTAGAGACATTATTAGAGACGCTCTTGACATTTTGAGCAGAGGAAGGGTTAACACTGTTGCGGGACGACAATAAATTTGGCTTCAAGAACCACCAAAGTAATCCGCCAATAACCATAAGTGTGAGAACTTTACCAATAATCAAACCTCTGAGAAAGAGGGAGATTTCGCTGTTAATTAAAGCTTTTCTTTGATTTGTATTGTCCATATTTTTAAATATTGTTTCATTGTATTTATCTTACAGGAATATCTAAGTATTTATCCTACAGTCATCTTAAAATATTTAGATTAAAAATAAATCTGTAATAGCTAGTTAATAGGCAGTTATTATGATTGTTGCTAGATGATTAACTCTTTCTCATTGAGATGAAATTTGCTCTTTGGTAGTTTCTGCAATGGTGCAATTGCTTTGACAGATTCTTCTGTTTGGTGTTGATTTAGCTAGTAGACTATTTGTATTAATTAACGGTAACTCAACAAATCTTTCTAGAAAACTCTTTAGTGGAGTAGGTTGGTTTGGAAGCGATGTCCCTGTATTAATAAAGGTGTAGATTAAAACTATTACTATCAAACTAGTGGTTGCACCAAGACCGATGCCCAGCAGCAAAATAAAGTTTCTATAAGTTAGCAAATAGGTATCATCAGCCTTGTGGTTGATGTCAGCAGATTGTGAAGACTCTGACAACGCTACATCATTAAGGGCTTGTAAAGCTTCTGTGGCAGACTGATAACGCTGGCTGTAGCGATCGCGAACCATTGTATCTAAAATATTTGCCAGACTATCACTTACCTGTGCTTTATCGCGCCAGATAACTTCTCCAGTACTGGGATCTTCTGGTAGTTGCTCAGGTATTAAACCTGTTAAAGCTTGAATGCCAATCATCCCTACAGCATAAATATCGCTGCAAAGTTTTGGCTTTCCCTTAGCCTGTTCGCTTGGCATATAGCCAGGGGTTCCAACAGCAATTGTTAAGCCTGCTCCCAAAGCACCAATTTTCTTAATACTCCCAAAGTCAATTAGCACAATCTTCCGATCTGAAGACCGTCGCATTAAGTTTTGAGGTTTTATATCTCGGTGAATAATATCGTGTTCGTGGACGAAAGCCAGTACTTCTAAAATGTCTTTTAATAAATTTAAAACTGTATTCTTGTTAAGAGGCTGACCTGGGACAATTTCTTGAGTCAAGGCATGACCGTCAATAAATTCCTGAACTAAATAAAAATCCCCATCTTCATCAAAATGGGCAAACAGTCTCGGAATTTGATCGTGGTCGTTGCCTAGCTGGTATAAAACTTCCGCTTCTCGAGCGAATAGCTTTTTAGCAATGGGTAGAACAGCAGGGCTGGAATCTTTTGGGTGAAAATGTTTGACGACACAATGGGGTTGTCCTGGTAAATCCAAGTCAATAGCCAAGTAAGTATCACCAGAACCTCCACTTCCTAAGTGTTTGATAATCTCAAAGCGATTCCGAAGTGTTTTTCTATTGAAAGAGTATCGATTTCTGTTACGTATAGCACCCCCTAATAAGTAAGTATTATCAGATTCTCTGCTTTCCATCACTTTGACAGTTTCAAAGCGACTTCGGAGTGTTTTTCTGACTAGAGGGTTCTGGCTCATGTGGCGTGTACTACTTCTTAATTTACTGACCATTCAGAGCTTGGGTGAGGTTATGAATAACTGCTTGCTGGTAGATTTGCTGGTATTTGCGGCAGTTAGCCATCGGGCAACCTATGCTTTAGATGAGTTGGATGCTTAGTTGCTTGATTGCTTAATTTAATACCTTTATACGTATCTTGATACAAAATTAATTTATGAAATACTTTTGTAATTTTATCACTTAAGTAAATTTAACACTAGTCTACAGTATTTAAACTGGGGGCGGAAAATAATATTCACGAATCAGGATATTTACTTATTTATTTTAACTGTTAAGTCTGATTACTGACAAAACCTTGAATAGTAAAATTTAAAGGCAAAAGGCACAAATACCCTGACAGTTTCGCCACAATTTTTTTACCAGATTTTAGTCATTACCAACCGCGATCGGGTTGTCAGATCAATGTGAGTTCGACGAAAAAATTAAAAAAGAGAGGATAAGTTTTTGAGGTAGATACTGAGTGATAGTTTTTGAGGTAAATTAAGTGTAACTTTTTAATCACTCACACATTTAACGATCTCGATATACTCATAATTCTGGCAAATCTGTAATGCGTATTCGCTTCCATGAAATACCACAACCAACACCTGATACCAATTGTTAAAAAAGATTCCGTCCCTACCCTACCCTTAGCAAGGCGAGAGTGCAGGTTGGGTTATCTGTCGTAAACATTTTTTGAATTGATACAAGCCACTTAAATGAGAAAGCAAAATGGCGAATTACAATGCTTGCAATCTCTCGAATAACTTTAAGTTCCCACTTTTCTGAGTAGAAGAAATATTAGGACTGCATTTCCTTAAGTTAAATCCGCATAAATTTGCGAACTTTCTTTATTTATTGGTTTACTTAGTCCTTAAGATATCAATTTACAGTATATTAACTGCTTATTCAATACTTCCTCCAAAACATCCTACTTTTCCGACTTTTCCCACCTTTTACTTCAATTGCATATATATCACTTGCAACAACTCAGTTGCATCTAGCAAAAGTAATAGTGGGAATAGTCTAAACTTGCTTTTATATATTTTTTATTTAACTTTTTTAGGCAAACGATAAATATGCGTTATCCATGATCCTTGTAGAGACGTAGCACTGCTACGTCTCTACAATCTTTTTCACTGATATTTTTATTCTGTTAATTAAAAAAGCCCCCACCAAGGGGGCTTATTAAGTTGTCCGCGTGGATTAAACAACTAGTTAATTAATACTCACAGTAGATACAGTAATCCGAACAAAATAATCCAAATCACGTCAACAAAGTGCCAGTAGATTTCGGCTGCTTCAATACCAAAGTGCTTTTCGTTACTGTAGTGACCCGGAAGGCGCGATCGCCACAACACAGCAACAATTGCCAAAACGCCGATAGTAACGTGCAATCCGTGGAAACCAGTCAAAACGTAGAATGCACTGGCAAATAAATTGGTAGTTAAACCAAATTCTAAATGGGTATATTCATATACTTGACCCACCAAGAAGATAGCACCCATTGCAGCGGTAATTGCTAACCAAATCTGGGCACCCCGCGCATCGTTCTTTTTGATCGCAGTATCGGCATTGTGCATGACAAAACTACTAGAAATTAGATTGATGGTGTTGACTCCAGGTAGCAATAGTTCTAACTCTGGGGTACCTGCTGGCGGCCATGCCGGTAAGGTAGCACGAAAAGCCAAATAGGCTCCGAATAGTCCCATGAAAATCATCCCTTCAGCAATCAGGAAGACAATTAGCCCAAACATACGATGATCTGGATGTTCTTCGTGATGACCGACGGACGCTTCCGCCGCGTGGTGATGATTCAGTTCGGTTTTAGCTGGGTCAATAGTTTGACTTTGCATGAATTTTGATAAGTGGGGAATTGGGAATGGGGAATGGGGAGTGGGGGGTGGGAGTTAGGAGTACAGACGCGATTAATCGCGTCTGTACAGGAGTTAGGAATTGTCATAACTCATCATTCATAACTTATAACTCTTCACTCCTAACTCATAACTCTATTTCCGGTCTTCGGGATTGGCGGCAACCGCTGGGTCGGGTTCTGCTCTTAATACTGAGTTTGGCCCACCAGATAAGAGAGGATTGGGATCGGATAAAGGTACATCTTCATTAGAATTTTCCAAACCGTAGTCGTAGGGGCCTGTAGCCAGTACTGGGGTTTGATCAAAATTCTCGATCGCAGGTGGTGATGTCGTCATCCACTCTAAGGTCAATGCTCTCCAGGGATTATTACCAGCTTTTTCGCCGTATAACCAACTCCAAATGGCATTGATGATGAAGGGAAATGTCGAAACTGCCAGTATGTAAGCGCCATAAGTGCAGATTTCGTTGAGAAAGGTAAATTTGGGGTCATACTGGGCGATGCGGCGGTTCATGCCCATTAATCCCAGCTTGTGCATTGGTAAAAAGGTCATATTTAGACCCACAATTGTTAAGGCAAAGTGAACCTTACCCCAAAATTCGTTTACCATCCGTCCCGTCATTTTCGGGAACCAGTGGTAAATCGCCGCATAAATGCCGAGAACGCTACCACCAAATAAGACATAGTGCAGGTGGGCCACCACAAAATAAGTGTCATGAACGTGAATATCAAAGGGCACTGCTGCCAACATCACGCCACTGATCCCGCCAATCACAAAGGTGCCAACAAAGCCGATGGCAAATAGCATGGCACTGTTAAGCCGGATTTTCCCACCCCACATGGTTGCTAACCAGCTGAAAATTTTAATTCCCGTGGGTACGGCAATGATCATCGTGGTGATCATAAAGAACATCCGCAACCAACCGGGGATACCACTGGTAAACATGTGGTGCGCCCAAACAATTAGCCCCAAAAAGCTAATGGCAAGAGACGAATAAGCGATCGCTTTATAGCCAAAAATCGGCTTGCGGGAATGCACCGGAATAATTTCTGAAATTGCCCCAAAAAAGGGCAAAATCATGATGTAAACTGCTGGGTGGGAGTAAAACCAGAACATGTGCTGATACACAACTGGGTCGCCACCCCCAGTTGGGTTAAAAAATGTCGTTCCTGCCAATAAGTCAAAAGCCAGCAGAATTAGACCTGCTGCTAACACTGGCGTAGATACCAAAGTCAGCGCCGAGGTAGCAAACATCGCCCAGCAGAATAAGGGCATTTGGTGAACCCCCATACCAGGGATACGCATCTTGAGCAATGTAACCAGGAAATTGATTGCCCCTAAAATCGATGACGTACCTAGTAGGAGAACGCTCATAATCCAAATTCCCTCACCTACTTGACCTGTTACCAAGCTCAGGGGAGGGTAGGAAGTCCAACCCGCATCCGGTGCATCGCCTACCACTAAACTAGCGATCAACAATAAACCCGCAGGGGGAATCATCCAAAAGGCAACAGCATTCAAGCGTGGAAATGCCATATCCTTTGCCCCAATCATCAAAGGAATGAGGAAGTTAGCAAAACCCGCACCAGCTGGCACGATCCACAAGAAGATCATGATCGTGGCGTGCAGCGTAAATAAGCTGTTGTAGACTTCAGGGGTGACGAAATCGACTTCTGGGGTTCGCAGTTCTGTACGAACCAAGTCAGCCATCACCCCACCGATACAGTAAAAAATGAATGTAGTGACTAGGTATTGAATCCCAATCACCTTATGGTCGGTGTTGAAACTAAAATAGTCTTGCCATTTTCTGATCCCTGGCTCCTCAAGAAGAGCAGGGGCGTTGGCAGTTTCTTGCACTTGAGCTTGGGTCATTTGTCATTTGTCCTTTGTCATTTGTCCTTTGTCACTTGTCCTTTGTCACTTGTCCTTTGTATGAGTACTAATGATCAGTGACTAATGACTAATGACCAATGACTATTTGTGAACTTGATGAAGGATTTCTGGCTGAATTCCCATGTCCTTGGTGTAAGGAGCAAGAAATTCATTTGGGGATAGATTCGCAGGGTTAACAGCAACGGCTTGATTTAGTGTTTCTTTGCTGGCAACTAGTTGTTCTTGCACCCATTTATCAAAGGCTTCTTCTGGCTCAACGACTACTGTTGCTCTCATCGCACCGTGGTAGGGGCCACAAAGTTCAGCACAGATTAGGGTATAATCGCCTGCTTTTTTGGGGGTGAAGCGAATCTCGCTTTGCCTACCAGGGATCGCATCTTGTTTCAGGCGGAACTCTGGCACCCAAAAGGCGTGGATAACATCGTTGGCTGTCATATTGATTTCCACTTCTCGCCCGATGGGTACGTGCATTTCACCTGTAGTTATACCAGTTTCAGGATAGGTGAAAATCCAGGCATATTGTAGACCTGTGACGTTGACCTGTAATCCTGCTGGTTTGCCTGCTTTATCAGGAGTTCCCCCAATTGTCGGAGCAACACTACCGACACCAGGAGCATTCCGCAGTTGGGGAATTTGGTCAGCATTACGAACTTCTGCGGTAGCTGGGTCTTGCATTGCCTCATCAGATTTTTCTTGATTGAGGTTGGGTTCGGTGCTAGGAGGAGTATCGTTTAAAGTTGCTGCCATAGCACTTCCAGGCATTGCCATCGACTCCTGATTCATCGGCGCTTGATGGATAGCATGGGGATCAAAGCCACCGATTTCGTTGTAGACATCAAAGCTGTAAACAGAAATACCGATAACGATAATTGCTGGGATCGCCGTCCAGAGAATTTCTAAAGGTACATTGCCCTCAACTGGTGGGCCGTCTTCATTGTCACCTGCACGCCGACGGTATTTAAATGCAGAGTAAATTAAAACACCTTCTACGAGGAGGAATATACCTGTAGAAATGACCATCATCGCGTTGAACAGATTATCTACCAAGACGGCTTCATCTGTGGCTGCTGCTGGCAACAGTCCGTGATTTTGACCGTACCAAAGGCTGGCGAGCGTTAGCACGATGCCAATGAGTAATGTCCAGATTGAACTTGGAATCTTCACGGCTTACTTAATTGAATTTACTACGTTATCTTAAAGCTGCTCACTTACTAAGGTAGTCTAGGCTAGAAGGCATGGAGTCCAAAGGTCTGAAATTTTTATTAATTTTTTTGGCTATTTCATTAATTTTGAGTATGAGTTTACTATCATACAACGCCAAAAATAGATGTGAATCAGTGAAAAAATTTAAGGAAAAATTTAGAATGTTTAAATTAATTGTGATTAATCAATTTTTGACATCTTGAAAAATACCTAAAGCTTCAGGCAAAACCTTTCTAGAGTGATTCAAAGTATAAGTGAGTGCTAATCTATAAAACCTTAACCTATACGCTAGGGTGAAGATAGGACGCTAAAAGAAAATTGAAGATTTTAAGAGATCCACCAAGAGCGGGCAGAAGGTATCGTTCATGAGCGAATTTGTCCTACAACAACAAAATGAAGCGGCTCTTCAGCAGCAAAAGCCCAAGGAAATGATTCGGCGCTTGGTGTGGAAAATGTGCATAGCCACCTTAATTTTGATGGCAATAGGCAGTGCCACCCGCGTGATGAATGCTGGGCTTGCTTGCCCAGACTGGCCCTTATGCTATGGCGAACTCGTGCCAGCCAAGCAAATGAATCTCCAAGTGTTTTTGGAGTGGTTTCACAGATTGGATGCGGCTTTAATTGGTTTAAGCGCGATCGCACTTTTCGGTTTGTCCTGGTGGCGTCGTCGTTTCTTACCCTCTTGGCTGCCTTGGGCATCTACATTCGCCCTATTTCTAATCGTCTTCCAAGGTATCTTAGGGGGACTCACCGTTACCGAACTGTTGCGGTTTGATATTGTTACTGCCCATTTAGGAACGGCGCTGTTGTTTTTTACTACTCTCCTGATTATCGGCACAGCACTCACACCCTATCAGGGGAATGGAACCGTTGGTAAGTTGCCTTGGGTCGGTTTAACTGCTGCTGTTCTAGTTTACCTGCAAAGTTTGCTAGGTGCTTTGGTAGGCTCTCGCTGGGCGCTACACCAATGCCTCGGCGGTTCTCAACTTTGTACTGTAATGTACAGCCATATTGCTGGTTTGGTGCCGCCAACAGTGGCAACCTTGGCAATGGTATTGATCTGTTGGTGGACACCAGCACTACATCCAGCCTTGCGGCGACTGGCAAATATGGCTGGTGCTTTGTTGACATTACAAATCTTGTTGGGATTTGCCACTTTCAAATTACACCTCCAAGTCGAGCCTCTCACAGTCTCTCATCAAGCTATAGGAGCTACTTTGCTAGGTACTTTGGTGGTTTTCACAGTTCTCGCACTGCGTGACTCAGTGAGTGCTAATTCACAAATGCTAAGTGCTGAGTAGGAAATGGGGCATTGGGCATTGGGCACAAGAAGAAGAGGGGAAAAACTTACTGCAACTTCTCCTCTGCTCCCCTGCTCCCCTGCTTCCCTACCCCCTGCCCCCACTCCCCACTAAACGACGAAAGCCGCAACGGCGAGTATTGCGACCCACGCAGGTGCAGAAAATCTGTGTTTTCGTTTGCCTGAAAGAGCCACCTTGAGCGGGGGCTGCATATAAGTTGTTGAAAAATAAGGAACCAGAGCCAAAATGATTGAGACTAATGTCTCTCGCCACCACCAAACATTTTTACAGGTAATTCAAAGTTACTACCAGCTAACGAAGCCTCGGATTATTCCGTTGCTTTTAATTACCACGGCTGGGAGTATGTGGATTGCTGCTAAGGGAGAAGTAGACCCATTGCTGTTGCTAGTAACTCTCACTGGTGGCACTTTGGCTGCTGCAAGCGCTCAGACGATTAACTGTGTGTATGACCGGGATATTGATTATGACATGGAGCGGACGCGCCACCGTCCGATACCTTCGGGTAAGGTGCAGCCACGCGATGCTCTAATTTTTGCGATCGCACTGGCGACGATTTCCTTTACACTCCTGGCAGTATTTGCCAACCTGTTAGCCGCCTTGCTAGCCTTCTCTGGTATCGTCTTTTATATTTTGGTCTATACCCATTGGCTTAAACGCCACAGCACCCAGAATATCGTTGTTGGTGGGGCCGCTGGGGCAATTCCGGCGTTAGTGGGTTGGGCTGCTGTCACGGGTACATTAAGCTGGTCAGCATGGCTGATTTTTGCGATCGTCTTTTTATGGACACCGCCCCATTTTTGGGCGTTAGCTCTGATGATTAAAGATGACTACGCAAAAGTTGGGATACCAATGTTACCTGTGATTGAAGGTACTACGGCAACCGTGAAGCAGATTTGGTACTATACCCTGCTTACCGTAGTTGCAACCGTGTTATTGGTTTATCCCTTGGGAGCAAGTGGAATTCTTTATGCTGCGATCGCCCTAATTCTGGGAGGATTATTTATCCACAAATCTTGGCGGTTGTTGCAAAATCCAGAGGATCGCACTGTAGCTAAAGAGTTGTTTCTCTTTTCCATCTCCTACATGATGCTGTTGTGTCTGGGGATGGTAGTGGATAGCCTTCCCGTTACCCATAATCTAATTAATGCAGCGATCAATCAGTTGCATTTTATTGCTTAGGGGATGCAAAATTTAGCGATCGCGTTGGGAAAGTGGCGCGATCGCATTTTCAGAAATTAAAAAATATACATAATAATTAGAGTTTGGCGGATTTGCGATTAAAAGTAAAATTTAAGTCATAGGCAAATTGATCAAAAAGCTAAATGTTGACAAATTACATTCGTACAGCATTACACAAAGCAACCTACGATTTGCTTGAGGATGGAACTTTTTATAGCGAAATTCCAGAATGTCAAGGAGTTTGGGTAAACGCTGCAACACTAGAAGCTTGTCGGGAAGATTTGCAAGATGCTCTTGAAGAATGGATTATTTTAGGATTCCGTTTGGGTCATACTCTACCGATACTTGATGGTGAAGTTACCTAATCCTTGTAAGGCTATCAAAAATAAATATCCTTGTTCTCGCAGTGCAACCCAATTTAAGGTTAAAAGCTAAAAATTTTCAAGGAATCTGTCTTCTTCGCTGCTCAAAGATTGATATAATTTGCCATTAGGCATGATTGCTCCCTTCAAGCTAGCACCGTCCAAATTAGCATTGGTTAGATTAGCAATCCGTAAACTGACACCAGTCAAGTTAGCACCCGTCAAGTTAGCATCCGTCAAGTTAGCACCCGTCAAGTTAGCACCCGTTAAGTCAGCACCCGTTAAGTCAGCACCCGTTAAGTCAGCACCCGTTAAGTCAGCATCAGTCAAGTTGATACATCTCAGGTTGCTAGTACTCAGATCAGCTTTTCCTAGTCTGGCTTTACTGAAGTTAGCATTACTCAGATCAGCGTTAACTAAACAAGCTGTTTCTAAGTTGGCGTCAGCGATATCGGTATCAATCAGTTTTGTCTCACGCAGGTCTGCAAACTTGAGATTCGCTTTTCTGGCTTTGGCATTTGTCAAGTTTGCTCCTCTCAAGTTGACTCTAACCATTTCTGCATTATCTAAATTTGCTTCTTTTAAAACAGCCCTACTTAGGTTTGCCCACCCAAGCTCTGCATTTTGGAGATAAACTTGGCTGAGGTCTGCTTCAGTCAGTTCCGCACAAAACAGATTCGCAGACACTAGTTTTGCAAAAAGGAGCTTTGCCTCTCTGAGTGTTGCTTTTTTTAAGTTTACTCCTTCAAGATCAGCTCTTCTTAGGTCAGTCTGATCTAAGTTGGTTTTACTCAAGTCTGCCTGACATAGGTTTGCTCCTGTTAGATTTGCTCCTGTTAGATTTGCTCCTGTCAAGTTTACCTGACTTAAAATAGCCCCGCCTAAGTCTACACCAGAAAAATCCCTTTTTCCTGCATCATATCGCTTTATAAGCTCATCCTCTTTCATTCCTTCAGCTTGCATAATAAACAAATCACCCAAGTCACAGCCAAAGTAGTTACACAAAACTTCAGCAGTGTTGCAGTCAATTCGATCAAACTCTTCTTTATAAAGCCTCCCAATAGCATTGACGCTAATACCAGTGTTTTTAGCTAATTGGTACTGGGATAAATGCCGTTTTTCCATAAAGTCTTTTAACTTACAGCTAATCTTTCTCATAAATGCTCTTTAAGATTTAATTACGAGGTATGCATTAGCTTACACTAGCAAACTGTATTAGCGCTACAGTATACTACGGTAAAAATAATATAGTCGTTATTATTGACAAAGTAATACGGACAAAGTAACGTGTATATATTCGGCAACAAAATTGCCAAAAAAAATGCCCTCAAGCTTTCAACTTGGTAGGCATGTTTTCAATTATTTATTTCGTACTCCTATTATGACGCAAAATACCTTCGTTTCATCCAATGCTCAATTTCCTACACCCGATCAGGTTCTAATCCTTGATACAGAAACCACAGACTTAGACGTTAAGACAGGGCAGGTTATAGAGCTAGGAGCTATTCTGTATTCGGTGAAACATCAAACCACCATTAAACAATATTCAGCTCTTCTCCCAGCACAGAATAATCCGGCAGAGCATATAAACAGGATTAAGCCAGCACCGTTAATGGAAATAACAGAAGAACAAGTAGCTGAAAGTGTGTGGATGATAACTGAGATGGCAAAGAAGGCGCAAGTTATTGTGGCACACAATGCTGAGTTTGATCAGAAGTGGTTTGGTTCTTCAAATAATGGGAAGAGTCTACTACCTGTTTTATTGAACTCTAAAAATGAACCACTTCGTTGGGTTTGTACCTGTACTGAATTTGAATGGCCTCGTCAAATCCGATCTGGTCAATCTCTTATTGAATTAGCAGCAGCACATGATATTGGTATTTTTGGAAATCATAGGGCATTAACAGACTGTCAATTGATCGCATATCTTTTTGATCGGATGGAGAACCTGAATGCCATGTTTAAAATGGCGTTAAGACCCAAAGCTTGGTTTAAAGCTCTTGTAACCTATGACAATAGGGAACTTGCAAAAAAGGCAGGTTTTAAATGGATTCCTGAACTTAAGAGTTGGGTGAGGAAAATGGCTGTGGATGATACCAAAGAACTTCCTTTTATGGTAAACCAAATTGAATTTTATCAGTAATCTAGACGAAGTTCATTTATTTCCTGAAATAAAGCGATTGCGCCTATGTTATCCCAGCCGTTGGCCAGAGGTGCAATCAATCTTTAACTTTAAGTCCAGATAGGCTGTCTTTTTTAAGATAGCCTATATCTAACCTTCAGGAGTCTACAGTTTAAGTCAACTTTTGCTAGCGTAATTATATAGAATTTATCGCTCCCCAGTAAGCGCTTGGAAGCAAAAGGATTAATATGGCTCATTTAAATCAGTGTCGCTCCCAAAATGTTAACGGCGATTTTTATGTAGACACTACCTGTATTGATTGTGATACCTGTCGCTGGATGACTGCTGAAGTGTTTTATCGTGTTGATGAACAGTCAGCGGTTTATCATCAACCAATGAATGATGCAGAAAGATTCGCAGCACTTTAAGCACTTTTGGCATGTCCTACTAATTCTATTGGCACAGTTAAAAACCAAAAGATATCACAGTTGCTCAACAACAGTTTCCAATATTAGCAGGAGAAAATATTTACCACTGCGGCTATCATTCTGAAAAATCTTATGGTGCTGCTAGCTATTTAATTCAACTTCCAGAAGGGAACATTTTGGTGGATTCTCCCCGCTTTACGCCGTCTTTAGTTAAGCGTTTAGAAGAACTGGGATCAATTCGTTATATGTACCTAACTCATAAGGATGATGTGGCAGATCGTCAAAAGTTTGCCGAGCATTTTCAGTGCGATCGCATCCTCCACATTGATGATATTACTGCGGCTACTCGCAATGTATAAATACAGATAACTGGTTTTGAACCACTTGCCTTGACTCCAGATTTATTAATTATCCCAGTTCCCGGTCACACCAAAGGACAAACTGTTTTAGGGACTTCCAGAAATTAAATTATTCAATTTTGTGAGCGAAGACGATCGTTAGATTCTTCCTCCCCTGCTTCCCCTGCTCACCAAAGTGATGGGTATTTTTTTAGTTGGAAGTCCCTTGCTGCTCCGTCACAAGGGTACAGGATTGAGTTGTTGACAATGCGTAAGTTCTGATAGAATTAATTCTCATTTAGCTTTAAATTATCACAATCTGGTTTGCTAGCTCTGTGACAAGGGCACAGGATTAAGTTTTTGAGAAGGGTCTACCATGAATGCAAGAACGATTCGCAATACTGCATTTCACCTGCATCGCTGGCTCGGTTTAATCGGTGGCACTCTACTCTGCATCGCTGGATTGACGGGCAGTGTACTGGTTTTCTGGCACGAAATCGATGGCATTGTTCTAGCACAACGGTTTGGTCGCATCATCCCCGCTAAAGAGCGAGTTTCAATTCACGCGATCGCAGACACTGTGAAAACTGCCTACGCCTCCAAAGGCTTGACTATTGGCGGTGTCAGCTTGCCAGAACACATCGATCAACCTTACCAGGTGTGGTTGAATGATGCAGCCGATCGCGTTTGGTATGTGTTTGTGAACCCATACACAGGGCAAGTAATGGGCGATCGCCAGTGGGAAACCAGTTGGATTGGCAGCATTTATAGCCTGCATTACAAACTCTTAGCAGGCGATATAGGCCAATGGATCATGGGTATTGTTGCCCTTCTAACTCTGATCCTTAGCATCACGGGTATCATCCTCTGGCCCGGTTGGCGCAAATTGATTGCTGGATTCAAAATCAAATGGCAGAAGGCTCATATCAAACGCACGAATTTTGATATTCACAAAGTAGCAGGTATTATCACCGCCGTCTTTCTTGGCTTCATTGGCTTCACCGGTTTTGCCTGGAACATTCCTCAAGCAAAGGTGACTGATATCATTTATGCTGCAACCCTGACACCAAAACCCGCAGAGCCAGTTTCTAAACCGATTTCTCTTCAGCAACCCTTGGCGATCAAAGACCTGCTACAACGAGCCGATACCGCCGTTCCCAATGCTACTACTACCTACGTTTCTTTTGCTAATAAACAGGAAGAACCATTTCGGGTGGGCAAAAAGCAGGCTCAAGAAACAGGTCAATATGGGAGAACGCAAGTCTATCTCGATCAATTCACAGGCAAGGTGATTCAGATTAATGATGGCGTTAAACCCTCGCGTGCCGAAGCCATTTTGAATCAGTTTGGCTCTGTGCATTTTGGCACCTTCGGTGGACGGCTGACGCAGGTTTTGTATGTGTTTGTGGGTCTGGCTCCTACCGTGCTGATGGTGACAGGTGTTGTGATGTGGTGGTATCGCCGTCGGGTGAAAGTGGGCACTCAACGAGAGGTCAACGTGGCAGCTGAGGTGATGCTTTAGATGTCATAACACAGTGTCCGCCATTCTTTGCTCAAGGCTACTGGCGTATATATTCAGCTGCGGGATGGGTTAAAAATCTCGCTCGGCAATATACGAATGTGCGATCGCTTTCAAACGGATTACCCTGAAGGAAAAGTAGGCGGAGTAGAGTATCATTTTCACTTCTCTGGAGAGCATCAGGATCGCTATCATTTCTCTGGAAACTATCAGGAGCAGGTGCGACCCCAAAAGAATGGTGCTATGGGTATTCCTGCTGAAGGGAGTGTCTTAACCAATCTGAATGGCAAAATCCCGCGCAATCGTAACACAAATGAGCCATAAGATAAGTAGGTCAACCTAATTAAATGTAAAACGCTCAACTTGATACTGTCGGTGGTTAGCTCGGTTATTTATACCATTAATAATAGCGATCGCTAATTCATATTCATCCTCAAAAACTTGACCAGCAAGCTCGTCACGCCTGAGATGCAACCATTCATCTTCAATCCGATTCATTTGGGGACTATTCCGATCCTGCAATTAGGCAAAGAGCCGATTACCGATTTGATTGAGGACGCTTCAATCCATCATGATCGCTATCTCTATGCCAACCCGTAAGATTTGTCTCGATACCAGCTATCTTCTAACACTCGAACTGGCAAACGATCAAAATCATTAGGCAGCACAAGGCCATTGGCAGCAAGTAATTACTACTTCACCAGCATGGTTTTCAAAAGGAGCCAAAATAGTCTATTTGTCTTTTGTTACCATGATAAATGAGGGCAAGAAGCCTGACAATTGCATGGGTCAACTAACATGACACCTGAACGTGAACTAAGAGTCGAAATCGCAAGAAACATCATTGATGAATGTGAAGTTCTGTTTAGCGCCCAAGCGTGGAAGTTCTATCAGCACTCTGGTCGGGGTTATCTGTATCTTCACAAAGTCGTAAATATCCAGCATTCCGGTGGCAACGACTTTTCAATCACAGAAAGTCCATCTGCGATCGGGAGCAAGGTTCATTATGTGGCGCAAAGAAGTGAACCCTGGAAGATGATGATGCTCTCGCAAGCGGCGAAACAACAGCCGATCGAATATGCTGAGTTGTTTAATGTGATTGACACCTATAAGCCCAAGGAAGAGTATGTGGTAATAGTGGGATTTAATTACGGCTCTGATGCCTCAGAAAACTGGTTTTTAAGACGACCAGAATTGCCACCAATGAAAGCCTATACGGCGGTTCGCCATCGTCCGCAGGAATTTGGAGTAGATTCGCTCTAAGCGCGAAACAACTATTCAATATTCCCAAAACTAAATATCAACTTTCTTCCTTCTCCACCTCAAAAAGTAGGAAATGCTCTTTCTAGTGCATGAATATTAAAAGTAGTTGATTGTTTAGGATGCTCTTTAAGCAGATGGTGTCTATGTTAAGTTTTTCATTTTCTGCTTACTGGGTTTCACGAGTCTTTATATTTTTGAGCAGATTTACTTCTAATAGTGTCTACAGTCTCAAGTTACTTTTGCTAGCGTAGGGATATAAGGTTTATCGCTCCCCAGCAAGCACCTGGAAGCAAAAGGATTAATATGGCTCATTTAAATCAACGTCGCTCCCAAAATGTCAACGGCGATTTTTATGTAGATACTACCTGTATTGATTGTGATACCTGTCGCTGGATGACTCCTGAAGTATTTTCTCGTGTCGATGAACAGTCGGTGGTTTATCATCAACCTACGAATAATACAGAAAGATTAGCAGCCCTTGAAGCACTTTTAGCTTGTCCTACTAGTTCTATTGGTACAGTTGAGAAACCAAAAGATATCAAAGTTGCTCAAGAAAAGTTTCCAATATTAGTAGCAGAAAATATTTACCATTGCGGCTATCATTCCGAAAAATCTTATGGTGCTGCTAGCTATTTAATTCAACTTCCAGAAGGTAATATTTTAGTGGATTCTCCCCGCTTTACGCCGCCTTTAGTCAAGCGTTTAGAGGAACTGGGACCAATTCGTTATATGTACCTAACTCATAAGGATGATGTCGCAGATCATCAAAAGTTTGCTGAACATTTTCAGTGCGATCGCATCCTTCACATTGATGATATTACTGCGGATACTCGCAACGTAGAAATACAGCTAACTAGTTTTGAACCATTAGCCTTGACTCCAGATTTATTAATTATCCCAGTTCCCGGTCACACCAAAGGACAAACTGTTTTACTCTACAAAAATAAGTTTCTGTTCACTGGCGATCATCTCGCTTGGTCAGAAAGCTTGCACCAACTGGCTGCATTCCGCGATTTCTGCTGGTATTCTTGGTCAGAACAGACTAAATCAATGCGTAACTTGGCTAATTACTCTTTTGAGTGGGTACTACCAGGTCATGGGCGAAGGTTTCATGCTGATAGGGAAACCATGCACCAGCAGATGCACAAGTGTATTGAGCTGATGGAATCTTTGAATTGACATTAAATAACTGACTTTTCAGGTCATGTCGAAAAGCCCAGGAAAACGTAACCCCCTAACCCCCTTCCCGTGTCGGGAAGGGGGAAATTCAAAGTCTCTCTCCTTTTAGGAGAGAGATTTAGAGAGAGGTCAGACTGTATTGCATACAAACCAGCGATCGCTATAACCTGGGTTTTAGCACCCTTTTAACCAAACACAGATTATGAAAAAGCTGATCAACAAGCCGGAAGACTTTGTGCAAGAAAGTCTAGAAGGTATGGCGGCGGCTCATTCCGATTTAATTAAACTGAACTACGATCCTGCCTTTGTCTATCGAGCCAATGCACCTATTCTGGGTAAAGTAGCAATTATTTCAGGTGGTGGCAGTGGACATGAACCAATGCACGCTGGCTTTGTGGGCAGAGGAATGCTGGATGCAGCTTGTCCTGGTGAGGTTTTCACTTCACCGACTCCTGACCAAATGCTAGAAGCAGCCAAGCAAGTAGATGGAGGCTCAGGTATCCTTTATATCGTCAAAAATTACAGTGGCGATGTGATGAACTTTGAGATGGCAACGGAGTTAGCCCGTGGTGAAGGCATTCGATCGCTAAATATTTTAATTGATGACGATGTAGCAGTAAAAGATAGTCTTTATACCCAAGGACGGCGGGGTGTGGGAACAACAATACTGGCGGAAAAGATTTGTGGCGCGGCGGCTGAGGCAGGGTATGATTTGCCACAAATAGCAAATTTATGTCGCCGAGTAAATCTGAATGGGCGGAGTATGGGAATTGCTCTAACGTCTTGTACAGTACCAGCTAATGGAACGCCGACATTTGAATTAAGCGATCGCGAAATCGAATTAGGTATCGGTATCCACGGGGAACCAGGAACAGAACGTACAACCATAAAATCAGTAGATGAGATTACCGAAATTTTGACGCGATCGCTTATTGAGGATGCAGCATACAGCCGCACACTGCGCGAGTGGGATGAAGACAAAGAAGAATGGGTAGATGTAGAGCTAACAAGTCTACCATTTGCCAAAGGCGATCGCCTGTTAGCTTTTGTCAATAGTATGGGTGGAACTCCGGTTTCGGAACTGTATATTGTTTATCGCAAACTCGCCCAAATCTGCGAACAGCAAGAATTGCAAATTGTGCGAAACTTGATAGGTTCTTACATCACATCTCTAGAAATGCAAGGTTGCTCTATTACCTTGCTGAAATTAGATGATGAGATGATCAGGCTATGGGATGCACCAGTAAAAACGCCAAGTTGGCGTTGGGGAATTTCATAATTACAAATTACGAATTACGAATTATGTTGATATGGTGACTCAAGCGCAGATATTACAATGGTTGCAGGCTTATGCAACCGAGATAGAGCAGAATAAAGCATATTTGACAGAATTAGATGCTGCGATCGGAGATGCTGACCACGGGATCAATATGGATCGCGGCTTCAAAAAAGTAAGTGCTCAGTTACCAACTCTTACAGATAAGGACATCAGCAGCATTCTTAAAGTTGTGAGTATGACCCTAATTTCTTCTATTGGCGGTGCTAGTGGTCCTCTTTATGGCACCTGGTTTTTGCGAGCAAGTACAGCAGTTGTTGGTAAGCAAGAATTAACAGAACAAGATGTTTTAGGAATACTTCAAGCAGGCTTAGACGGCGTGCTGCAACGTGGTAAAGCGCAACTAGGAGACAAAACAATGGTGGATGTGCTATCTCCGGCTGTAGCCGCTTTTGGGCAAGCTATAGGAGAAAGTAAGAGGACGGTGGAAGCTATGCAACAGACCGTAGCAGCAGCCCAAAAAGGGTTGCAAGAAACTATACCGATGCAGGCGAAAAAGGGACGGGCTAGCTACCTGGGAGAACGGAGTATCGGGCATCAAGATCCAGGAGGGACTTCTGCTTATTTGATGTTGAAGATTTTGTTAGGGGTGTTGGAAAGTTCTAGGTAATATCAAGTTCGGGTAATTAGGAGTCGTGCGGAAAGTAGTCTAAAGTGCTATATATTACCTATTGTATAATTAATAAGCTAGTAAAAAGGGTGGCTTTTACCACCCTTTTGATTTTAATAGTTGATATATTGTTGAGCCTTTTAATCCATAAATCTTCTCCAAAGCCAGTAAGCACCACAACCGACTGCTGCTGCTGCTGCAACTGGTGCGGCTGCGGCAACAACAATTCCTCCTACCATTGTTCCCCCTCCGATCGCAGCTAAACCAGAAGTTATTCCTGCTGCACTCAGACCTGCAACGCTACCGGAGGCTGAAACTAGACCAATTGTCCCGGCTGTAGCACCTACCGCACCTGCGGTAGCACCTACTGCACCTGCCCCTAATGCTCCGTTATCTTCCATATTTATTGTTACCTTTCATACAGGTAAAAAAATTAGCAGCAATTCAGCTAGTAGAAGGCATTGGCATAGCTACAAATGCTTTCTCTAGTTTTATGCTTACATTATTATTGCTATAAAGAAAATTAAAGACATAGAGACAAAGTTACAATTTACACATTCTTTACAAAGTACTATTTGATAAAGTAGCCCGAAGCCTATGAGAATCAATCGTTTTGCAAGGCAGAAGTACTAACATCCGACCAAATTAATTTACTATTTTCTGAAGATTTTGTGAACCCACAGCCCGTCGTAAACATCGTCTAAAAATCCAAACTTAGGAACGCGGATTAAATAAAATGCAAAACTTCATCCTGTATGTAGCTTCCCTCTCCTTTATAAGGAGAGGGATTGAGGGTGAGGTAAGCCAGAGACATAAATTGTATGTTATTTAATTCTTATTCCTTATCTAATTATCTGATTCACAACAGATGCACTCTGAATACGCCATTTACCTTGTTGTCTAATCAAATCATACCGAACTCGCAAATTATCGTTAGAAGAGTTTTTAAACTGACCATTTTCATATAACTGCGTCGCTTCCTTCACCGTAGCTACGACTGCGGCACGATCTGCAAATAAATCAATTTTATCTACAGATTCCACCTTCAGACTATGCTCGTACTTTCGGTAGCGGTTGTCAGACCTATCCTGTTGAGCAATCACCCGCCATTGAGACAAAGCTGAACCAGTTAAAATCTGCTCTAAATTATTGATCTCATGATTCGGCCCTAAAGCTTCGGCTTTAGTAGATAGCCAAGTGCGAATGATTTCCTCTGCCGCTGTATCTGTTAGAGGACCATCTAATCCTTGTGGTTTACTATTTGGATCGGGAATAGATATTGGTGGTTGATTTATTTGTACAAACAACTGTGAATTAGGTACAGATCGTGTAGGAAAAAACAGATTTTTTAACCATCCAAAAGTTGTTGTGGCTAACACCCAGAAAACTAATAGACTCACCAGAGAAATAAACACTCTCCATACCAGCCGTGTTTTCCCTTCGATGGTGTTAGCAAAAGTTCGCCGCCGCCGAGGACGACGAGAATGGGGACGATTATTCGGTAGACGCTCCCGGATAGCAGATGGAGTAGGTTTTCTTTGCCGACGCTTTTGGTTATGAGCAGGTGTAGCACTTTTAGCTGAACCGTTCAAATGCTCCTTTGTGCCTCTGCTCGTCCGTTCAGCAGCAGGAATGTCTGATTTTACACTTCCAGATGAATTCCACATAGGTGGTGAGAAGTTTGAATATTCTGGTGTGTCTGGCAAATCTAGGTCAGGTGTTCTGCTGTGGTTAAATTGCCTTGGAGTCCTATTTGAATTCTTAGGGAAAGGCGAATTATTTGTCTGCGGCTGGGGAAAATTTTGGGGGTTAATTACAGCCCACTCATTATTTGTTTCTGCATCCGTTGGC
This sequence comes from Nostoc sp. 'Lobaria pulmonaria (5183) cyanobiont', assembly GCF_002949795.1. NCBI lineage: Bacteria > Bacillati > Cyanobacteriota > Cyanophyceae > Nostocales > Nostocaceae > Nostoc > Nostoc sp. 'Lobaria pulmonaria (5183) cyanobiont'. Next base: position 6,932,831 of record NZ_CP026692.1, on the reverse strand, counting down.
AGTGCTTCTAAATAAGCTTGTACCTGTTGGTTAGCAAAGTAATCTTTTAGAAAAGCTTGCTGGTTTGCTAAATCTCGAAAATGGGGAAATACTTCATGTTGCAACCACTGTTCTGCATATAGACATAGCCCTGGTAACAAATCTGGAGAGTCTTGAGATTTTTCTCTAATAAAAGCTAAAGCTTCGTACTCCTGACTAAGTTCTAAAACCCGAGTTGCTTCTTCAGTTTGTCCCAAAAGTAACGCACATAGAGACTGTTCTAAATGTACATCTTGGCGCTTGCCCAGACGTATGAGCATTTGCCTTGCTTGACGAATTAAAGCAGGTTGCCGTTGAGCAAATCCCCGCGCTATCAAGGCATAAACAGCTAAGTAAGTGGCAACAGCAGAAGGGCGTTTGCTTTGGGCTTCAAATAACTTGTGCTGCTCGGCGACTGTTAAGTGGTTGCGTAACTGCTGGATAAATCGCAGAAAGTCATCTATATTTAGACCAGAGTCATCATTGTTCGTGCCATCAATCCCGCCACGATCTTCTAAGAGGTTTTGCAATAATTCCAAACCTTGGCTTCGTTCGGCAGTCTTTTCTTGAGGTAGTGCCAGCAACTCCAAAATTCGATATGGTCGCAATTTATAAAGATCCGCCTGAATTTCTGCCTGGACACTGACGAACAACCCTTCGCGTACTAGTAGTTCTTGACCAGTTTCTAGAGATATAGCGGCATTTTCATAGTGACCTTGTTGCCACTGTTCGCGACCTAATTCTAGACAAGCAAGGGCGACAGTGAGAACAACATCTGGATGTTCAGCACTTTCATGTATTTCTTCATGTGCTAAATTATTGCCCTTTCTTGCACTTGTAGCACCATTTTTATTTACCAGGTACGGACGACCTAGTTTTAGTACAAGTTCGTATTCCCCCAACTCTTGCAAAATTAATAAAGCGCCCACTAATTCGTCTTGAGTAATTTCGATACCCAGACTCTGGGTATCACTACCCCTTTTGGTGCTTTCTGGACGATTTTCCAGTGCTACTGCGGCAGCAGCAAGGTTATCAGGGTCATAGGCGTGGGTAAGATAAAGCTGATCGTAGGTACTGCGTTGTTTTGGATCTGATAAAACCACGTAAGCTTCTTCTATGAGTTGTTTACGAGAAGAAATTGCTGCCTGAGAATACTCACGTCGTGGCAATTGTACAATGCGATCGCTGTATGCCTGTCGCAATTGTTCATCACTTGCCGCTAACGGTAGTCCTAAAATTCGGTAGTAATCTAGCGGAATTCGCACAGCCTACTTCCCCTGCACCGCGATCAACATAATTTACCTAGAGCGTTCCAGGCCTGTAAAACTGTGCCATAAAAATGCCGTATAGAATTTACTCTACAAGTGTATATTGCAACAACTTGTTTTGTACCTTCCCGAAATTTTGAGTCACATTTTAGTACTAATTTTTTGCTTTCGCCTAGAAAGCCTCAATTGTTTGTTTTAATTCTTAGTATTTTTGTTTAACACAACTATTATCAGCCTTCGATACCACAAACCACAACTACCGCTTTTAATCACAGCATAATTGTTCTGGCTGGAAGAATCTATTGATGATTGTTTTTTTTGGGACTTTCCCACTAGACAGTAACAAAAATACCACTATTGGGGATTTACCCTGATAACAGGAGAGAAAAAGCATATCATAATTTACCCTTCATTACAATTACCTATTTGGGTATTATAGATTTTTGCCTCCTTTTTTTTAAATTGTTAATGGATATGCAGAAAGCAGTCTATTTTGATTGCTAGTCTGTGAAGGGGAATAGTGAGAGAGAAAACCTAAAGCGGGAGATATTGCCGTTAGAGTCAAATCCTCACGGGGAATGAGCTGAAAAGTTAAAAATCAAAAATTAAAAATTCAGCTATTCCCTAAGACCCTTTTTTGGTGCATAAATAAAGTTTGATTGTTGAGTCTTACAAACGCTAGCCTGTTAAAAGCTGAGGTGTTATCAGACCAACTTATTTAAGACCATAACTTTAAGTTGTACAACAGGGATACTCAAAAATAATGGTTCAAGAGCGTACTTTACCCACTTTTAATCCTGCTACTACGCAAATTACTAAGGAAGAAGGATTACGGTTATATGAGGACATGGTTTTAGGGCGCTTGTTTGAAGACAAGTGCGCTGAAATGTACTACAGGGGCAAGATGTTTGGTTTTGTCCATTTGTACAACGGTCAAGAAGCCGTTTGCAGTGGTGTTGTACAGTCAATGCGACCGGGTGAAGATTTCGTTTGTAGTACCTACCGCGACCACGTTCATGCTCTGAGTGCAGGTGTACCAGCAAAAGAGGTAATGGCAGAATTATTTGGTAAAGCCACAGGTTGCAGCAAAGGGCGTGGTGGTTCCATGCACATGTTTTCTGCCGAACATCGCTTGCTCGGTGGCTATGCTTTTGTGGCTGAGGGAATTCCTGTAGCAGCTGGAGCGGCTTTTCAAAGCAAATACCGCCGCGAAGTGCTAAAAGATGAAAGTGCTGACCAAGTGACAGCTTGCTTTTTTGGCGATGGTGCAGCTAACAACGGTCAGTTTTTCGAGACGTTAAATATGGCAGCCCTATGGAAACTGCCAATTCTGTTTGTAGTCGAAAATAATAAGTGGGCAATTGGGATGTCTCACGAGCGAGCCACTTCCCAGCCAGAGATTTATAAAAAAGCCAGTGTATTTAACATGGTGGGCGTGGAAGTAGATGGCATGGATGTATTAGCAGTCCGAGCCGTAGCACAGGAAGCTGTAGCCCGTGCTCGTGCAGGTGAAGGCCCAACATTAATTGAGGCACTTACCTACCGCTTCCGGGGTCACTCCTTGGCAGACCCAGATGAAATGCGAAGCAAAGCGGAGAAGGAATTTTGGTTTTCCCGTGACCCAATTAAGAAGTTGGCAGCTTATTTGCTAGAGCAAAACCTCGCGGATGAGGGAGAAATTAAAGCAATTGACCGTAAAATTCAGGATGTAATCGATGAGGCAGTTAAGTTCGCCGAAAGCAGCCCTGAACCAGACCCCAGCGAGTTATATCGTTTCGTGTTTGCAGAAGACGAATAAACAGTGCTGAGTTATGAGTGCTGAGTGCTGAGTACTTTTTATTTTACTCAGGACTCAGCACTAGGTACTCAGCACTCCACCTTACCCAGGACTAAAATTTGTGTTTAGCATTGCAGTTCAACAGCAACAGTACAAGACGTACATTCTTTCTGACGAAGCCGCTAGTTCTCAATTGGAAGTCGTACCAGAACGCGGTGGTATCATCACTCGTTGGCGCATTCAAGGGCAAGAAATTTTCTACCTAGACACTGAACGTTTTACTCATCCTGATTTGAGTGTAAGAGGTGGAAATCCAATTTTGTTTCCTATTTGTGGCAATCTACCAGATAATATTTACACTCACAACGGGCAAAAATATACTCTCAAACAACACGGTTTTGCCCGTGAATTACCGTGGAAAGCAACAGAACAAAAAACTGGAGATAAAGCTAGTCTCACTGTTGTTCTTGATAGCAATGAGCAAACTAAGGCAGTTTATCCTTTTGATTTTCAGCTGGCTTTCACCTACGAACTTCAAGGTAATACCCTAGAAGTGCGTCAGCAGTATAAAAACTTGTCATCCACACCAATGCCCTTTTCGGCTGGTTTCCATCCCTACTTTTTGTGTGGTGATAAAACTCAGTTAGAGGTTGAAATTCCTGCTAAACAGTATCAAGACAATCAAACTAAAGAAATTCACTCTTTTGACGGCAATTTTGACTTTAGCCGTGATGAAATTGATTTTGCCTTTGGACAGTTAACAAGTCAATCCGCCACTGCAATAGATCGCAGCCGTAAGTTAAAACTCACCTTGGATTATGATGATTTCTCTACTTGGCTGGTATTTTGGACAGTCAAGGGTAAAGAATTCTACTGTTTAGAACCGTGGAGTGCCACCCGGAACTCTCTCAATACTGGTGATAACCTGACTGTGTTAGCACCAGGAGCTAGCCACACAGCATCTGTAAGGTTGACGGCTAATTTTTTCTAAACCCCTTTACAAATCTACAGAAATATATGCTATGATGGCAAAGTTGCGAAATGCAGCGAAAGGGTCGCTAACTCAACGGTAGAGTACTCGGCTTTTAACCGATTAGTTCCGGGTTCGAATCCCGGGCGACCCATATAAAAGTTTATTGAATGGTATGAGAGAGCGATCGCTATTGATTAGGGTTACGATAGGCGCGATCGCTTCGAGATGACCATTTTGGATACTGGGCTACCAGAGCTACTAGTTGTAGGGTAACTAAATGTACAGCAATACAGAGCAACTATGGGGCATAGTACAGCAGTAGAGAGCAAGTATAGGGCATATTTATAATAACTCTGGGGTAAACTTTTTCAACATAGACACACGACACTAGTTATAATTTCCTATAAGTTGAAAAAACTCTTAAGATTTAGCGTAATGATTACGCTTTTCTCAGACCGACTAGCTGACAACCACATTAGGAGGACTATCTATGGCGCTTGTACCACTGCGGCTGCTGTTGGATCACGCAGCTGAAAACGGTTACGGCATCCCAGCTTTTAACGTTAACAATTTGGAGCAGATTCAGGCGATTATGAAGGCTGCTGTCGAGACAGATAGCCCCGTAATTTTACAAGCTTCACGCGGCGCTCGTAATTATGCAGGAGAAAACTTCCTCCGCCACCTGATTTTGGCAGCCGTAGAAACCTATCCTCAGATTCCCATTGTCATGCACCAAGATCATGGTAATGCCCCTTCTACCTGCTACTCAGCAATTAAGAACAACTTCACCAGCGTGATGATGGATGGTTCTTTAGAAGCTGATGCTAAGACCCCCGCTAGCTTTGAATACAACGTCAATGTTACCCGCGAAGTTGTAAACGTAGCTCATGCTCTGGGTGTCAGTGTTGAAGGTGAACTAGGTTGTTTGGGTTCTCTAGAAACTGGTGCTGGTGAAGCTGAAGATGGTCACGGGTTTGAAGGTACACTCGACCACTCACAACTGCTAACCGACCCCGATGAAGCTGTTGACTTCGTAGAAGCAACCCAAGTAGATGCTTTGGCTGTTGCCATTGGCACAAGCCACGGTGCTTACAAGTTTACCCGCAAGCCGACTGGTGAAATTTTGGCTATCAGCCGCATTGAAGAAATTCACCGCCGTCTGCCTAACACCCACTTGGTAATGCACGGTTCTTCTTCTGTACCTGAAGATTTGCTTGCACTGATTAACCAGTATGGTGGTGCAATTCCTGAAACCTACGGTGTACCTGTAGAAGAGATCCAAAAAGGTATTAAGAGTGGTGTACGTAAAGTAAACATCGACACCGACAACCGTTTGGCTATTACTGCTGCTGTACGTGAAGCTTTGGCTAAAAAACCAGAGGAGTTTGACCCCCGTCATTTCCTCAAGCCTTCTATTACATATATGCAGAAGGTTTGTACTGAACGCTATCAGCAATTTGGCACGGCTGGGAACGCAAGCAAGATCAAGCAAATTTCTTTGGAAGATTTTGCTGCTAAGTATGCTAAAGGTGAACTCAACGTTATTACCAAGGCTGCTGCTAAAGTTTAATTGTCACAAGAGACAAGTAGGTGCATAGTGCTGCTATGCTCCTAAAAAGTTGAGGATTTTAATATTGACATAAACCGGGTACCTACCCGGTTTTTTGTTTTATAAGGGCTGGGAATGAGGCATTAATCTGTGTGTCCCCAATCGCCAATCCCTAGAATACCCGATGTTGTAAAGAGGGCATTTGACGGCGGACTTGTTCTAACCTAGTGGGCTTGATTTCTGCGATCGCAATTCCCGGTTTTTCCCCAGCATCGGCTAAAATTACACCCCAAGGGTCGATAATGACGGCGTGACCGTGGGTTAGACGGCGGGCGTAGTTATTGCCTGCTTGGGCAGGAGCAATCACGTAGGCGGTATTTTCGATGGCTCTGGCTTGTAGTAGTACTTGCCAGTGGTCTTTGCCAGTAAAGGCGGTAAAGGCGGCGGGAATAAAGATAACATCAGCTCCCTTATCTGCTAGATGACGGTACAGTTCAGGGAAGCGGACATCATAACAAATAGAAAGTCCTAAATTACCGAGTTTTTCTGAGAAATAGACGGGGGGTAGTTGCGTGCCAGCCACAACAGTGCTGGATTCACGATAGGTGTTACCGTCAGGGACATCAACATCAAATAGGTGTACTTTGTAGTAGCGGGCAAGTTCTTGACCGTTTGGGTCGATGAGTAGAGTGGTGTTATAAACTTTGCCTGTATTGTCTACAGGAAGTGGAAAGCTGCCGCCCAAGATCGTAATTTGAAAGCGTTGAGCCATTTTTTTGAGAAATTTTTCACTTTCAATAGCGATCGCATCACCTTGCGCGAGTTTGTCTTTTTCTTCTCCCATATAGGAAAAGTTTTCTGGCAAACCTACCAATTCAGCACCTTGACGCACGGCAAGCTCTATTAATTCTTCTGCCTGTGCCAAATTTTTTTGTAGATCGGGCACACTGGTCAATTGAATAGCGGCGGCTAAATAAGACTTCATAGATTCAACAACGAACAGTTGATTTATGGAAGATAGATTATCAAAATATATCGCTAGTTAAACATTTGTGGAATTTAATTAGAAATGTGTCAGCGAAGATTTTCTTTAATGGACTTGTTTTATTGCTGATCTTAATATTCCTCTGGATTCTAGCAAACTGATCAAGATTAAGATTAGGTTTGTGATTAAACCCTGATCAAAACTACCTGCTGTGGATATTCCTATTCTCATTCAAACATTTATCGCTGTGTTTGTCCTGGCAGATGCTGTGGGCAATATACCAATTGTTTTAGTTTTGACTAAGGGCATGATGCCAGACCAAAGAAACAAAGTTATAGATAAAGCAATTATCATTGCGATCGCAGTTCTTTTGCTATTTGCCTTTTCAGGGCAAGTAATTTTAAATTATTTGGAAATCAGTATCGGCTCTTTGCGAGTAGCAGGAGGACTATTGTTGCTGTTAATTGCTTTGCAAATGCTGCGGGGAGAATTAGATCAGCCGATTATTGAGGAAGGACGCGATGTCGCAATTACTCCACTAGCTTTACCACTGCTAGCGGGGCCGGGGACTTTGACAACGGTGATGTTGCTGATGTCGAAATCACAGAGTCCGCATATTGCTGTGGCAGTGGGTATCTTAGGAGCGATGTTTATCACTTGGTTGATTTTGCGTTTAGCAAATCTGATTGACCAGTGGATTGGTGCAGAAGGTGGAATAATTGTGACTCAACTTTTAGGTTTTTTGTTGGCGGCGCTAGCAGTGGAAATTGGTAGTACGGGAATTAAGGAGTTGTTTTTGAGCTAAAAAACTCCTAAAAATATTCGCAATCGCAAACTGTATAGAAATGTAAATAAGTTTGAGAGACGAGAAATTCGCGCCTCTCAAACTTATTTATAAAAATTAACCTAAACTTAGAACAACATGGATAACTCAAGAGGATTTTATTGCCGATTGAGTTTCAAAGATGCTTTTCGAGAGTGGAAGCTAATGTAGTTTTAGGCACAGCGCCGACCACCATATCCACTTTTTGTCCACCCTTAAAAATCATTAATGTGGGAATGCTGCGAATGCCGTACTGACTAGCAACATTCGGATTTTCATCTGTGTTGACTTTTACGACCTTTATTTGACCTTTGTACTGTTCGGAGATTTCATCGACAACAGGAGCTACCATACGGCATGGTCCGCACCAGGGTGCCCAAAAGTCAACTAAAACGGGTACATCGCTGTCGAGTACTTCTTGCTTAAAACTAGAATCGGTAACTTGTGCGGCTGTTGACATGCCTAAAACCTTCGCCAATAATATCTGAACTTGGTGAAAATTCTACCATAGCAAAAACCTCAGCTTGGGAGTGGGAGGATGTACATTTGCTAAGAAGCTCTAGAATTTATTTACAAACATAAGGAACCGCCCGAACAGTAGTCCGGGCGGAGTGTGGTGTGAGGAGTGAACGGAAACATGCGTCTCCGCTATCTCTATTGTAAGCGACATATCGGATTTTTCCAGCAATTGTTTAGGGGGCCAGAAATAATTTATCGAAGGATTAAGGATTAGGATTAAAATAAATCTTTCCCAGTCCCCAGTCTCCAGTCTCCAATTTTATTTCCCCATACCTAATTGTTGAGCTTTTTGGTAAACTTTCCCCTCGGTTAATAAAGAAGGTGCAATCACAACTTCCACCTGCTGCATTTCTTTAATATTTTTCACTCCCAAAGTGCCCATACTAGTCTTTAAGGCTCCTAAAAGATTGTGAGTGCCATCATCTAGCCCTGCTGGGCCAATGAGTATTTGCTCGAGGCTACCAGTGGTGGCTACGCGAATGCGAGTACCACGGGGCAAGACTGGGCTAGGAGTCGCCATACCCCAATGATAACCTCGTCCTGGGGCTTCTGCGGCTCTGGCAAAAGGGGAGCCAATCATCACACCATCAGCACCACAGGCGATGCATTTGCAAATATCGCCACCGGTGATTAAACCGCCATCAGCAATAATGGGAATATAGTTGCCAGTTTCGTTGTAGTAATCATCTCGTGCTGCGGCACAATCTGCGATCGCAGTCGCCTGTGGCACACCTACACCCAACACCCCACGAGAAGTACAAGCCGCACCAGGCCCAATTCCCACCAGTACCCCAGCCGCCCCAGCTTTCAACAAATTCAACGTGACTTCGTAAGTCACGCAATTACCCAATACCACGGGGATGGGCATGGAACGGCAAAATTCTGCTAAATCAAGTGGTACTAAAGATTCTGGTGACAAATGTGCAGTAGAAACTACCGTAGCCTGGACAAAAAATAAATCTGCCCCCGCTTTTGCCACTACCTCACCATATTTACTTGCACCGGCTGGAGTCGCACTCAGTGCGGCAATGCCACCTTGTTGTTTAATTTCCTGAATACGTTGTTCAATTAATTCCGGTTTTATTGGTTCGGCATAGAGTTCTTGCATTAGAGCAACAAATTCATCTTTCCCCACAGAGGTAATCCGATCTAATATTGGCTCTGGGTCGGCATAGCGAGTTTGAATACCCTCTAAGTTGAGGACACCTAATGCTCCTAACTGTGACAAACGTACAGCCATACGAACATCTACTACACTATCCATAGCACTAGCAATTATTGGGATTTCTCGCTCAATATTGCCAATACGCCAGTTAGTATCTGCCAAACTAGGGTCTAGTGTTCTGTTACCAGGGGCTAGAGCAATTTCATCTATTCCGTAAGCTCTGCGAGCTGTTTTTCCCCGCCCAAGTTGAATTTCCACGCTTTAACTTTACTCAAATCTGTTTAAGCTAGGGTATCAAATTGTGAGGAAATTTGGGGCGTTTTTTCCCGAACCATATTAAGTGACTAGTGACGGCTGTCATTAGTCATTTGGATTTTGACCGATTCAAAATCCAAAATTAGTTTTATTTACCGTTTATTTTTAGCGGCATCCACACCAGTGTAACCAGTTGCTAACCAAATTATCGCTCTAGCTCCATCACGAATAGATTTTTCGATAGATTCAGGGGGTTTTTCTGACGGAACTGGCACTGGTTTTAAATAAATACCCCGACTACCCAAAATAATTTCGCCAATGACACAAGCCCGGCGCATGTGGAAGTCTGAAGTAATCAAATAAACGCTTTTAATGCCACGAGCTTGCAAATCATCTACCAAAGTAGTAAAATTAGTAACTGTATCTACTGCTTCATAATCCAAGTGTAAACGTTGAGGATCAACACCAGCTTTGGTAAACACTCTCTGGGTGAATGTACGTGGACTGCCGCCTGTAATCCAAATCGGTATATTTGGATGCTCGCGAACAAATTTTGCGGTAAATTTTTCTCGTTCTAAATGTCTGGTTGAACCACCTAACACTACAACTGCTTGCGGCTGCACAAATTGGTTTTGTACTTCTTTGTATCCCCACCAGATAATTATTGGTAGGACAAAAGCCATAAAACGAAAAGATTTATTTGTAAAGAGTAGCTTATTCAAGGCTCAATAACTTAATTTACTTAGTGCACAATTTTCTCTGGATATAAGAAAAAACAATTGATAGTAGAGTAGCAAACTTCTAAAGAATCTGCCCAAATATAAATTTGGCTGGTTTTCGTGTAACAGCGCGATTAAGCGTGCCTGGAGTTTTTCCTCTAATGGATGTAATTGATGGATTATCCTAACCGATATCGGACGATTCATCAAAGGGTTCTAACCACTTTATCTAGTAGTTCTCAATCGCACAGAATATAGGAGCCAGTTGCGTGAGCGGATATGCCGACTTGGGCGAACTGGCATACTACTGTTAGAGGCACAGCAATGCTCTTACCCTGTGAATTGATATATATCAATTGTCTGAACATAACGGGACTGGTGCGACTTGAACGCACGACCTGACGCTTAGGAGGCGTCCGCTCTATCCAACTGAGCTACAACCCCAACTGCGAAGCATATATAATTATAGCAGTAGTTTTAGGGAGACTGCCAAAAATTATCCCAAGAGCCGCCGCCTACTTCTAAACCACAAAGAAAACTTTCTGCTTTTAAAATTATTTTAGATTTTCTCCCATTTAGTTCTCGTAACTCTAAATTTAGTTTTCCTTGCATGGTGTCCCGGCAACAGTATATTAAACCTTCTGCTGTGGGCGCACGTAGAGGTGTACCAGATAAATCTGTGGTTCCTGTTAATTCAATTTCATAATTAGAGTTGCTAGCTTTCATTTGCCACCTACCCCAAGGCTGAATTTCCCACTCTACTTGTGAATTCCAGGGAACAAATTCATAAAACTTGCCTTGATAGTGCAGTCCAATCATCGCTACAGATTCCATCCACCACAGCACACCCCGCCGTCCACCGCCAGCAGTTAATGCTAAGTCGGGTTCGTCCTCGAAGCAATTACAATTTATCCAAAACCATTTCTGAGGAAAAGCACCACCCCAATTTTTCTCACCGTAAGCTGGGGCGTTAGTGAATTCGTAGATTTTGCCATTCCAGTCAATCTTCCCACTGGCTAAACCATGAGCCATCAAAATTTGCCATCCAGGTTCAAAAATCTGCAAGAATGACAGCCAGCCTGCGGTTGATTGCTGAATAGCATTTTGATTGCCCCAACCGTATACTGGTTGAATTTCATACTGCCAACGGCAATAATTATTGGTGGCGCGTTCGCGAATTATTCCCTGATTCAAGGTGGCTGTGGCTTGATAACCTTCTTGGACATGATACTCAAACTCTGCTGGGAGTAAGTATAGGGGAGAAACTTGCAAATTATTTTTACCCCAATGACCTAAACCCAAAACATCCCGACTACCCCAAAATTTGTTGACATCAGGAAAAGTACGGCAAAGGTACTCATCATCCGGGCCGAGGATTTGAGCTGCACCGCCACTGTAAGGTTTACCGCCGATGGGATCTTCAATAGAGTACATAAAGGCGAATGTTTGCCCAATTTCCGGTAACGTGACGCGGTAATACCAACCTTCAAAGAAGCGGCGATTACTACCATCCCAGTGATAGCCAGAATGGGGTGTTTGGAGAGAATTTAGAGGAATAGTTAACATAGATTTATCTAATTGCCGATTTTTTCAGTATGCGCGACGATCGCTTCGATATTAATGATGCTTATGAAATTCTTGGGCTGGAACCCGGTGCGTCTCAAGCACAGGTGAAGCGAACTTACCGTAAACTGGTGAAAATTTGGCATCCCGATCGCTTTGTCGATCAAAGGCAAAAACAGGAAGCTGAAGAAAAAATAAAATCAATCAACGCAGCTTACAACAGGCTCAAATCTGAAATTCCATCTGAGCCACCTATTCCTGAAAACCCATCTTCATCTTCGCCTAAAAATCCCCCAAAAATATCTGTCAATCGTTGGGATGCAGAAACTTTCTATAATTTAGGAGTAGAAAATGCTACACAAGGCAGATATGAGGATGCGATCGCAGATTTTACGCACGCAATTGGTCTTAATCCTCACTATGTTGATGCATATAAATATCGTGGGCTAGTTTGCTCACAATTAGGATATGAATATAGAGCCGCTTCAGACTTAAATAAAGCTGCACAAATAGAAGAAGAGTTAATAAATCCAGGGAGTACGCGTAGATCGCGATCGCCTAGATATGTATCAAAACCTAGACCTCTAGTAGAAAGATTTTGTCAGAGGATAAAAAGTTTACTAAGACTAAATCGGCGTTAGAGATAAGGAGCGAATATAGTTTAAGACACTTCAGATGGCGACACCAGAGATGGAGTTAGATACTACTTATACTTGGGAATACTAAGTGTAGTAAGATTTGCTGCTGATTTCTTAGTATGAGCGATCGCTTCGATATAAATCATATTTACGATATCCTTGGATTAAAACCAGGTGCATCTGCTGATGAGGTCAAGCAAGCTTACCGCCAGATGGCTAAGACTTGGCATCCAGATTGTTTTATTGAACCGGAGCAAAAGCTAGAAGCAGAAGAAAAAATCAAAGAAATCAATCAAGCTTATGCAAGATTAAAGTCTTATCAGCCAAATGAGACAAATCAATCTGCTTCCACTTCTACCAAAATTGATTTCACTCCATCTAATGCTGAAAGTTTCTACAAACTGGGCATGGAGAAAGCTCAAAAAGGAAAATATAGTGAAGCAATTGAAAACTTTACCCAAGCGATTCGTCTCAACCCCAACTACTTTGAAGCCTACAAATACCGAGGGCTTGCTTGCTCGAAACTAGGATATGAAAATAGAGCCAAGTCAGATTTTAAAAATGCCAGAGAACTGGAACTGAAACAGAAAAAAGTATCGCCAAAGCCACCACCACCCAAACCGACATCGCCGCCGCCAAAGCCACCAACGTCGCCACCACTTGAATCACAGTCTCAACCTTCACCCTGGAAATGTGTACACACCCTGACTCATCAGAACTGGGTTTTTACAACTGCAATCAGTCCAGATGGGCAAACTTTGGCTAGTGGAAGTAGTGATAATACTATCAATATTTGGCATCTCGACACAGGGAAATTACTACATACTCTCACTAGTCATACCAAATGGGTAAGATGCCTAGCCTTTAGCCCAGATAGCCAAACTCTGGTTAGTAGCAGTGATGACAGCAGCATAATGATTTGGCAAATGTCTACAGGTAAATTATTCAAGACACTCAAAGTACATTCAACTCCAGTTTTTTCTGTAATCATTAGTCCAGATGGTCAAACTATCCTGAGTGGCGGTACAGATACTACTATCAAGATTTCCCATATAGAGATGGGGCAATTACTGCAAGTCCTCAAAGGTCATTCTTCCTTCATTTACTCCCTTACTACTTGCCCAAAACAACAGATTTTTGTAAGTAGCGGTGCGGATAATACCATTAAGCTATGGAATTTTAAGAGTAGAAAACTGCTGCAAACTCTCAACGGGCATTCAGGTTGGGTGATGTGTGTTGCTATCAGCCTTGATGGGCAAATTTTAGCTAGTGGCAGTTATGACCAAACTATCAAGCTATAAAACAGTAGTACAGATAAGCTAATTAATATTCTTGCTGGACATCGCAGCTATGTTTGTGCGATCGCTTTTAGTCCCGATGGTCAGCATCTTGCTAGTGGTAGTGCAGATTGTACTGTGAAGCTATGGGATGTTAACACGGGACAAGAACTTTACACTTTGGATAACCATTCAGATTGGGTTAACTCTGTCGCTTTCAGTCCTGATGGCAAAACTTTGGTTAGCGGTAGTCGAGATATGACCATTAAGCTTTGGCGATGCGATATATAATAACAAATTAAAAATTTAGAGAATTGAAGCAAGTTGTTAGATTTTTCGATCAATTCATTAACTGACAGTTTAATAACATCCATCTTTGGGATACTCTTTCTCTTGATTAAGTATTAACTCTCTAAAGATTAAGTATTAACTCCCTGGAGATAGAGCCACTTGTTTGAGAGCAGAGGTTATTCTGAGATTACCAACAGTTGAGTAGCAAATAAGACTCAATATTTATCAGCAACATATATTTTCAGTTCATTAAAATCTCTTGTTTTCACAAAGCTTTAGTTCATCAATATCTTAATCTGAGGAGTTAAATCAACGGCTATGTCTATTCCCAATGAACGCGAAATCAAAAACAGTGAAGTCAAGCAAGAATCTTACACTGATATTAATGGTAATACTCATACTGACTTGACACGAACCACTGAAACAGTCAAGAATAGCGCAGCTAATCCCAACTCTTACACTAACGGTTACGTAAATGGTCGAAATGTTGAGCGTAACTACCAGCAAGCAGATTTAGCCCAGCGTGATGAAAACAATGCTAGTGGTGGTTTGCTGTTGGGTATTATCATTACTTCCCTGCTTGGTTTGGTTATAGGTGGGGTTTGGTACTTCAACCAGCAGAATAACGCAGCAGTTAACAATACTGTGCCGGTTGTGGTTCCTGTACCGAGTAAGAGTAGTCCAACGCCCAGTACATCTCCTCAACCACAAACGAAGATAATCGAAACCATTAAGGAAGTACCTGTTCCTGTTGCTGTTCCTGTTCCCCAACAGCAGGTTACACCTCCGTCTGCACCTCGCCAACCGGATATTAACATTACTATTCCACCCCAGCAGCCTGCGGCAGAAAAAGCACCTTCTGTAACCCAGCCAGCCCCTAAAGCGACACAAAGTCCGGCGACGAGTCCAACTACTAATACTCCGGCTTCGCAGAACGATAGTTCTACTAATACTGTTGCTCCTAGTACGAAAAGTGACACTTCTAAAAGTACTACACCTCAAGGAGTAGACCAGTCAAACAGTACATCTAATAGCAGTTCTTCTACCGCAGGCGATTCTGCTCAATAACGGGTTCTGAACTTTCAGCCCACTTGGTAATGTTGGCGTGAATGCCAATATTACCAAGTGGGACAATTTTTAAGGAAGATTTCTGAATTATTGCGATAAATTAATGGTATTCAAGTTTAGTAAAGGTGTCTTGTAGCTAAATAAACACAATGCTAGATTAAGACCAAGGTACAAACAGGTTAAAAGTTAAACAAAAACTTTCAAGTTAGAGCCTGTGCCTCCTGCTCTAATCTTCTGGCGATCACTATGATTGGTTGTGGCATCCGTTGAATGTGTTTTTGCCTTAAGTTCAATGAGTTGTTTTGGAGGTTTTAGAACGCACAGCCAGAAAATGCCTGCCTAGTTGGAATATAAGGATGTGCAATTCTGAGTGAAGCGATGTCTACGACGGGCTACGCCAACGCGAATACTGTCCACCAAATTTTAAGTTAGTCATTTCTGAATTATCCAATCTTCAAGGAACCGCCCCAAGCTATTGAGATTTATCTATCGTAGCTTCAGGCGGTTTCTGCTTTGAGTTTATGTATTTAAATTGCACTTTGACCAGTGAAGGCTGTCATTTGTCCTTTGTGATTTATTTAGACCAATCACCAATGATCAATGACCAATGACTAATGACGAATTAAAGTAATTACAGTCACTTCCGGCGGACAAAATAAACGTCCTGGTTTATAAGTTCCTAAACCACGATTAACATATAGTTGATTTTCTTCTACCTTGTGAAACCCTTGCGCCCACTCCCAATATCGCACTACTTTTGAGCAGTCTCCTAAGAAAAATGTTACCCAACGCCGCAATTTTTTGGGAATTTGTTTGAGGAGCTTTTTATAATAAAGTACTACAGGCCCAATGCCCGGAATGACGATGTGACCACCGTGGGTATGACCAGATAGTTGTAAATCTACGCGCCATTGTTGCAATATCTTGGCTGTATCTGGGTTATGAGATAAAACGATGCGCGGTGTAAGCGAGTCTAGTTGATTCATGACTAGTGCGGGGTAAAATTCCCGTGACCAATAATCAGCTAGCCCTACCAGTGGTAATTCTTTTCCTAGTGGATAGGCGATTTCATTCCAAAGTACGTGAACCCCAATGCTAGTTAATGCTTGTGTAACTTCTGCTTTGGAGTGGCTGTAATAGATATCGTGGTTCCCAAGTACGGCGTAGATACCACAGCGACTTTGCAGATGTTTGAGTCGAAGCACCAATTGGTGAATTGGTGTGGGATCGTCAGTTACGTAGTCACCAGTTAATAGAATTAAATCTGGTTCAGCTTCATTAGTAAGTGCGATCGCTTTTTCTAACATCTCTTCCGACAGTCGCAAACCATCATAGTGAAAATCTGATAACTGTACTAACGTTGTACCTTGTAAAGATGCAGGAAGTTCCGCAATCTTAACCGTTATTTTATCTACTCTTAAATGTCCTGTAAACAACCAATGCATAAGACAACCGATACACCTCATACCAGCGCTTACAGCTTACCAAAAATCAAAATGTAACTTGATAAAATGCAATAATTTATGTCATCTACTTCAGATACAATTAATTCATTGATTTAAATTCTCTCAGGCAGTGATTAGCCAGAATCCCTGCTGTAATTGTATTCTTTTATTTTGAATTTGGAATTATCTACTCACCTTGTAGGGTAATTATAGTAACTTCTGGGCGGCAAAATAAGCGTCCTGGGAGGTAAGTTCCCAAACCACGATTGACATATAGCTGATTTTTACCTAGCCGATGCAAACCCTGCGCCCATTCCCAATGGTTGACTACAGAAACATTTATTTCTAAAAATGGGAATCGACGCCGCACTTTTCTGGGTATTTTTTTTACAAGCTTTTCGTAAAACAACGCCGCAGGGCCAATTCCGGGAATCACGATTTGACCACCGTGAGTATGACCAGATAATTGTAAATCAACTCGCCATCTTTGTAATATCTCCGCAGTATCTGGGTTGTGAGATAAAACGATGCAGGGTGTGTCGGGGTCTAGCTGGTTCATAACTGTTGCGGGGTAGAATTCCCGTGACCAACTATCAGCCAGTCCAACGAGTGGCAATTCTTTTCCTAATGGATAAGCAATTTCATTCCAAAGGACGTGAATTCCAATATTAGTAAGGGCTTCTGTAACTAATACTTTTGCCTGTCTGTAATGTATATCGTGATTGCCAAGAATAGCATAGATACCACTGCGACTTTGCAGATGTTTGAGTCGAAGTACCAGTTGGTGAATTGGTGTAGGATCGTCAGTTACGTAGTCACCAGTTAATAAAATTAAATCTGGTTTAGCTTCGTTAGTCACTGCGATCGCTTTTTCTAACATCTTTTCCGACAGCCGCAAACCATCGTAGTGAAAATCTGACAATTGCACCAGCTTCTTACCTTGTAACGATGCAGGCAACCCTGCAATGTTAACCGTCAATGCTTCTGTACTCAACGGCCCAGATAACAACCAATGCATAAAACGTTCAATAAAGCTCAATCATAGCGCTTACAGCTTAACTGAACATTGTTGGTTTGTGTGTAGCGACCAGTGCAACTTATTGAAAATTTTATGAAAGCTGTATATTTTAGGGTATTTATATTTATTGAAATCAGATGTAACTTTGCTGTTAATTTATATCAGAGTATGGTTTTTTTTCTGAAAGACAGAGGGATAGTGATTCATGTTACGTAAATAAATCAACTATACGGTCAGGGTTGATTTTGGTAGAGTATACTGTATTACATACTACTACATGGAACCAAAACACCTAAAGCTGTTTATGTCGTCATCATTAGAGCCACAATTCATCCAGGATTTTACCCACTTTGAGCAGCACGTAGCGAAATTGATCCATAAAGCAGGTTGGACAGTTGAAACTGCAAAGACCAATCAACCTGGCTACGATCTAGTGGTCAAAAAAGAAAACCTAGTTGTTGTTGTTCAGGTTAAATGGCTAAAAAGTAATGTAACAGCGCCACAGCTTTTAAAGTTTGCTGACTTTTTAGATTCTGACGAAGGTAAAAAATTTAATTTTGGTTGGTTCATAACTACAAAAGGATTTGGCGGCCCAGCATTGGCATTAATGAGAACCTGGGGTAAAGATACTAAAATTCGCTGTGGGATTGCCCATGAAAATAAGCTGGTTGCCATTAATGGCCCAAATAATCCTGACCCTCTGCCAAAAACTCAAAAAAAAGTTTATTTTGGAGTTTTTACCTGTAAAGGCGGAGTAGGAAAAACAACTGTAGCAGGTCATTTAGCAGGAGCATTAGCGCTGCAAGGATTTAATGTAGCACTTGTGGATTTAGACCCAGAACAAAATCTGCAAAAATTAGTAGGTGATGGGGTTTTTGTTCCCAATCCTAAAGGGGTAGGTACAACTATTCAAGTTTTTGATGGAAATGATTGGGATGAAGATGCTGCACGTGACTGTCAAATAGTAATTTGCGATTGCTCACCAGCATTAGAGCGTAATCCCCAAGAGCTAGTTAAGCGATTAGATTATTGTATTATCCCAACAACCTTCAATCCACTGGGAATAAGTAAGCACGGTAAAGTTATTCAAGATACTGTTAAAGAAATACGTGAAATCAATAATAAAGCTGATTTATTCGTACTAGTTAACAACTTTAAAGATCCTGGGATTAAGCGTTTAAGGCTTTTAAAAGAAGTCTATTCTAATAATTATAAAGAAATTAGTAAAATAGATAAGAAATTTCATTGTATAGATCCAGAAGAAGTTTGTATTCGGACTAGCGACCTACTTTACTACTGGGGTATACATATACTCGAAAATCCAGAAAATCCTGCCAGTAGATTAGCCTTTGATCTAGTTGGCGGAAGATGCTACCCGCGTGAAGATTTTATCAACTTAGCAGATTACATTGAAAGAGAAGCTGGTATAGGAATTCTTAGAGCTAATTAAGACTATTAAGATAAGTTTACACTTAGCGATCGCTAATTTTCTGATAAAATTTTTACCTATATCTATCCAAAAATCGAACCTCATACAGAAATTGCCTTTTAACCTGACGGTATAGAGAGGTTAGAGGGAACATCGTAATGCACTTAACAATTTAAGGGGCTGGGAGTTAGGTCTGTATTGGACTGAACTAAGAACCGCTATAATTACAAAACAGCGCCAGACTAATGAAAGACTGGCGCTGTTTTGTAATTTAATTCGCAGTTAAAAATAGTTAAATGAATTTGCTAAATCTTTTTCATTGATTGACCGCAATTTTATATTTATACAGCACTGCGGTTGGTTATTAAATTCCACAAGAAAACTGCGACAATTGCACCAAGAACAGCGACTGCAATACCTGGAATACTAAGACTAGGAGCGGCCAGGGCTAAGGTTCCCGTACTGAAGAATACACCTAAACTACCGCCAACAAAAGCACCGATGATTCCTAGCACAATTGTTCCTAGAATACCGCCACCTTGATGACCGGGGTAGATAGCTTTTGCGATCGCACCAGCAATTAGACCTAAAACAATCCAAGCAAGAATATTCATTGTTGTTAAGTTGGTATAACGTTTTTGACTTACAAGTCCATATTAACTATCTTCATCCCTGATCTAATCTACCATCAGAATTAATTATGAATATCCATAAGGAATAGTTTAATTGCTACTAAGTTTTTTAATACATAACCCAATTGAGATAGATAGTCAATTAAAAAAAAGCTCCTAGTAGGTCTTTAACTAGGGGCTTATACAAACTATTGCTTGGTAATTGCAGTATAGGCATTTTTAATTAGCTCTCTCCTCTACTAGAAGAATTAAGCTGAGTTTTTACAGACTGTCTCTAAAGTAATGTAAAGGAAGCAAAATCGGGTGATTGAGACGATTGCCTATCCCATTGCAACTTCATATCTAGTTTTTAATTTTTAATTGCTTATCCCACGATCGCTACCAATGACTTGATGGCTGAGAAATGGAAACAGTCTGCGGTAAGACCAATGCATACTTAGAAAAATCAGACTTACTAAGGTTAGCAGCATAACGCCCAGAATCGTTGTATATGCTTTAGTGCGCCACCAAAAGTCATTTGCACCCAGTCGCACAAGCTTCCATAAGTTAGTTATATCGGCGCTTTCAGAATCGTGAATGATGATTGGTAAGGATGCTGCTGTGTTTTGTCGTGCAATTGTCATTTTAATTACTCCTTTAGACTCAAATGCTGAGGCATTTAATTTTAAAATACGTAAATACGATAGACTTACCGTTATTTTATGTAATATCTCATAGCTTGATGTAAGAAGCAAGTTTTAAGGGAATTGGGAATAGGGCATTGGGTATTAGTGGGCATTAGTATTAAAAATTAGGTATTTACTAGATTGAAAACTATTCTCTAGTCCCAATTCCTACTCCTAGTCCCCAATCCCTAGTCAAAATGCCTAATCAAATTTGGTTATCACAGTTGGAAAAACACCGAGCGATCGCAGTTATCCGCGCCCCTAAAATCGAAGTGGGGCAACAAATGGCAATGGCTGTAGCATCTGGGGGAATGCAGCTAATTGAGATTACCTGGAATAGCGATCGCGCTGGGGAATTAATCAGTCAACTACGTTTGGAATTACCAGCCTGTATCATTGGCACTGGTACGCTATTCAATGTGCAGCAGCTACAAGATGCGATCGCATCTGGGGCGCAATTCCTCTTCACACCCCACGTCGATCCGGCAATGATTCAAGCAGCACAAGAAAAAAATGTGCCTATCATACCAGGAGCGCTGACTCCTACAGAAATTGTTACCGCTTGGAGTCAGGGCGCTAGTTGTGTAAAAGTGTTTCCCGTGCAGGCAGTGGGAGGGGCTGATTATATCAAAAGTTTGCAAGGGCCGCTGGGTGAGATTCCCTTAATTCCTACTGGTGGTGTCACTCTCGAAAATGCCAAAGAATTTTTGCAAGCCGGAGCGATCGCTGTCGGTTTGAGCGGAGAATTATTTCCCCAAAAGCTTCTCATAGAGGGAAATTGGTCAGCGATCGCAACTCAGGCAAAAAACCTAATGCAACAGTTAGGTTAACTTAGAATCAAATCATCAAATATTCACGTCTATTAAAGTAATAGATATGAAAATAAAGGTGAAACCTGATAAGTTTCTCAAGACCCCATGATTTGAGTGTGAGTGTATCTAAAATGAAAAGACAAATTTCTCCTGACTGGGTTCGTCGCTTACAAATAATACTCACTGGTACGGCACTGACCTTAAGTGTTTTTACTACTACTGGAACCAGTGAAGTTTGGGCGAATTCCAAAAATCAAGTGATTGCACAAAAAATCCAGACATTACAACAATCAAATCAGCGCTGGATTCAAATTGATCTTTCAAAGCAAAGATTAATAGCTTGGCAAGGTGACAAAGTGGTTTATGGAAGTGCTATTTCCTCTGGTAAAAAAGCTACTCCTACTCTTGTTGGTACTTTTAAGGTTCAATCCAAGTTTAAAACTACGCGGATGCAAGGAGAAAACTACAATGTTCCCAACGTTCCTTATGCGATGTTTTACCAAGGTAATTACGCTATTCACGGAGCTTACTGGCATAAAAGATTTGGTACTCCAGTGAGTCACGGCTGTGTGAATATCGCACCTAAACATGCAAAATGGCTATTCGAGTGGGCATCGGTAGGGACACCAATAGTCATTCATAAATAATAGGTGAAGCAGCCAAAAAGCAATTTAGGTAAAATTATAAATAACAACAAACCAAGACAATTAAGTGATTCCCAGCAATATTTTATGCTGGGAATCTTCGGAGTCGGAATTACTGAACTTGGAATAAAATCTAGAAAAGGGCATTTAACGATTTGCCCAAAAAATAAGCGGAAATCCTGATAATTCCTGTATGAAATTACAAATGCAAATATAAATTTGGGGAAAGTTTGTATTTAAGCATTTAAATGACAGATTTTTGTAAAGATTGTCCTTTGTAATTATTCATTGGTCATTAGTCACTAGTTAGGACTCATCATTTAATTATGGACAAATGACAAATGTGCAAATTGGATGCGAATTAACTTAGGACTTGTCTTGAGAAGCATTAGCGGATGAATTGCGTAAATCCTCTACAGAAAGCAAGTAGTCGATCTGGAAATTTATAGTTTTCCAGAAAATTACTTCACTTGATGATTTTTGCGTAGTTTAGAAGATGAGGCATAATGCAAACTTGGATTCGCCGTGGTGGGATTCGTTCTTCAGGAACTTTTTGTACAGGCGTGGCGCTGATGGTAGTGACTTTATTCTCTTGGTCATCACCGTTAACAGGTACACCCAACTCGACTACAGCAACAGCCACATCAGTTGATGAAAACAGCATCACTTTATCTAATAATATTAGCCAACCTCGCTGGATTGAAATTGATTTGTCAGAGCAACGTTTACGTGCATGGGAAGGTAATAAACTTGTTTATTCATATCGCATTTCTGGAGGTAAGCGAACGACTCCTACACCCATAGGTAGATTTCGGATTAATTCTAAGTATCGCACTCACCGGATGCGAGGCAGAGGCTACAACATTCCTGACGTTCCTTACACAATGTATTTCTACAGAGGGTATGCCATTCACGGCGCTTATTGGCATAACCGTTTTGGGACTCCAGTTAGCCACGGTTGCGTAAATTTACCTGTTAAGCAAGCTCGTAATCTTTACAACTGGGCTTCAACAGGAACTTTAGTAGTAGTGCGGAAATGATTGGTAATTCGTAATCAATATCTGCAATTTTTCCTTTGATGTATAGACGGGTGCGTTCACGGAGTTAAGCACCTGTCTATACATATTGCTAGACTAAAAACACATTTTTGAGGGATTCAGGAGCTATGAGCGTCATAATTACTCAACCTCTCACATTGAAAGAGTTTCTGAAGCTCCCAGAAACAAAGCCTGCGAGTGAATATATTAACGGAGAGATTATTCAAAAGCCAATGCCAAAAGGGAGACACAGCCGCTACTTCATTTATCTTAAATACGCTGTATGTCTAAGTATTGCTCGTCACTATTGAAATTGCCAAACGCTCCGATGAATTATGAGATCAACTAAGATTAAGTGGGAAAACACACACCCAAGTAGATATGATGATTGCTGTTCAAATTCATCAATTGACCTTAGTAACGCGCAACATCTGCGATTTCAATGGTTGCAGTATCCCACTTTTAAATCCTTTCAATTAATTAACTCAACTGTGCCACAAGTTGATTTTCTAAAAGTGTGTCATTCGTTAACAAGTCCTCAACGGTGATTCGTAAAAAGCGTTGTTCATCAACTTGAAAAAGGATTTTGATGCGATCGCTTCCAGGATATCCGGCTGGTGTCAGTTGGGCAATTGTCCTCGCCCCTTCTTGCTCGTTGAGGGGTTTGACACTGGTTTCACTATTGTCCATACGACGGGTAATTAAGCGATCGCCATCAAAATAAACTTCAGTACTAGCTGTATCTGCTCCCAATTCTCCCACAATTAATTCAATACTAGGCTGATTTTCCATAGAAGCGCCTAAGACTAATTCTACTGGCTGACTCATTGGGTATGCCTGTCCAGCTTTAATTAAAGAATGCCATTTGTGACGCTGATTGCGGCGATCCCAGTAGCGGATACCATAACTATGGTAAAGAAAGTCTTTAATTTGTATCCCTTGTGCTAACTGTAATGCACCTTGAGCGATCGCTTCAAAGGGACGTTCGCAACGGATTTTTTCTGGCTCAAAATACTGTTTGATCCATGTCTGCACTGCCGGCAATTGCACTGTCCCACCAACTAACAAAACTGCATTAATATTTGGAAGTTCTATCCCTTGCCGTCTTGCTTGCTGCAACAGTGTCGTCATCGACTCATCCAATAACTCAAAAAAGGCGTGTTCTTTAAGGATATTATCAAAAGTGTCGCGGTTTAGTTCCAGTTCATAGCTTTCAAATGTCTCATCATCAAAATAAACTTCACTAGCTTGATTTTGAGTTGATAGCTGAATTTTCACCCGTTCTGCCAATCTTGTTGTCAAAGGACTTACCGCCAACTCTTGAGTTTTGGCAAAGTAATCTACCAACCAATTATCAATATCAGTACCGCCCAAATTTTGCCCAGCTTTCGCCAATACACGGGCAGTTTTGACTTTTTGTTTTGAATCTTCAGCCAAGGACTTATTACCCCACTTCAGGATAAATCCGAGTGGTTTGGTGGTTGCTTGCACACCTTGATCCAACCGGACAAGGGACAAATCCAAAGTACCGCCACCAAAGTCGATCACCAAGAGAATTTCTTGATCTGCCAAGCCATAACCTAAGGCTGCGGCTGTGGGTTCATCCAACATTCGTACTTGTTCGACGGGAAGGGATTGACATACTGTCCCCAACCAATGACGATAGGCTTCAAAACTGTCTACAGGTACGGTTAACACGAGAGAATCTAACCCACCTTGCAGAGGCGCTAGTTCTTCAATTACTTTGGTGAGGAACCATTGCCCTACTTGTTCAAAGGTGACAATTTGCCCATCTAGTTCGGGTAAGAAACCTTGAATATCTGCACCAATACCGCGTTTGAAACTGCGGAAAAATCGCGTTTCGCCTTTGAGGTCAAAACCGCGATCGCGTACTTGTTGCCCGACTAAGACTTGATTTTGACTTGCGTCTTCAACATAAACCAAGCTGGGAATCAGTGGCGGATTGAGACTTTGTTTAATTGATAAACCTGGTAGAGTCAGGGTTTCTGGCTGCTGGGTTACAGGGTTCCAACGAGCAATGACTGTGTTGCTAGTACCAAAATCGATTGCGATCGCCATATTTTATATTTATTCTCTCGCACGAAGACACTAAAGCTGCTTTATCTGTGATTATTCTCTATAAGCGATCAACAATGCAAATGCGTCCAGACGTTTGCTTATTTGCATCCAAACCCAGATATCGATTCAGTCTGTTGCAGCGAAGTGTTAGATGCAACGGATAGCAGAGTTAGACAATGATCCTGGATTTTGACGTGTCCAGGAGTTGCAATTAACTCATTGTTTTTCAGCGAACTCGGTCATGCCAGTAATCAAACAATGCCTTGCTGTCGTCCATTATTATTGTGCGTGGAGGAGTTTTGTCGCTGGGTGTACCGCTTCATGGGCAATGCTCAGTTCATCTCTCCTCAACATCTAGCTGAACAACACCAGAAATTTGCTCGTGCATTAATAGATCGGTATTCTTCCAAAGCCATATAAATCAGGATGATTGACCCTTAAAGTGTAGGCACTGGCTAATTAGTACAGAAACCTAATCTAACCCGAAGTTTCGGGTTAGTGGGAGTTCATGCTCAATCTTCATTCCGTAACTGCCAGACTGCACCAAAAGCTGCCCCAGCCCCAGCTAACAATCCAGTACTCATTCCTTGGATAGTTTTTTGGAATGGATCTTGGGTTAGGCACTCACTTGTAACCTTACTATCTTCCAAGCAGAGACTACTTTCTGCCCAACCAGCAGTACCTCCTAAAATTACACCAGTGATACTACAAGAAACAATTAGCAGCAAAAGGCGTTGTGTTTTTCTAGCCATAGATGGATGTTTTACTCAATTTCGTATTTTAGACTTTAAGTTGGATTGGTATGTAAATACACTTGGTCTAGATAAAAAATTTTAGATTTTTCCATACTTGAGCCACTGTTTAACCAGGCTGCTTCAGCAAAATTCCAAATCTAAAATTCTGTCAAAAGTTGGAAATTGTAGTTGACTTTAAACTACTTTACACATCCAGGCAGCAAATGTCAGCTGGTTTATGGTTGGTGAGGTAAACTCATGCGCTTCGTCCTAGTAATCTATCTTTAAATTGATAAGTACACAATTTCGTAGCAAAGACTTTAGCTCTGAGAAAACAAGGACTAAAATCGTTACTACAAATCCTCAAAACTAGTTTGACGTAATATTTGGTAAGTTGTTGCCCACTGATACTCAAAAAACCATCTACTCAATCTTCAAGTTGAAAGGCAAGCGGGCGTAGACCCCCTGTGGATCGTTCATCTTTTGCAAAATCTCTACTTCCTGTTGCAATTTTTGGAATTCGGTGGTGAGGGGATTGGCTGATTTGAGTTGCGTCCCTTCAATCCCTAAAGCAGTCCGCACCTCTTCTGTTGCACGCCCAAAAAAGCGTTCTCTGAAACTGCTAGTGCGAGGATATTCTTGCACTTCCCAGTCTTCTCCTAGTTTCGCCTGCTTGGCAGTGTATGCGATCGCAGTATTCAAACCACCAATTTCATCTACCAAACCAATTTCTTTGGCCGCCTCACCTGACCAAACCCTTCCTTGGGCAATTTCTGCTACTTTTTGTTCTGGGAGTTTCCGACCTTGGGAAACTTTATTCAGAAACATATTATAAATACGGTTAACACTGCGCTGATAAATTTCTAACTCTTGAGGCGATTTTGGACGCGAAACTGTTTGACTATCAGCATAGCGTGCGGTTTTCACTGAATCCCAAGTAATACCATTATTATTGGCCAGCTTTTCCCCATTGAATAACATCCCAAACACCCCTATGGAACCTGTAATGGTATTTGGTTCTGCAAAAATGCGATTAGAGTCGCTAGCAATCCAATAACCACCAGAGGCGGCGACATCACCCATTGACACTACAACTGGTTTTACCTCACGAGTTAATTTCACTTCTCGCTGCATAACTTCGGCTGCGGTAGCGCTACCACCAGGACTATTAATTCGTAATACAACAGCCTTCACATCCTTATCTTGTCGCAGCTTGCTGAAGATTTTGGCAAAGCGATCGCCTCCTACTTGCCCATCTTCTCCTTTACCATCGACAATCTCGCCTTCAGCATAAACAACGGCTATTTGATTTTTGGAGTTACGTTCTACACCTAGAGATTTACCAGAAACTTGGGCGTAGCTATTGAGACTAATTTGTCGGAATGTTTTGTCTTCTTTATCGCTATTTGTCAACTTTTTCAGGTCAGCGACAACTTCATCGGGGTATTGGACTCGATCGACTAAACCGCTAGTTTTGGCTTGTGTGGCTTCTAGTAAGGACTGATTATCAGCGATCGCTTGCAATTTATCGGGTTCAATTTTCCGAGTGGCGCCGACAGCAGTGCGCCACTCTCCCCAAACATCATCCAACAATTTCTGAGTTTGTTCGCGGTTTTCTGGACTCAACTTGTTGAGAATAAATGGTTCAACGGCTCCCTTAAATTTCCCGACTCGCACGACTTGAACGCCAATGCCATACTTCTGCAATGCTCCCGCTAAAAACATTGGTTGTGAACTCAAACCGTTGACTTCCATCATCCCCAGAGGATTAAGGACAATGGAATCTGCCACTGAACTAACGTAATATTCCTTTTCACTCCAATCACTGCCATAAGCGACAATCTTTTTCCCCGCAGCGCGAAACTCCTCTAGCGCTTTCCGAATTTCTTTAAGAGAGGCATAGCCGACGCTACCAGTTTGGCTTGTGTTTGTTGCATCCACATAGATCCCAACAATGCGCGGATCGCGCCGTGCCTTTTCCAAAGTTTCCACAACTTTGCGGAGTGCCATTCTATCTTCATCCACACCTGATATTGTGTTTTGAAACAGTTCGCCTGAACTAGGTTCGCTATCAGTAATTTTCATTGACAAGTCAAAAACCAACACTGACTTATCTTTCACATTTGGCCCAGTATCTTTAGAGGAGCTAGCAGCTAATATCAGCAAGAACAGTCCAGTGGTTCCCAGACCACCGAAAATAATTAGTCCTAATAAGGTGCCAACTAAACTAGCAAAAGTTTGTTTGATAAAATTACGCATTAGTTATTAGTTATGTTATTGGGAATTGGACATTGGGCATTGGGCAAAACAGTTCCGTTATTTCATTCTCTACAAGAGGCTGTGCCAACGGGGCATTGAGCCAGTTCCGAGTTCTAAGTAAAAAAGTGAAATTCCCTACTCAGCACTCAGCACTCATTACTCAGCACTCTTGAGGGGCATTGGGCATTTACAAATGACAAATGACAAATGACTAATGACCTATTTACTTATTCTATGCGCTGTAAACTGCCAGAGTGCTTTAACTGATACAAGGTGGTGTTGCCTGTACAAAATAAGACTGTGGTGATTTCAGCGATTAATACCTCAGCCAGTTCCGCAACTGCTGTCTCTGATGTTGCTGCTGCTTGCAAAAAAGGCATTGCTAAACCAGCTATATCTGCTCCCAAGGCGATCGCAGTGGCGGCATCCAATCCATGACGC
Organism: Nostoc sp. 'Lobaria pulmonaria (5183) cyanobiont'; assembly: GCF_002949795.1. Lineage (NCBI taxonomy): Bacteria > Bacillati > Cyanobacteriota > Cyanophyceae > Nostocales > Nostocaceae > Nostoc > Nostoc sp. 'Lobaria pulmonaria (5183) cyanobiont'. The sequence goes on along the minus strand of NZ_CP026692.1, from coordinate 6,904,748 downwards.
AAACCTCCTGAAGCAATTAAGGGTACATCTTTGGCGATCGCTCTAATAGTTGTAATGCACTCTGCTGTCGGTAAACCCCAATCGGCAAACGTCCTCCCTAAGCGACGCTGCAAGGGATTTTCTGCCCGTTCGCTTTCTACTTTTGCCCAAGAAGTACCTCCTGCACCCGCGACATCAATTGCTGCTACCCCAGCCGCGATCAGTTTCTCGGCGATCGCTGCGGAAATGCCGTTACCAACTTCCTTCGCAATCACTGGTACTGGCAATTTTGAGCATAATATAGAAATCTTGTCAAGCAAACCCCGAAAATTTGTATCACCTTTGGGTTGAATGCACTCTTGTAAAGGGTTAATGTGTAAAATCAAGGCATCAGCTTCTAAAATATCAACTACGCGCAAACATTCATCTAAGCCGTACTTGTAGTTAAGTTGCACAGCCCCCAAGTTTGCAAGTAGTAGAACGTCAGGGGCATACTTGCGGACAGCAAAAGTATCAGCCACCTGGGGTTTTTCCACCGCTACTCGCTGGGAACCGACACCCATTGCAATTTTGTAGTGTTGTGCGACTTGGGCCAAACGTTGGTTAATGATTGCGGCTTGTTCTGTTCCGCCAGTCATGGAAGAAATTAACAAGGGTGCGTCAAGCTTTTTTCCCAGAAAAGTTGTACTGATATCAATATCGTTGTGGTTGAGTTCAGGTAAGCAACAATGGGTGAAACGATAACGTTCCAGTCCATTGGTGATTCGATCGCACTGAACATCTTCTTCTAAGCAGATGCGAATGTGATCGGCTTTGCGATTCTGAGTTTGTGCAGAGATAGTGGTAGGGGCGTTCACTGGTGGGTATGGCTAAAAGTATTTGCTTGCGATCGCTATTGTTACATTGTCTGCAACTGTATTTGTATAACAAAAATCTTTATTTTCGCTATCTTTCGGGTACGTTACGCTATTGATAACAGAACCATTCCCCCATTTGGTGAGTTAATTAATATGGTTTTACAAACAGAAAAGCACTACACCCCTGAAGAATATTTGGAATTAGAAGAGAAGGCTGAATATAAAAATGAATACAGGGATGGAGAAATTATACCCATGACTGGGGGAACAACTAACCACAACAAAATTGCACTTGATTTTTGTCGCAAGTTTCCCCTGACAGTCCAAGGTCAAGCTTATGATATATATATGGCTGATGTTAAAGTATCAATACCCCGTTATCGCCTCTATACTTATCCTGATATTATAGTCATCAAAGGTAAACCTATTTACGAGGGAACAGGTACAACAACTATTACTAATCCCTTATTAATTGTTGAAGTCTTATCAAATTCAACTAAAAATTATGACAAAACAGATAAGTTTAAATATTATCGTTCAATTCCTGGTTTTCAAGAATATATTATGATTGACCAGTATAGTTTTGCTGTGGAACAATTTGCAAAGCAAACAGAAGGACAATGGATTTTTAAGGAATATGAAGGTAAAGATGCAGTTTTAGTCTTAGATTCTATCGATTTTCAAATTGCCTTGCGTGATATTTACGAGCGAGTTGATTTTGAGTTGATTGAAGAATAAAGCCTAACTACTAAGGTGCGATGCCTGCGGCGGGCTACGCCTACGCAAAGCATGGGCATCATTCACTGTGAATGATGCCTACTTGTTGCTTATTACGCCGTTTGTTTAGAAGCCGCTTTTGAGTCTGCGGTCGATTTTAACCGGGTAATGGTGGCTTTACGAATGCGATCGCTTTTGCGTACACCACCTGTCATTTCGTATTCCCGGCTGTCTTTGCCATACTTCAACACTACACCACTAACTAAGCGTTCTGAAGTTTCCCGAATGGTCTTTTCAAGGGTTTCTATTTCTGCTTTTGCTGTGTCAAGGGCAGTTAACATCATATTATATTGGTCAATATGGTTGCGAAGTTGCCCGGTTAACTGGGTTAAATGATTTACACTGATAGAATCACCAAAGTCGAGGCTAGAATCAATTGATTTAAATCCAATTACTCTCTGTTCAGTTTTTTCTAGCACGTTAGAACTTCTTTTTTTGCGTGGCATCAATGCACTCCTTTTACTAAACTTATCTTTCTAGAGTGTCTCAATGGAGCAATGTAGTGGTTCAGTAAAATTTGCAAAAAAGGGTATTTTTTATAATAAGATTTAGTTGATAGCTCAGTAATTACACGACGCTACACAACAAATGGTTAAGAATGGACTTGTGTTGGGAACGAATGGACTTGTGTTGGGAACGAATGGACTTGTGTTGGGAACGAATGGACTTGTGTTGGGAACGAATGGACTTGTATTGGGAACGAATGGACTTGTGTTCTGAATGAATGGACTTGTGTTCTGAACGAATAGACTTGTCTGTTTGATTATTTATTAAACTTGAAGAACCCCAACCCTTAGCAAGCTACGGTGTAGACACAAGTCTGAAATAGGTGATTAACCAAGGTTTTACCCCACCCTAACCCTCCCCTTAGAAAGCAGGGCTGTTTCATCCCCTAAAAGGCGCTGGTTTACAAGCGTTTCAAGGAAAAAATCAGGTAACTAAAAAATTTGATTAGACAAGGAAATGGCATTTGCACTTAAATTTATCCGTTGAACTGGTAATTTTTCTTTTTCCCATTTCCCTAAATTTATCGCTCATACTCTTGACAAAATCATGACCTTATCGAATGAAACAGCCCTGCCAATTGCAGAGGGAGCAATAATAGCACTGTCTCAGACAAATCGCATAAAAGCGATTGATGCCTTGGTGGAGTTAATCGGCAATCCACAACTGGATGATTCTACCCGATCGCAGGCGGCAGAAAGCTTAGGACAAATTGGCTCTGGCAACCAAAAAGCGATCGCTGCTTTGGTGGAGTTAATCGGCAATCCACAACTGGATGATTATACCGGATGGCTAGTGGCAGAAAGCTTAGGGCAAATTGACCCAGGCAACCAAAAAGCGATCGATGCCTTGGTGGAGTTAATCGGCAAACCACAACTGGATAATCCTACCCGATGGCAAGTGCCAGAAAGCTTAGGGAAAATTATGTTAGAGGAGCAGATGCCGAGTGTTGTCACTGTGTTGAAGGATTACTTATCACCTGAAACTTACAAAAATGACTTTAAGCGATTTGATAATTGCTACGAAGTTATCTGGGACTGCGCCCAAAATATGTCCTACCCAGCTTTTTATCAAGCTTGGCATCAACAAGAGAAAGTGAAAGATGGAGAGTAGCAAAGAAAAATACTTCCTCCAGCCAAAACATAAGCGAAATGTAGAAGCAGCAATCCCTTGTAAAGACTCGATTCATCCCATCTCGTAAGCGTCTCGTAAATCTATCGCGTCTGATCTTTCCACAATCCAGGGAATGCGATCGCCCCTAATAAAACAAATATTGTAAACAGAATGGGAATGCGATCGTTTTTGCGATCGCCCCTTGTAGAGACGCGATTCATCGCGTCTTTCTTTCCCACGATTCATCCCATATTTACATAGTGAGAATAATTCCGAGTTTTTTGGGTTGGCAATTACATCAATGCAAGGCAATAATTGCATAAATTTTTGTATCAATCAAAGATGTAATCATGAATCATTACGATCCTCAACCAGAAAACAACAAACCTAAATACAAAGGTAAATATCGAATTGATTCAACCCGGTTGCCAGCATGGAGTTATGCTAGTAATGCTGGATATTTCGTTACTATTTGCACCGACGGTAAAAAATGCTTTTTTGGTGAGGTTGTGCAGGGTCAAATGCAGTTATCACCAATTGGAGAAATTGCTCAGAAATTGTGGTACGAGATTCCTAATCATTTTTCTAATTGCCAGATAGATTCGTTTTGCGTCATGCCTAATCATATTCATGGAATTTTGATTATTAATCAAATACGAGAAGAAGGCGTGATGAATCAAACACAGGAAGAAGACGCGATGAATCGCGTCTCTACAAGGGGGGACGATCAACGGGGTGGGGTTACTGGGTTATTTAATCCGATGTTGTCTAAAAATTCCCTTTCTAAAATTGTTAGGTGGTACAAAGGAAGATGTACATTTGAAATTAATCAAATTTATGAAGGTTTTGGATGGCAAGAAAGGTTTCATGACAACATAATTCGTAATGAATTCGGCCTCGATCAAATTAGACAATATATTATCAATAACCCGATCAATTGGGAACGCGATCGCGAACAACCACCCCATTCCCCCTTGTAGAGACGCGATTCATCGCGTCTTCTTGTATTTGATTCATCGCGTCTTCTTGTATTTGATTCATCGCGTCTTCTTGTATTCGATTCATCGCGTCTTCTTGTATTTGATTCATCGCGTCTTCTTGTATTTGATTCATCGCGTCTTCTTCCTGATTCATCATCGCATTCTTTATTGACGGGTATAACGATGTTTTACCCCAATGGGGAAATATTCAAAATCACCCATTGGGGCTAATGTAACCTGTGGTGTTTGATATTCTGGAAGAACATAATTAGCAAACTCGCTATTTAGACGTAGCAGTTGTGAAAGAATAGAAGATGCGATCGCAAGTCTTTGATCTTCACTACCCTCTACCCCTACTGCTAATTCCACAACTACAGATAAAAATCGGTTTTTGTCAGCATCTTCTATTACCTGCAACACGAATTTACCTGTCACCCATTCTTGAATTACTGGTTGTTCTAATCCCACCGTCACATTTTCGGGATAGATATTTGCGCCAAAGTAAGAAACTGTAAAGTTAGAACGACCGAAGACATAAACAAAAGGTAGCTGATGAATACCTCTTGGTGATTCTTGAGTATCAGAACGGAGATTTTCAAGCGGGTTAAATCCCCATTCAGCTAAAAATTGCAGCATAGCATCATAACTAATTATCCCGCCAGTATCCAAGATGTCATAACGCACTAAGGGAATACCGTTATCTCCCGAAAACAGCAATCCGCCATCTTGAACTTCAAAAAAGCGAGTGAAGGGATCGTATTGTACTAGTGTGGGTAAACGCGATTCTCCAAATAAAGCTCTAGCTGCATCGGGATTTTCTGCCAAAAAACGGCGAATGCAGATACTTAACGGTGTTTCATTACCCAAAACTCCTGCATCTGCCGTGCCGTAAAGTGATGCAAAATCATAGCAAGGATTTCGCGAACCAACTCTTTCGCCAACTAAACTTCGCCATTCTTCACTAAATACTTCTCCCGCCATCACTAATTTAATCTGATATTGCTGCCACTCCACACCACGAGCGATACCAGTATCAATCACATCTTTTAAAAATGGCGGGTATCCCAATAACACCACTTGCTCAAAACCTGAACCAAGTTCCTGCACAACTCGCAAGATTTCTTCTTTGTTGTTACCAGGAGTAATTACAGTGATGAGATAACCTTTGCTAGCAAGATAACGACAGCAATTAGTGGTAAACATCCCACCTACCCAAGTGCCTAAAGTGAAACAAATCACTGCTAAGGTACGTCTGGTGTCTGTATAGAAACTATCGTGAAAAATCTGTTCAAAGCGTGTGGCGATTTGGAGTTCATCTGTGAAAAAACGAGGCCAAAATGTCGGTTTACCACTGGAACCTGATGAAGCAGCTATCATGTCGCACTCTTGGAGTTGTCCGTTACGGCACAAGTCAGCTAGAGGATAACGCAGTATATAATTTTCTTTAGCGATCGCTGGTAATTTCTGAAACTCCTCCAAGGTTTGAACAGTCGCGGGATTAATTTCCCTTTCTGCTAAAAATGCCTTGTAGGCTGGTACATTCGCCACCACATCATGAAATAAACTCAAAGCTGCCGAAGTTTGAGTATTGAGATGCCGTTGCAGTATCGTTTCTAGAGGGGTAGACAAAAAGTCTTCAAATGCTTTAATTACTTGCTGATGTCGTGATTTGCAGTTCATGACGCTTGTTGTTTATCCTGAAGTAGAATCAACACCGTTAAAAATAATTCGTAATTCGTAATTCGTAATTCGTAGAATATCCGAAAATGAGGGTATGCGCGTTGTAGTCATTCAATAAAACCTTAATTTATCCTTCAGCACCATGCAGCTCTATTGCAGTAAACAACACACAAATAATGGTAGTAACCGCTTTTGTACCCATTGTGGTGAACCATTACCTCTTGCTGTGGGACAGGTTGTGGATAATCGCTATCAAATTATCCGTCATCTAGGGCAGGGCGGCTTTGGACGCACCTATTTGGCGGAAGATATCAATAAATCCCATCAAACCTGTGTGCTGAAGGAATTTGCACCCCAAGTACAAGAAAATCAAGATTTACAAAAAGCTAAAGAGTTATTTGAGAGAGAAGCGAGTGTCCTGAAAAAACTCCAGCATCCACAGATTCCACGTTTTCACGCCTCGCTACAAGTGAAGATAGGTACTAAAGATTTTTTCTTTTTAGTGCAAGATTATGTGGATGGTGACAATTACTACCAGTTATTAGAACAGCGTAAAAGTCAAGGAAAAACCTTTAGTGAAGAGGAAGTAATCATCCTCCTGCAACAGATTTTACCTGTGTTATCCTACATCCACTCACGAGATGTAATTCACCGTGATATCTCTCCCGATAATCTAATCTGGCGGCGTTCTGATAATTTGCCAGTGCTAATTGATTTTGGTGGCGTTAAACAATTGCCAGCTTCTCAGGGCTTTTGGCGCACTAAGCTGGTTGGAAATAACACTTTACTGGGTAAAAAAGGCTACGCTCCAGAAGAACAGCTACGGCAGGGAAAAGCCTTTTTTAGTAGTGATTTATATTCTTTGGCGGTGACAACATTAGTATTGCTTACAGGTGAAGAACCACAAAAATTATACGACAGCTATCAGGGAATTTGGGGGTGGGGAAAAGAAATCCAAGTTAGTCCCCAACTGGAAACAGTGTTAAAAAAGATGCTAGCTTATAGACCGAGCGATCGCTATCAACGAGCCGAGCAAATTCTCAGAGATTTACCATCACCAACTGCAACTAAATCTCCAGGTAATTATATTACCACCAAGATTAAAACAATGGTAGTTGCTCCAGGAAGACAACGCGCCAGTGCTGTTGTGAGTAAATTCCAGAGGCAAACGCAAGCGATCGCTAAACCGGCATCTTTCCCTGTTTGGATTCGCCCTTTTGTGATGAGTTTAGGGGGAACGGCTTTAGTTGGATTAACTTTAGCGGCGGGAAATGCAGCCATTCGGGCCGTAACTTCAATCACCATCCCATCAATTTCATTACCTTCGTTACCGCAAATCCCACACTTTCCAACTGGAAAACCAGCCGGCGACAAAGGAAATAGCGACCTACAGAAAATTATCAGTCGTCGTCAAGAATTAGAAATTACTGAAGGATTTTTTATTCGCACAGTAGATGATTTATTTTATACAAAAAAACCAGAATTAAAAGGACGTAGCCTGACATCTAAACCTGAAGACGCTGGTTTACGAGATGAATGGTCTGGTATCGCTGATGATTTATTGGATAAACTAGAACAGGCTAAACTCAGTACAACAGCTCGTCAGAAATTGGGGAACTATAGTCAAAAAGATTACGATACATGGAGACAACAAGCGCGGTCGCGGCAGTTTGAGAACTACACAATCGATCAATTGACTAAAGACACAAATGAAAAATTCGATCGGTTGTTTCCCGGTCAGCAGCGTAAGAAACTGAATCAACAGACTTTCGGTCAAATTTGGTATGCGATCGCAGCCGATCAAGTCACTAAAGTACAATCTGGCAAATAAGGGGACTGGGGAAGAGTAACTAATAACTAATAACTAATGACAAATGACAAATGACAAAAATATATTGTTCTAAAGGACATGAAAATTCCCCAGGTAGTCGCTTTTGTCTCCAGTGTGGTGAAAATTTGTTGGATATGCCCATGAGTTATAGTATCCAACCGGGACTGACTTTAGGCGATCGCTATGTGATTGTGCGTCAAATTGGCCAAGGTGGCTTCGGGCGCACTTATTTAGCTGAAGATGTCAACCGTTTCCGCGAACTTTGTGTTTTAAAAGAATTTTCCCCCCAAGTTCAAACCGCTTACGTTGTCGAAAAAGCTGAAGAACTCTTTGAGAGAGAGGCGAGTGTTCTTTATAAACTGCAACATCCCCAAATTCCCCGCTTCCGGGAACTGCTGCGGCTGAATTTAGGGGGCAAAGAATATCTGTTTTTGGTGCAAGATTATGTAGAAGGGGAAACTTACAATTCTTTGTTAAATGCTAGGATACAACAGGGTTTGCGCTTTACAGAGACGGAAATACGCCAATTGTTCCTTTCAATTTTGCCAGTGTTGGAATACATCCACTCATTAGGAGTAATTCATCGAGATATTTCCCCAGATAATTTAATGCTTCGCACTGTTGACAAACTGCCAGTTTTAATTGATTTTGGCGGTGTCAAACAAGTAGTAGCAACCGTAGCTTCGGAATATTACCAACCCGGTATGGTCGCACCTCCACCAGCACCAACCTTATTAGGTAAAATCGGATTTGCGCCCCCAGAACAAATGCAAACTGGGTTAGTATCTCCCCACAGCGACTTATATGCAATGGCCGCAACAATGTTGGTTTTACTGACAGGGAAACAACCCCAAGAATTAATTGATACCTATACTCTCACCTGGCAGTGGCGACGGGAAGTTAGTCTGAGTCAAAATTTGGCACAGGTATTAGATAAAATGCTATCTGCCAGACCAAGCGATCGCTATCAATCAGCCCGTCAAGTACTCCAAGCCCTCAACCCGCCCTCGGCTAACTATCCGCCAACTCAATATCCCACTCCACCACAACCCACATCCGCCACTGTTGCCGTCTCCCCACCTCCCCCACCTTCTCCATCCCCCTCATATTCCTCATCTCCCCCGCCTTCCTCCTGGTGGACACCAACAAAAACTTTCCTGGTGGCGGCGCTAGTCGGTGGTAGTGTGGGATTAATTTGGTGGGGATTGAATGGTAGACGAGATGTCGAACAAGTCCAACCTAATCCTACAGTCAGCCCTACTCCAACTAGTGAACAACCAACTGATCCTCTAGCGCAATATTCGCCAGCAGAACGAGAACGCAAAGAAAAATTAAGCGATCGCCGTCAACAGTTGGGTATTGACTCTAACTTCTACGTGAACTTGGTGAATCAAGTTTTTTGGGACAGAAATCCCAGTTTACGGGGACGTACTCTCAGCAATGGCGCTGAAGATGAGAGTTTGCGCGCAGAATGGGATAAAACAGCCTCAGAATTGCTAGAAAAGCTTGCACCACTGAGTAATAATGCACGCCAAAAAATGGGAACTTACACAACTGCTGAACGCGATCGCTGGAAAGTGGAAGTCAACAAAGTCAATGTTGGTAGCCGTTCTTTGTATGATTTGGGAGATGCAGCTTTTTCCCGTGTATTTCCTGAACAACGGAGTAAAAATTTCCAAGGTCAGCCCATTGGACAAGTTTGGTACGGATTTGTTAGCGATCGACTCAGTGCTATCCTCGGCGGTAGCGCTTTCCAGAAACTTGTCTTCGATCCGGGGGCTACTGGCAAAACAGTCAACGGCACTCTCCAACCTGGTGATGGTAAAGTATTCATTGCTGGACTTGCCAAAGAACAATCTCTAGACTTGAAGTTAGAAGCAAATTCCCAAGTTTTGTTATCAGTCTATTCACCTTCTGGGAAAATTCGATTTTTAGAAGATTCTACCAAGCGTAGTTTGTCAACTAAATTAGCAGAAAATGGATTTTATGAGTTTGTCGTAGTTTCTACAGCAACGAAACCAGTAGATTATCAACTCACTATTACAGCGGAAAATCCCACTCCTCTCCCATTTCCAACAGCAACGCCCACGGAAACATCCACGCCAACACCAGCTCCCACGCCAACGCCAACGCCAACGCCAATACCCACGCCTACAAAAATCTCCACACCTGAACCTGAACCTACACCAATACCAACTCCTGAGACAACGCCCTAGCAGTCTGTCAAGTTTAAATTGACAGGTAAACAAGTTCGTAGTAAAACACTTTATTCCTTAATTTTCTAAGCACTAAAGTGCTTACTACAAAGCCTCTTACACTAACTTAGACATTAGACTTGTTGCATGAATCAAAAGACCTCACCCTAAATCCCTCTCCCAAGCTTGGAAGAGGGACTTTGAAATTGGCTCCCTTTCTCCCAAAATTGGGAGAAGGGGTTGGGGGATGAGGGCGAATTTTGCATTTGTGCAAGAGGTCTATTGTAGTGATGTCTTTCAACCTGTCTCTACTACACCATGTTTCCAAAGTGATTCTTTTAATTCACGCGACTCTAGATTTGTGAGACAGTTAAGATTGCAACCTCGCAGGACTTCAATTCCGAGTCTTGGGTGGTGCTGGATTGGCTGTTGTTGTTGAGTAATTTGAGTCATTGCTATGCATTTATTTTGGGAACAAACTATATAGTTAATTAGTGTAGATAATAAATTTATGTAGTAGTATTTTACCTAAAAAAATTGGCAAAGTATATTAAATATTGAAGGGCTACTAATCAAAGTCCGTTGGTAAATCTGGTTGGCGATAATGTTGAAAAAGTCGATTTATTTGTACTGGTGTCACACGTCCGAGAGAAAGTTCTGGTAACGCACCTTCAGGGAAAAAACCTACTTCTTCAGTTTCAATACTTGATGATGGAGAACCACCAATAAGTTCACAGTGAAAAAACAGCTTGTAGACATAAAACGGTAATGGTGGATGTCCCTGTTTGTTTCTGTCATAGACTGCTAGGAGTTTGATAGCGCGTGCTTGATATCCCGATTCTTCATATACTTCTTTCACAACTACCTCACTAGGCGACTCACCAACATCAGCCCATCCACCAGGTAAAGTCCAACAGCCGTCTGCTCGTTCCTTGACTAATAATATAGTATCATCACGAAAAATTGCTCCTCGCACATCAACTTTGGGAGTTGCATATCCTAATTCACGGCTAAATAAATCGAGGACATAGCTGTGTTCTACATTTGAGTAACTCGCCATGATTTCCGTGGCGAGCGCTCGTAATTGTTTGTAACGTTCGATATCAAAAGGGTTTTCAGAATAGGTTAGACCATTTTGAGCGATCGCTTGTAACTTCTGTCCCCATTCCAGCCATTTCGTTTCCACATTTTTTACCAAATTTATGTAAGTTAGTGTAAGCAAGTACCTGATTAAGAAATTTTATTTGACGATGCTTCTTAGCCCATCTCAAAAAATCTGAAAACTTCTAGAGAGATTGTTTTCTACATCCATGTGGGGAGAAACTTTCTCAGCAAAGTTGATTTTTTGTAAACCTGTCTCATAGCCATATTTTTTTAGTATCTTATCTAGTTGCTCCCATGTACCACCTTTGATAGTATCTGGATTCCGAAATTTGGCTTGCTGGGATAAAGAAACAGGAATCTTTTGATATTCAGCCCTAATTGCTGTCACATCACCTTTAAACCATGACTCCAGTTCTTCTACAGCAATTCTATGGAGAACAATATTTCCTTTGTATTTAGTCACAACACTGCTAGCATCACAAAGTTTCCTCTTTAATTCTCGACAATCACATCTATCTTCATCTACTATAATCACGATCCGCCAGTCATCCTGCACAGAGTTAGCATAAGCTCTCATCCGCTCAGGTAGTCTTTTTAAAAGTCTAGCTTTATTTTGAAAGTTATGAATTTTCAGCGTATGAGTATCACCTATAATTTTAGGGACAATAAAATTTAAAGCAACTTCAGTTGAAGGTTCTTCTACTAAAAACTCTATATGCATAATTGCTACTACTAGTAAGGTAATCCTCTAAGATATCCCTCAGACCAGAGATCACCTAAGCCTGCTTGGGATTCTATAAAATGTTTAGCATCATGGATTTGGTCAGCCCTTGTAACAGTTGCATAACCTTTCTCATCGCGTTGAAAAATCCAGAGTTGTCTAGCATCTTTTATTGTGTTAACAAAAAATGGGGAGTGGGTAGAAACAAAGACTTGTGCGCGTTGCGAGTAAGCCTGAGCTTCCTCACTTAAAGAATCAAGCAGTCGATGGTGCAGTCCATTTTCTGGCTCCTCGATGCAAAGTAATTGAGGAGGATTAGGGTCATTTAATAATATTAAATATGCCAGTAATCTTAGTGTACCGTCTGAGGAAAACCTAGCTAAAAATGGTTTACTAAAAGGTGTATCTTTAAATAAAAAAGCTAGTCTGCCATCAATTGTTGGCTCCGATTCCACTTTTTCTAACTGGGGAACACGGCTAACCAGTAACTTCAAAATTTTGGATAAAGTTTCTTGATGTTCATCAGCAAGATATTGAACTACATTGGCAATATTGTCTCCTTCACGAGAAAGATGTTCCATTGCACCAGCAGTCGCTAGCTGACGAGCTTGATCTGGTATGAAATAAGAGAGAAACCATTCCTCAATAAAACGGCGCAAACTAGCAATGCGTGGGTTATCTGATAATTGACCTATAGTTTTAATAGCCAGGGAATTGGGGTCATCCATTTGATAGTGAATTCTTTTGTCATTAATTTCGGGATTTTCACCACTAATTACTTCACCTCCACCATTTTCAAACTTTAGAAAATCAAATGGGTTTCCACGAGAACCGCGCTTCCATTTGAGAGTTTCTCTTGAAACAATTGGCGCTCCATTTTGTAAAGCAATAGCAACTGTATAGGTGATTTTAGGAGATTGATTATCTTCTCGATATTTAATTACAATTTCAATTTCTTGACCTTGACAATCACGGGAGATGACTTCTTGAAATCTTCCTCGCTTTTCTAAGGCTTTGCGAACATTAGTAGTAAGGCAATCTGAAAGAAAACCTATCACATCAAAAAAAGTAGTCTTGCCACTACCATTAGGGCCAAGGAAAACAGAAAAAGGTTTGATATCTTTTAGGGTAATATTTTGCATAACCCTATAGTTTTTGACAGAAATTTCTTCAATTCTTGCCATTACACTTTCACCTCCACGATTTTGGTGGTATGGTTGCCAAAAATGCTAATAAATACAGTAAGGGTACGGTATACCGCACCCTTACTACAATTGTCAAAAACTACCAGATTTTTTCAGTAGCTTAAGAGCTAATTTTCTTAAGCATCATCTAAAGCTGCAATTCCAGGCAATACCTTGCCTTCAAGTAACTCCAAGCTAGCGCCGCCGCCAGTGGAGATATGGCTCATTTGGTCGGCTAAACCAACCTTTTCCACAGCCGCTACTGAGTCGCCACCACCAATGATGGTAGTTGTGCCAGTTTTGCCGATTTCAGCGAGGGTATGAGCGATCGCTTCCGTACCTGCGGCAAACTTATCAAACTCAAACACACCCATTGGCCCATTCCAAATTACCGTTTTGGTATCTGCAAGAGCTTCTTGGAAAAATTTCACCGAGTCTGGCCCAATATCCAAACCCATCCAACCATCTGGGATACTCTCAATGCTAACGGTTTGAGAATTGGCATCAGGGGCAAAATTATCTGCCAATACCACATCTGTAGGCAGCAATAAAGCAACACCCCGTTCTTTAGCCTTAGCTTCCAAAGTTTTCGCTAGTTCTAGCTTGTCTTCTTCCACCAACGACTTACCGACATTCAAACCACGGGCTTTGTAGAATGTGAAAATCATCCCACCGCCGATGATCAGCTTGTCGCACTTCTCCAGCAACGTTTCAATCACGCCAATTTTACTGGAAACCTTGGAACCGCCAATAATTGCCGCCAAAGGACGTTGGGGATTTTCAATGGCGTTTTGCAGATATTGCAATTCCTTCTCAACCAAATATCCAGCCACAGAAGGACTGAGGAATTTAGTCACACCTTCAGTAGAAGCATGGGCGCGGTGTGCAGTACCAAAAGCATCATTTACATAAAAATCAGCATTAGCTGCCAATTTTTTCGCAAATTCTGAGTCGTTTTTCTCTTCTTCTGGGTAAAAACGGACATTTTCCAGTAACAGCACTTGGCCATTTTGCAACGCGCCAACTTTAGCTGCAACTTCATCGCCAATAGAGTCATCAGTTTTAATGACTTCTTGCCCTAGTAACTCCGACAGACGCTTGGCAACGGGAGTTAGGCGTAATTTGTCATCCACACCCTTGGGACGCCCAAAATGGCTGGCGAGAATGACCTTAGCTCCCTTCTGCGTCAAATCTTGGATGGTTGGTAGAGCAGCGCGAATGCGAGTATCGTCAGTAATGTTGCCTTGATCGTCCACAGGCACATTAAAGTCAACCCGCACTAAGGCACGTTTCCCAGAGATATCAGCCGAAGATAAACTTGCTAAACTTTTTTTGGACACACCAAACTCTCCTGATTGCCTTTTTGTTATTGTTTTGAAAGTAGAACCATCAAGATTTTACCGGAGTCAGGGGTACCCAAGTGACAGATATATTTAAGACGGTATTATTTCCTATCGATCAAAGCCGGGAAACGCGGGAAGCTGCTGACGTTGTTACCAACGTAGTTAAAAAGTACAGCAGTCGCTTGGTGCTGCTGTCTGTGGTAGAAGAACCGCCTCCAGATGCGCCTAGCGCCGATGATCCGATGGTGTCGCCAGAGGTAGTTGCTAAACTGTTAGAAAATGCCCAATCTTTATTTTCTGGGCAAGGAATTCAATCTGAAATCTTGGAAAGGCGAGGCAAACCAGCTTTTACGATCTGCGATGTCGCTGATGAAATCGGGGCAGATTTAATTATCATGGGCTGTCGCGGGCTAGGCTTGACAGAAGAGGGAGCGGATGATAGTGTTACAACTCGCGTGATTAACCTTTCCCCTTGCCCAGTGCTGATTGTGCCTTAGCAGTGTGTTGCTCAATACTAGTAAATTTGTAGTGCGATCGCCAATTAAAAAAGAGGGGAAAAGGACGAATGTCACGAAGAAAAGTGAAACCCTTGCTTTTTCTGGGTGTAGGAGGGTAAAGGAAGTAGTTGATTTGTAAGTATTATTTGGTTTTTAGTTTCTGACAAACAGAAAATTCTGAGCGCCGGAAGTCAGCGCTCAGAACTTTAGAGACAAAGCTTGCATATTTACACGCTTTACCTAACAGCTTAAAAGCGATAGTTGCGATCGCGCACCCACATACTAAGTGGCACTGCCTTACCTTGTGGATCTACTTTCGCTTTTACCACAATAGGTGGTACTTGTCCTCTGCGAGCGCGTTGGGCTTGTAAGTCGTTCCGAATCTGCTGGCGTTGGTTTTCTGGGATGTAATATGTTTCTAAACCGTAGTTAATAGAACCATCCTGATAAACACCTTTTAAGGCTACTTGATTAGCTCTAAGAGTTGTGGGGCGATCGCTACTTACTCGTAACGGTCTCCAAGCTCTCGGAACACCGCGACCAGAAGATAATTGCTCTTGCAAAGTCACGTAAATATTGGTTCCTTCAGGCAATCTTCTACCGCTTCCACGACCTCTGCTGACTAATGTTTGCCAGCCAGGTAGTCTGCTCAAATTTGAGATCCGGGATATGTTGTAATCTAAGGCTAAGGTGTTACCTTCGATCGCATTGTTAGGGTCTACAGGTACGGTTTGCAAAATCACCGTCTTACCTGTTACGTCTGTATAAACTGCTTGGGCTGGTACTGCCATAATTAGCCCTGTTTGCAGCGCCAGGGGAGCAAGTAACCGCCAAAAAGGTAAGGGCTTATTCGATTTTTGTTCAGTAGCAATCAAGTAATCCCGAAAAGTCACCTTATTGGAAAATTCGGCTTCGGGAGACAAGGGTTTATTCTTAGATTCAGAAGAGGTATTAGTCATGAGCGTAGTCCTAAAAAGCAGAGGTCTTGAGGAGTTCAAAAGTAACGAGATTAGGACTGACGCAGAGAAACTTTAAAAATTTTGCCGCACAGAGATTTTGATGATGGGCAGATTTCTGAATTCTGAATTTGCACTACTTTTTACTTGTAGAGCTACCACCAGGTAAACGGCGTTCAAACCAGAGTCCAGCGCTAATTAAAGCAGAACCGCACAGGACAAAGATCAGCGACTTAAAAAGTAAGTCGGTGTCGTACTCCTGCACACGACTGATAATTTGCAGTGTTACTAACAGCATACCGCCCCAAAAGGAACTTCTGTTGCTTAATTTCAATCCTTCTTGAATTAGTCCCCAGGCTAATGTTGCAAGAAGTACATTGAAAATAAAAATGCCAAGTTCATCAATCCGGCTGATAGTTTGATGCCAAAAAGGTACTATTGCAATAAAGACAAGAAATGTACTAATGACAGCAGTTGTGAAAATCACTTCGCGGCGCGGAGGATTATTTCTTTGACGCAGTAGAAACAACCATTGCAATACCGCCAAGCCGCTGAGAATCCCTAAATCGATAATCGGCAGAGACTTGAATAAGTTTGTCAAATTCGTTGGCTGATTAGAACTATAATCTGGAGATTCCCAGACCCAACGAAAAGACAAAACGTAAAAGACAATGCCGAAGCATACCAACGCTAAATTACGCGCTAGAGATTGAAACAATCTGTAATTTATCGTTGGAAACAGTAAATCATCATAACTCCAGAATAATGCAGGTGGCAGTGCAAAAGCAAAAGATGCCACCCAAGGTGCTATATCAGCATAATTCAGCAGTGGCAGTGGATTAAGGTTAGCTTGTAAGGAACTAGCAAAAACAAAGGCTGCTAGACCAAAAATCCAACGGGATCGACAGAAGTAAGCTAAAGGTACAAATACTAGCCATGCCAACAAAGGCAGATGCTGCACTACTAGCCGCGACCAAGTTAATTCACCTGAAGCGTACCACAAGTCTTCTAGTCCAGTCCAGTAGCCGATTTCCACAAGGATAATTGACAGAATTCCTAAAGAATTTAAGGACAAACTGAAGGCCATGACTACAACACCGAATCCCCAAGCGAGAAACAGTTGGGAAGCTGAACCGATGATATTGAACATCTGGGCCATCAGCAGTAAATTTGCACCGAAGATGAAGGCGCTTAAAATTAGCAAGCCCTCTCCCAGTAGGCGTTTGCTTCGTTCTGGCTTCTTTCCTTCAGGTGGTCTCCAGGTGTAAAATCCAGTGATGGCGATCGCAAAAAACAAACTCATCATCAGAATAATTTTGATTTCTCGCGATCCTCCCTGCCAGTTTCCTGATACAAAGGTAATTATGCCTAAGCATAAAAGTATGCTGCCGATCGTGATCGCGATCGCTTTATTGCGATCGCGTGCAGCAGCTTCCAGGTTTTTAAATTGATAACGTTCTGCTATCTGCTCATACTGCGAAGAACTAATTAATCCTTCATCCCTCCATAAGTGTGCTTCTTTGCGTAATTTTTCCTGAAAACTATCTAAGAACATGACCTTCTCCGGTGCAGTGGGGTAGCTTGGCCATTGCGATCCCAATGGCGGTCATTATATTTTGAGTATGAAGCCAAAAGCCTTAATTACATTGTTCTTGTGTAACAGTTTAATTTGATTCAGATACAACGTACTAATTCGTAATTCGTAATTCGTAATTCGTAATTGATAATTCATAATCTACATGGAAAAACCTTCTAATTTATTACTTAAAGTCTCGCGGCGTTTGTTTACTAATCTAGATGAGCAAGAAAAGTTTATTGAGGCTTTAATGAATCCTCAGCCTTTTTCACCTACTATTCTTTGGTGTCAAGAAAAGCCAGATGTTTCACCTTTGACAGTGGAAACACCAATCTCTTGGCAACCACAATTTATAGACCGCTTATCTCTGGGAGAAAAACCTGGTCAGCATCCCTTGCATGAAAAAGGATATTTCTATTGTTTAGATTTTTCTTCGGTGTTTGCAGCTACTACTTTGTTAGCTATTCCTGAGTCAATGCATTTAGTTTTTGATATGTGTGCGGCACCGGGAGGTAAAAGTATCTTCGCTTGGAGAGCTTTAAAACCTGAATTGCTCATCAGTAATGAAGTAATTGGCAAACGTCTGGGAATGCTAATTTCTAATTTGAAGCGTTGCCAGGTTAGCCCTAGCGCAGTGGTTAATCGAGATTCGAGCATATTTGCCGAAATGTTTCCTGGCTCTAGCAATATAGTAATAGTAGATGCTCCGTGTACTGGACAATCTCTACTTGCTAAAGGTGAAAAAGCACCCGGATGTTTTCACCCAACTGCTATTAATAAGAGTGCAAATCGGCAAAAGCGTATCATAGCTAACTCTGCTAAAATTGTTTCACCACAAGGCTATCTTGCTTATATGACTTGCACATATTCGCCTGAAGAAAATGAGCAAGTTTGTGAATGGTTCTTGGAAAGGTTTCCCCAGTTTGAAGCGATAGAAATTAGTAATTTAGCCAAATATCAATCACATTTAACGACGATGCCTTGTTACCGGATATTTCCTCAAGATAGGTTAGGTGCTGGTGCATTTACAGTCCTATTTAAAAATACTCATGAGGATGAATATGAGCCTAAAGAAGTAAATTACAATACAATTTCTTCGCTGTATATTTACCAAAATCTGAAAAAATCAAATTATATCATGTCCGTATAATTAAAGCGCGTCCACGTTGAAAACTGTAGTTCTGTATGAACAGAAAAACCCTCATCCCCCAGCCCCTTCTCCCAATATGGGGAGAAGGTGAGCCAAAAACAAGTCCCTCTCCCAAGTAGGGAGAGGGATTTAGGGTGAGGGGAAAAACTACGGTTCTCAACATAGATGAGGTTTAGTTATAACTTAGTTGGGGAAATATATTTGATTAGGCGTAAGCCCTCTAGTCTGAGAGCTTAAGATAGAGAGCTAGAAAATGTAAATAAGCTAAAAATCTTTTAATTTGCATCCTCCAAAAAATAAATCTCTTGTGGGGTGGGCCGGACAGCCATTAGTGTCAAGTTAAGATGAAATCACTGGGGTCAATTAGTATAGCTGGAGACTGGGGACTGGATGAAAAGTCTTTTTGTGTTTAGGTTTTATCCTCCTCAAATTAAAATTGAACAAAAATAATAAACGGCTGCCCGAATTCAATAAACGGCTGCCCGAATTCAATAAACAACTGCCCGAATTCAATAAACGGCTGCCCGAATTCAATAAACGACACCCCGAATTCAATAAACGGCTGCCCGAATTCAATAAACGACACCCCGAATTCAATAAACGGCTGCCCGAATTCAATAAACGGCTGCCCGAATTCAATAAACGGCTGCCCGAATTCAATAAACGGCTGCCCGAATTCAATAAACGACACCCCGAATTCAATAAACGACACTCCGAATTCGATGAACATACCTTTGACATTTGGGCTTCTGCCTTAACTTGACACCAATGGCATCTTGCCCGCCCTAGTTGTGCAAATTAAAGCAAGGGCAGCTTATAAGCGAGGTTTAGTAATCCTTGCAGGAGTTCCAAACAAAAAGATCCCCTCTTTTTGAAGAAGTCGGGGATTTCAAGCTGTCGAAATTAGAGTGAATATGTGTTGAAGAATTAATTGAATTGCTGGTTGTCGGAAGTGCTAAGGAATTTTTCCTGGCGAATAGTCCATCAATTTGGAGAACACCTGGCACAAAAATCAGGACTGAATTTGCAGTATTGGCTACCTGTCAATTGGTAAGCTGTACAATAAGGAAAACTTGTAAGTTCAATTTTGGCTGTTTGTAATTTGGAAGTATTCACCAACGCTTCAGTAAGTTTGGTTTTATCATCCAAAAGGATAGCTAAAATCTTCGGTAACGCTATGCAAGCAGCAATATTGAGCAGCGTTAGCATTATGGTGTCGATAAAATTCATAGGTAATCATCTCCTGTGAAATATAGGCGATCGCTGTTCTTAGATGCAAACCCAATCATTGCTTGCACTCTATGTAAATTAACTTTAACATAAATTTTTGTGAATATAAACGTGGAATTCCTGGAATGATCGTACACAGAAGGGAATGTGGATAATAATGACGGTTATTGTAGCCTAATAACAAAATAAGCTGGAAAACGATCAGTTAAAAATATTTAGGTAAGGTGTTATGTCAAAAACCCAAACCGCGTCTTCTTTTTTATCTAACATCAGTGAGCGAGAACGGCAGGCATTAAAACGGTTGGTAGATTACACAAATGTGGAATCGCTACCAGAAATTTGGCCTTTGGCAGCTCAACGATTTGGTGATATTGTCGCTCTCCGCAATCCTCACGCCAAACCAGAAGTAGTGATTACTTATACCCAGTTGGCAGAGCAAATGCAACTATTTGCTGCTGGCTTACAGGCGTTGGGAGTAAAGGTAGGCGATCGCATTTCCCTAATTGCTGACAATAGTCCTCGGTGGTTTATTGCCGATCAAGGCATAATGACTGCTGGAGGCGTTGATGCGGTGCGTAGTTCCCAAGCCGAAAAAGAAGAATTGCTGTTTATTATCACTAATAGCGGCAGTACAGCGATCGTCGTTGAGGATTTAAAAACACTTAAAAAACTACAAGACCGCCTCAAAGATTTACCAATTCAAGTGGTAATCTTACTTTCGGATGAAGCACCACCAACAGACGAAACCCTAAAGGTGCTGAACTTTACACAGTTGCTCGAAATTGGAGTAAATCATCATTTTGTGCCAGTAAAGCAAAATCGTGACGCTTTGGCGACCTTAATTTATACCTCTGGTACTACGGGTAAACCCAAGGGTGTAATGCTGTCTTATAACAATTTGATGCACCAAGTAACAACATTTGGGACAGTATTGCAACCAAATGCTAGCGATATCGTTCTCAGTATCCTGCCTTCGTGGCACAGCTACGAACGAACTGTTGAATACTACCTACTATCTCAAGGTTGCACCCAAGTTTATACTAATTTGCGCTCCGTAAAAGGGGATTTGAGACAATTTAAACCCAATTACATGGTCGGTGTACCCCGCCTGTGGGAATCGATTTATGAAGGAGTGCAAAAGCAGTTCCGGGAACAACCAGCGAACAAGCAACGCCTAATTAACTCTTTATTGGGTATTAGCGAAAAATATATCAAAGCGCGGCGAGTTGCTCAGGGATTGAGTTTAAATAATCTTCATGCTTCAGCCGGCGAACGATTAGCAGCTAAGATCCAAGCATCAGCTTTATTACCCCTCCATGCCTTGGGAGAACGACTGGTTTACGCCAAAGTTAGGAAAGCCACAGGGGGAGAAGTTAAGCAGATGATTAGTGGTGGTGGTGCCCTTCCCAGACACATAGATAATTTCTTTGAAATTATTGGTGTGCAGATTTTGCAAGGCTATGGCTTGACAGAAACTTCTCCTGTTACCCATGTACGGCGTCCTTGGCGGAATTTGATTGGTGCGTCAGGGCTACCACTCCCGGCAACAGAAGCTAAAATTGTCGATCCTGAGACAAAAACGCCTTTACCAATAGAGAAGCGAGGCTTAGTATTGTTGAGGGGCCCGCAGATTATGCAAGGCTATTACCAAAATCCCGAAGCGACAGCGAAAGCAATTGATCCTGAAGGTTGGTTTGATAGTGGCGATTTGGGTTGGCTGACACCACAAGACGACTTAGTGCTGACTGGCAGGTCTAAGGATACGATTGTATTGACTAACGGGGAAAACATCGAGCCACAGCCGATCGAAGATGTGTGTTTGCGATCGCCATACATCGATCAAATTATGCTCATTGGTCAAGATCGGCGCACTCTGGGAGCCTTAATTGTCCCCAATGTCGAAGCCTTAGAAAAATGGGCAGCAAGTCAGAATCTAACGCTAGATACGCCCAACGATCGAGTGACTTCCTCAGATAGTCAAAAAATTGACTTGGAGAGTAGAATGATCCAGGATTTATTTCGCCAAGAATTAAATCGGGAAGTCCAAAATCGTCCAGGCTATCGACCGGATGACCGCATCGGAACGTTTAAAATCATCCTGGAACCATTTTCCATCGAAAATGGCTTGATGACACAAACACTAAAAGTTCGACGACACATCGTCACGGAACGCTATCGCGATATTATTGACGGCATGTTTGCCTGATGATTCCACCTGCTAACTGTAAAGAGTGAACGTGAAATATTTATGGATGTCTCCAAATCTAATTTGCTTCTGAAACGCGTCGTTAACGTCAAAGTCATTGTGACTCCCCTCTGGAAAGAGGAAGTACAACAGCAGCTGCAAACCCAGATCAATCAACTCGATCAGCAACTGCAACAGCTAGACGTTGAAGGACAAAGAGCGATCGCAGCAATTCAAAAGCAGAGTCTGCAACCACCTGGCCCCCAGACCCTCCAACAAATTGACAATATCCAACTCCAAGTCAATCAAAAGAAAAGTGAATTTTTGGAGCAAAAAAACCAGTTGCTACAAAACCTCCAGCAAGTACAGTTTCTCCAGCAAGATCAGGAAGTCAACCAATTTCAAATGGAAGGTTTTTTCCGGGTAGAAACCGGTGATAACCTGATTAGTAAAATGCAGGTTGAAATCGTTCTGCGCGATGGCATTGTAGAAGAAATTCGCGGCGACATTTAAATTTTTCATTTGTCCGTTGTCATTAGTCATTAGTCATTTGTTTTGTTACCAATGACCAATGACTAATGACAGATGTGATTTAACTTAGTGTAAGAGCGGCTCCCAGACCAACATTCTGCCTGGGAGCCAGCCCAAACAATTTGCCACACTGGAGGTGAGCTAATAAAAAGCGATCGCCCAAAGGTTGTCATCTCTGCTCGATATTTAACTGTCCCAACTGAATTATTATCCCGTTTGATTTGCGTAATCGTTACTAACGCCTGATTTGGTTGCGGATAAACTACATCTATCTTTCGCGTTCCTCCCACTGCTATATCCTCAAAGGCATTCAGGGCGAGGGTCGTAGGATTACTGCCTTGGAGAGATGAGTTGAGCTTTTCTAAAGGTATAGTTTGATAATCGGAACGCTCTGAGAATGCTGCAACTTCCTGAGACTGATGTATTGCTCCCATCTGCTGGGTTTGCTCATCACTAGTCTCAACAATTGGTGCAGATTGCTGGTGCTGAATAATATAAATTCCAGCACCAGCCGTGGCAGAGATACTTAATATCACAATCAAAAAGAATTTCAGCTTTGCCGACATAAAAATAAACAGGAATTTCAAATAGGTTTATTACCAGTTTTGAATTCTAGATTGAACTACATCCTATATCCTCTATCCGTGAGAAGCTCTTGTATCTTAAGTAGTGGTTATGAGGAATATTAAATAGCAATCCCATTTAATCTGTGAGAAACTCGTGGTGGTTTTTGCAAGTCAATGACTAAAACGACATCGAGATATTGGCTAACCATTGAGGATAGTTCTGTATTATAGACCTCTAAGCTATATTTAGGTTCCTAGAGTCATTAGTGAATAACCAATGCCCAATACCCCATGCCCTTCAGGAGTGCTGAGTGGGGAATGTTACTTCTTTACTCAGCACTCGGAACTATTTTGCCCAATCCTCAACCTAAAATATAAACAGTCTAAAACTCTCCCATCAAGATACAATTCGATCTGACAAAAACTGTTAAAGTCCATAAACCATTGATTTCCAAACCACCCTATGAGCATTCACGAAGTATTTATGCCGGCGCTGAGTTCCACCATGACGGAAGGCAAAATCGTCTCCTGGGTGAAATCGCCTGGGGACAAAGTGGAAAAAGGCGAAACAGTGGTGGTTGTAGAGTCAGATAAGGCAGATATGGATGTAGAAACCTTCTATGAGGGATTTCTTGCCCATATCATAGTTGAAGCTGGTGAAACTGCCCCAGTAGGATCTGCGATCGCCTTCATCGCTGAAACGGAAGCTGAAATTGAACAGGCCAAATCTCTTGCCAATTCTGGCGGCGCAGCTGCTACTCCTACCTCTTCCCCTGAACCAGTTGCCGCTACAGCCTCAGCCGCCACACCTGCCTTAGCGTCTCAAAACGGTTCTAACCACAAAGAAGGAAGGCTTGTAGTTTCACCCCGTGCCCGTAAGTTAGCCAAAGAACTCAAAGTTGATTTAACTACACTCCAAGGTAGTGGCCCACACGGACGCATTGTCGCCGAAGATGTAGAAGCATTGTCTAATAAGGGCAAACAACCTGCACCTGCCCCAGCTGCCCCACCAGCACCCGTACCAACCAGCGCCCCAATTGCACCCCCAGCACCTCGGACACCAGCACCCGCACCCGTGGCGACGGCTGTTCCTGGTCAAACCGTACCTTTAACTACCTTCCAAAATGCTGTCGTGCGGAATATGGTAGCCACCATATCCGTGCCCGTCTTCCGTGTCGGTTATACAATTACCACTGACGGATTAGACAAACTTTATAAACAAATTAAATCCAAAGGCGTGACAATGACAGCGCTACTAGCGAAAGCTGTAGCAGTGACATTGCAAAAACACCCATTGTTAAATGCTAGCTACTCAGACCAGGGTATTGTCTATCATTCTGATATCAACATTTCTGTAGCAGTAGCAATGGATGATGGCGGATTGATTACACCTGTGCTGCAAAATGCAGACGCAGTGGATATTTATTCTCTGTCGCGTACTTGGAAATCTTTGGTAGAACGTGCCAGGGCAAAACAACTACAGCCCCAAGAATACAACAGTGGTACTTTCACTCTGTCGAATTTGGGGATGTTTGGCGTAGACAAATTTGATGCGATTTTGCCACCTGGACAAGGTTCAATTTTAGCGATCGGGGCATCCCGTCCGCAAGTGGTAGCAACACCCGACGGTTTATTTGGCGTGCGCCAACAAATGCAAGTCAATATTACTTCCGACCACCGGATTATTTATGGTGCCCATGCTGCGGCATTCTTGCAAGATTTAGCGAAATTGATTGAGACAAATCCTCAATCTTTGACAATGTAATTTTGAAAAGACACCAAATTTAAATGTTAGCGCTATCAGCGAGTAGTAGTTTGTCGTAGACTAGCGCTAACAATAAATAATACCTACACTTAAATTTTTATGGACAGTAGCATTAGAGACAGGGGTGCTTAGGGTGTGATGGGCTTAGTATTAGGCGTTTTTCTGATTAACAAAAATATTTATATTCGTAGTGCATTTTGTGTAGTTAAACTTTGCATCTTCTGGATTTTCAAAAGTTAACTCTTCAGTAGCAACCCATGTACCTATAAAAGATTTTCTAGTTAAAGAATAAATGTTAATCTGCGCTCCCCCCGTGTTTGGCCCATCAGCAACTATTACTATCCCATTCTTAAAAACATAAATTCCTTGATATTGATTTTTCCATCTTCTTCCTTCTTTTTTACGCCAAATATATTTACCATTTGAAGTATAAATAAAACGCTCATAGTTACATTTACCAGTCTGACTCCACTCACCTATTAAAAGAGCAGAATTTATTGTTTTTGAAGCTTTTGTTTGATCCGATTGTGTTGAAGCTGAAGGCCATGTTTGGGTAGTGCTGTTTATTTCAAAAACATTTCCAGCCTTTACCATTGAAAAATTAGTGAGGTTAATTGCACCAATTAAGAATATCACTAAGCTGCTTCGAGTAAAAGATGGTTGAAAAGATTGTTTTAAAGACATAATTAATTATAGTTGTGATTATTATTTTATATCTCTATGATTTCCTAAAATTATTTTTTAAATCGTCAATAATTTTTACCACGATATAGGATTATACTTTACCAAAATAGGTGATAAACTAGCTGTCAAAAATTCTAAATAGGCTACATTTAAAGTCCTGTTTATATTTGATTTTTTAAATTACCACTAAAACAAAATTGAAATATTGTAAAAATTCACTATTAACCTAAACTAGATTGATTCATAGTTTACTTTCTGCATCAAGGGGCTAAAAATTTGTTGAAGTCTGTCTCAACACCTGATGAATATTCCAAAATAGTTCGCGGAGTTGAAATCAGAACTCGCGTTGAATCTGTATATCCATGACTTCCATAACGAAACTGTGACCACTTTTCTGTTCGACTTGCATAGTCAAATAATCGAGTTGCTAAGTCACGCCATCCTTCGTTACTGGTCTTTAAAACCCCAATTGATGGTTCATTCTTTGATCCATAAATAGTTGAAAACTTATCGTTTTTAACAACCTTTATATCAGATATTGTTTTATAGTTGTTACCGATTTTAGTATATATAAAAATTGGACAACTACGGTTACTGCACATTACTCCACTTGCCGGATATAAAATTGTTTCCTTGACATGATCATTGTTAAGATCAACAAAAAAAACTCTGTGATCCTTGCTGTTCCTGCTGTAATCACCAAAATTCTCCTGATACTGCAAGAAATCTTGACGAATAGCAGCTATGAGTGCTGATGGTAATTCCTGGTAATTCAAAGAAGCAACTGCTTTGCTAGTTAATAAAGATAAAACGACAACCAAACTAAATATTAATGCAAACAAAAAATTCTTTCTCATTTTTAGCTCCTGAATAGCGATCGCATATTTTTCTCCAATAATTTGAGCAAACTATAAGAAATACCTGAGTTTAAATGTCCCTAAATCAGCACGAACTTCACTAATTTTATAGCTATAAAAATAACTCAATATGCTATTAGACTGTCTCAGTATTTTTACTAAATACGTGTTTTTTTCGTAGCATGATTTTTTTGTTATGGTAAAAGAGTCTAGGATTATCTATGCTGGCTGACGAAAACTCAAGAAGACAAACACAACGCAACGTTTCATAGGCCGCCGATTCCTGTTTACTTGGTACTGACTTCGAGATCATATCTACTTCATGTGCATATCGTGGCACTGATAGATAGAAAACGCACCAGCACCTATTTTAAAAGCTTACCATTGAAATTTTTATAAAGGTTTTCCCTAATTACCGAGTTTATACTGAAGCAGTAGTACTTAATCTGACCTTAAGACTGGAGTTTAGACTAAATGGGAAATTACCAAAAATAAAGGGGGGTCTGATTGAATACAGTCCCCTTTTTGGCAGAAACTGAGAAAAGAACTACCATTACTCATCTGCAACATGAAACGTGCCAGACTCGAAGAGTTTCGTCAAGTAGCTTACAAACATTTAGGTAGAGCCAAAGACGCAACCTTTGAATTGACCGATGCCATATTCCTAACCCGTAATATTTACTCCTTAGCAGACTTATCCTTCTCGCCAGTCTTTAGAAGCTATTTGTTCAGTCTGATTCACTTAAAACAATCATTTCTTCCTCAGCGTGCCTCTGCATTTAAAAAAATAAAAAAGGTGGGCATTACCCACCCTACCTAATTTATCCTTTTACACAAAGAACTTGCTTAAGTGTTGCTACAACTTCAACCAAATCTGCTTGATTTTGCATAACTTGTTCTATCGGCTTATAAGCACCAGGAATTTCATCTAACACACCC
This sequence comes from Nostoc sp. 'Lobaria pulmonaria (5183) cyanobiont', assembly GCF_002949795.1. Classification (NCBI taxonomy): domain Bacteria; kingdom Bacillati; phylum Cyanobacteriota; class Cyanophyceae; order Nostocales; family Nostocaceae; genus Nostoc; species Nostoc sp. 'Lobaria pulmonaria (5183) cyanobiont'. The sequence goes on along the minus strand of NZ_CP026692.1, from coordinate 6,877,544 downwards.
TCATCTTTGCGGCATTCTACGCCATTTGTTTGCTCTATCAAATCATCAAGTGTGTAGACATTTTTTGCCTTATTTCTAGACATTAAACGCCCTGCACCATGAGAACAAGAACAAAAGCTGTGAGCATTACCTTTACCCTTAACGATGAAAGACTTTGCCCCCATCGAACCAGGAATAATCCCATAATCTTCAGTTTGGGCGCGGACTGCACCCTTACGAGTAACGTATACATCCTCGTCAAAATGCACTTCTTTTTCGGCGTAATTATGATGACAATTAACCTGCAATAAAGGTTTAGTTGCCTTCCCACCTGCCAGATGCTTTTCAACTATGTGCTTAAAACGCGCCATCATCACATCGCGGTTGACACGCGCATAGTTTTGTGACCATTGCAAATCGTGCCAGTATGCTTGAAATTCTGGCGTACCAGCCACAAAATGAGCCAAATCAGGGTCAGGCAATTTATTACCTGCCATTTTTGCTAATTCTCTGGCTGTATGAATATGACACTGGGCGAGTTTATTGCCGATGTTGCGCGAACCAGAATGCAGCATCAGCCAAACTTGGTTCTCTGTATCGAGGCACACTTCAATAAAGTGGTTTCCTCCACCGAGAGAACCCATTTGTTTCATTGCTTTACTTTGTAGGTCTTGCACACCACGATGCAAGTCTTTAAAATCATCCCAGTGTTGCCAGTTGATAACAGATTTTTCAACGTCTTTGTTTTCGTTGAATCCAGTAGGAATTGCTGCTTCAATATCCAGACGGATTTTCTTGAGTTTACCTTCTAGTTGTTCGGCAGTAAATGATGTTTTGATAGCGCTCATTCCGCAACCGATATCTACACCGACAGCAGCAGGCATAATTGCCTCTTTGGTCGCAATTACAGAACCCACTAAAGCACCTTTTCCTAAGTGAACATCTGGCATTAATGCCACGTGCTTAAATACAAATGGTAATGATGCCACATTCTTGGCCATCTTGGTTTCTTCTGGACCCAAAGAGTGATTTGCCCAAGATAAGACGGGTGCTGGTGTGGTAATTTCTAACTTTTCGTAGGGCATAATTTTTTCTATTTTGGATTTTAAATTTTAGATTTTGGTGAGGTAGTGCGGTCTTCTCCCAAGGGCATGGGGGTTTCCTCCATGAGCAACTACCGTTAGCGCAGCGTTAGCGAGGTACGAGCGTCACCCGGAGGGATTGAGTATAAGGCAGTGATAATTATTGGTATGACTTATAAACCATTACTTAGTTAGTTGTAGCAATATAAATGTTGTATTGTCTTTCATTTGACTCTCTGAATTTTCGTAAAGCTGAAGAACTACTTTTAGGAGTTATATTTGTATACTACAATTATAGTACAATAAATTACAATCGTCAACGTATCACCATAGGGAGAAAGCAGATGCTTCCCAAATGTATTAAAATTTGTAAAGAAAATCACTTTGTTTAAATAGCTCCTTAAAGTTCTGACACAATATGGCAGTGCGTCAAGATACAATCTGGGAACGTTTTTTATCCCCTGTAGTGCGTCTTTTGATTGATGAAGACGGGTTACGGCGTTACGCTGATAGTATTGATTGGGAGAAAGAGAGCGATCGCTATCGACGAGATGATGTCATAATTCCGTGGTACTACAGTAATCAAAACTTTCACGGGATTGCTGGCGGATATCTGACTTACGATGCAGCAGTTACTTACGATCCGATTACCCACTATGTTTTGCCACCGAATGAAAGTATTGTTCGTCAAGCTTTAGTTGATGCCGTCAAGGTAAAACCACGACGCATACTCGATTTAGGCTGCGGCACAGGTTCCACTACTTTAATGTTAAAACAGGCTTTCCCCGAAGCGGAAGTTATTGGTTTGGACTTATCGCCCTATATGCTGGTAAGGGCAGAAGATAAAGCTAGAAATGCTGGTTTAGATATAGTATGGCGACATGGAAATGCTGAAAAAACTGGTTTGAGGGATGCAACATTTGACTTAGTAACAGCTTCTTTGCTATTCCACGAAACACCAGATGCAGTGTCTTTGGCAATTCTGCGGGAAAGCTTCCGGTTGCTGGGAACTGGAGGACAAGTGTTAATTCTAGATGGGAATCAGAAGACTCTGCGTCAGTTAGAATGGCTCAATGATGTTTTTGAAGAGCCATATATTCGTGAATATGCTGCTAGTAGTATAGAAGCGAATATGGGTGCAGCCGGATTTGAAGCAGTGCGATCGCAAGATGTATGGTGGATAAATCAGGTAACTAGCGGCATTAAACCAATAGCAACCGAAAATATCCGTCGGTATACTCACACATCAGTAGATAATAATGATTTGGAGGGACTTGGTTCTCCAGCATTTGGCATAATGGCATGAGTTTAAAGGCAGTTCTCTTTGATTTTAATGGTGTAATCATTAACGATGAGCCAATCCACCTGCAACTGATCGATGAGATTCTCATGGAAGAAAATCTCCAACCCCAACGCGTCGATGAGCGTCAAGCTTCTTTAGGACGCAGTGATCGCGCTTGTTTTCAGCAACTACTCGCTAATCGTGGTAGAGTAGGCAATGAAAACTATTTAACTCAGTTGCTGTACCGGAAAGCCCAAGCGTATGTGGTCGAACTAGAGAAAATAGAGAGACTGCCTTTATATCCAGGTGTAGAAGACTTAATATTTCAGGTGCGATCGCGGAATCTGAAACTAGGATTAGTTAGTGGCGCTTTTCGCAAAGAAATAGAACTGGTACTCCATCGAGCTAAACTAGCCGAACATTTTAAAATTATTGTCGCGGGTGATGACATCACCACCAGCAAACCAGAACCCGATGGTTATCTACTGGCAGTGAAACACCTGAATAAGGAATATCCCGAATTGAATCTTCAACCACAGGAATGTCTGGCAATTGAAGATACTCCAGCAGGGATCGAAGCGGCGAAGCGATCGCAGATGCAAGTAGTTGGTGTAGCGAATACTTACCCATTCCACATGCTCCAGCGTTGCTGTAACTGGACTGTTGATTATCTCAATGATTTGGAACTCGAACGTGTGCAGAAGGTTTATTCCCAAAAACAGCCTCAACCATCGGTAACTGAATGTTAGAATAATCTATGGTGATAATGTCTTAAATTAATGAGTAATAGTACTCTTAATTTAGCACCGATTAAGGGGAATTAGCTCAGTTGGTAGAGTGCTGCGATCGCACCGCAGAGGCCATCGGTTCGAATCCGTTATTCTCCATATGTCCATTAAATAATTATTGTCAATTTTAAAGAATTAATGTCCATTTTTTCCAACTTCAGGGGCATAAGTTACGTATTTTCGCGGCTTTCAGCAATTAAACCAGTTTTAAAGAATTATTGTCCAGAGTTGAAACCAGTTTTAAAGAATTATTGTCCAAAATCCGCCTGTAAAACTCAGCTAAATAAATATATGTTTTCTAATTTAATTTATTACAGCAAGCCCAAGGCTCTTGAATTAGAAGAATAGCTTTAAAGCACTTTATTTGCAGTCTAATTACAAAAATATATAACCTCTTCTTTTGCTGTTTTCACCCAAGCAGAGGCTCCATTACTATAAAATAGCTGCGTTTTACGTGCGATCGCAGCGCTCCTTTCAAACCACCCTAATAAAGAATTATATAGCCAAATTGGCGTCTTCAATTATAAGAACTTCAACCCACCACCTAACGGGAGGGCTGTGGAAACTTCGGGTGGCACACCGCAGGGCGATAGGGTTTCTCCATCTTTCAACCCACCACCTAACGGCTATAGTAACCGTACTTCCATATATTTCCCCAAAGATATCCACGAGGCTTTGGTAAGATGGGCTGAGGAAGAAGACCGTCCCATCAGTAATCTTGTTGTGCGGCTTGTGAGTAAGGCAGTTGAGGAGCGGGAAAAGAAGCAAAATCCGCCGCAATAATATCTAGGTATCGCAGATAGGACAATTTGTAAATTCCTGGTATACGATATATCCTCAGCCACTACATGAGCAAAGTCCTTGTGCGTGGTATGTTATTGGTTCTTTGCACGATGTAAAAACTTCAAGGCAAAGTGTCAGACGGGCTTAAGAACGTCTGGCAAAGTTGATCAGGGGAGGTATGCGTGAAGGCTACACGAAATGGCAATTAAGAAAAGTGAACTGAGGGACATCTTCAGAAAATGGCGATGGTGTGGTGATGAAGAAATTTGGCAAGCAATTCGTCTGTTTTGCCAATTACCTTGAAGTTGTAAAATATTAGACTCACACATAACTAATGTCCTTAGTCATTTGTCCTTTGTTAGTTACTAATGACTAATGACCAATGACTAATGACTAATGACCAATGACTAATGACTAAAACTATGCTTCCCTTCATCCGGTCAGATTTAGCCCAATTCACCGCCTATAAACCTCATCCTAGCAGCGATACAGCCGATTCTGTCACTACACAGTTCGATCGGTTAGATACAAATGAAAGCCCCTACGATTTACCACCTGAGTTAAAAGAGAAGCTGGCATGGACGTATCAGCAAGTAATTGAAACAAATCGTTATCCCGATGGCGGACATGAAACACTTAAGGATGCGATCGCTGAGTATGTCAATCAATCAGCCGCCCTCTCATCATCCTTATTTACTGCTGCCAATATTTCTGTTGGTAATGGTTCAGATGAAATTATCCGCTCTTTATTAATCGCCACCTGTCTAGGAGGAGAAGGATCAATTCTCGTTGCCAATCCTACTTTCTCAATGTACGGGATTTTGGCGCAAACATTGGGCATTCCTGTAGTGGCGGTGGGGAGAAATGAAAGAAATTTTGAAATTGACATAAGCGCCGCACAGTCTGCGATCGAACAAACTCAAAATTCACCGATTCGCGTAGTTTTCGTAGTACATCCTAATTCGCCAACTGCCAACAGTTTAACTGAGGCAGAGTTGGCATGGTTAAGAAGTTTGCCACAGCATATTTTGGTAGTAATTGATGAAGCTTACTTTGAATTCAGTCAAACTACCTTAGTAGGTGAATTAGCACAGCGTCCTAATTGGGTAATTTTACGCACTTTTTCTAAAGCTTTCCGATTGGCATCTCTCCGTATCGGTTATTGTGTCGCTCATCCCGAAGCGATCGCCATCTTAGAAAAAGTTCGCTTACCCTACAATCTCCCCAGTTTTTCCATCGCAGCTGCATTAGTTGGTTTACAAAATCGTACACTTTTGCTGGAATCAATTCCCCAAACCCTGAGTGAACGAACCAAACTAATCGAAATTTTATCCCAGCAACCAGAATTACAAATTACTCCAAGTGCTGCCAACTTTGTTTACCTGCGTCTCAAACCAAATGGCTTTTATTCACAAGAAGTTGCTTTAAAAACTTTCCACCAGAAACTTAGAACACTGGGCACTCTTGTGCGATGCATCAGCGGAGGATTGCGAATTACTGTCGGAACTATAGAAGAAAACGCCCACACCGTTAATCGAGTAAAAGCTGCTTTGGCCAATTTGTCATCTTAGCAATTTACTCAGTAATTAAACCTGCTATTCACCTCACTGCCCAAACGGCGTACTACTCCCACTGTTTGTGGCAGCACACCCACTAAAAGAGCAAAAGCAACATCCGGCAAAAGAGCCACTATTTCTGGTGGAAAGTATTGTTCAAATTGATCGAGAATTTTCTGGACTCGCTGCCCAGGCAGTGGGTTTTCTGTAATTTGTTTGATCAATCGAATCCACTGTCGCCTAATCAAGTAAGCCTTCTGGCGTTCTTCATTAGATTCAGGAGTTAATAAAGAAAGATTACCTATAGGCAGTGCCCTTTGGCAATCACAATCGTAATCCCCACCCACAGCAGCCCCAGGCCCAGCAAACTCTGCATGGTAGCGTTTAAAGAGTATTAATCCATTTCGCCTACGACTATTGACAATGAAAACTTTTCCACTGTGCAAACGTGTAAGGATATCCGAGCCTTGCGATTGCTCAGTTCCGTCTGACATGACAACAGAGTCAAGGAAAGTTGTTTCAGGGTAATAAGTTGATACCATAGAGGTCTGATAGCGTCGATGCTGTTCGCTATCCATGTTTTTTAAACTTTTAATGAATGTTGTTGTAGTATGCACTTCAAAACGGAATTAACTGTTATATCAAATCAAGTTTTTGAATTCTTTTATTATCAAGACCTTTCTGGTCAATCCAACTAAAAATAGCAATCGATAGGCGTTGTTTCACTAATTTAGTGATTATATCTTAAAAGATATAACAAGATTTGTCTGTAAACTATACTAATGTTTTCTTAAAGTTTTTATAAAGATGAATATCTTAATTACAAAGTTATTATGAGGAAGTGATGATTTTTTAGAACGTGATTTTGCCTATGTTGCCATTATAGTCGATTTTTATCTATATCGAATGCTTTAAAAAACTTGTTAACCACAAATCCCAGAAGGCTAAGTTTAACATTTTTTAATATTAAAATATTTACTAATAAAATAATTGTTTTTATCCGAACGAGGGGGATTTTCGTAAAAAGTTAAAACCAAATATTCTTTTGAAAAAGAATTAGCAAAAGCTATTTACTGGCTTCGGAAATTAACATGTTTTAGTTTTTATCTATAGGACTCCTATTTGATTGGGTGAAAAACTCAGTGCAACTCCAAGAGCCTTCTTTACCCTTGCCTCTTGCTTGCTAAACCAAGTAAGTTCTCCAAATCAAAGCGAATTTCTATAGATATTTAGCTAATATTGGCTGGATTTGTAATTAAACCTCGTCCATTTTAAAACCGGAAGTTATTAAAAGGAGTATATTATTAGGTTTTAGCTTGGGTTTTAAGCTTTCTCTAAGTCCAAATAACTATGATTTTCAAGGTAGACGTGGTTTAACTTAGTTTGTGTTTGATTACCGCTATGAGTTACAGACTTTATCAAATTTAATTGGAATGGAAAACAAAATTTGACAATTGCCAAAACACAATTCAGATAATGGAATCAGCACTCAGGTGCTTGTGCAATAACATCTGGCTTGAGCGTCTTAGAAGAAATGTATTCCAGTTCGATTCGACTTTATGCACTCGATATCCCAGCTTGAAATAAAGCTGCCTTGCTTGATGGTTATTTTCTAAAACATGGAGATATAAGTCTTGAAATCCCCACTCGCGAGAGACTTTTTCACAGCTAGTAAGCAATCCTGAAGCCACACCATGTCTACGGTATTTTGGGTGAACCGCTAAATTAGATAAGTAAGGAAAACCTACACCAACTTGGCTCCATGAATCACTACTATAACGTACACCCAGTTCCACACTTCCGACTAAGTTATTAGCCTCACCAGTAGTAGATTCAAGAGCAACTAAGCAAATATGACGGGGCGTAGGTGATGCCATCCGATGCCTTAAGTCTTCGTAAATACCCAGACGTAGCAACGGGAAAGCCCATCCCCATATACCGTTGTGGGAGTGAAAGCTTTCAGTAATAATTTGGGCGACACCAATCAAATCAGTCGATGTAGCTGTACGAATTTGGAATTGGTAGGAAGCTGGATCGATTGGCTGTTGGTGGTATGGGTGAAAAAACCGATATTTCAAGGCTAGTTTAGTATTGATTTTATTCAACAAAAATTTTCTCAAAAATCCTAAAACAAAATTTAAACTAAATCAAAACTTTAGAGTTGCCCAGGAGATTTAACTGAACCAGTATTGCTAATTCATTTTTGCTTGTCGATTAAACAAATTTTTACACTTTAGTTTGGAGTTTTATAACCTGCATTTTTGAAAGAGTATTAGGAGTTACAACTTCATAAATCTATAACCTTAAATTCAGTAGATTCATTGCATCCCTTGTTTTAGGTACCCAGAATATCAAACTGATTGCCACAAAAGCATCTGTAAAGTGATAGAGCTTTGAATGAGTGGGCAGAGGAATAGCATAACTTGTCCGTAAGCAGCATCTCCGAAATTGTTAAGTAAGTACACTATTGGCAAACTCTGGTTTCAAACTACCCTTGCTTGCAGTACTGAACTTGTTTTTGCAGTTGCCGATACACTGGCACTACTTTGCTACTAAGTCATTCAAATAAACTGTAAAGCTACTGGGACAAGAATCTGCAAGGTTCTCTAATCCCTAATCTCTGACTCCTCAACGACTACCACTTGTCTTAATGATAGTTCTGATTGCTAAATTAGAAAGAGGTATTTGTCTAATAGTATACTTTGGCTTTAAATCTTAATTGTTCTAATTTGGCTGACTCTACCATGACTACCATAAATAAAATTTACCTGCAAGTGTTATTACAACAGATGCAAAGGGAAAACTTAATATGCAGCTTTATCTGGATTTTTCAGCTGGCTATGAGCGCTGTATGTATTATCAGACATTGCTCACAGGAGGTGAAAAAAGATTTGGCAAGCAAGTGTCGACTCTGTAAAACTAAAACTGACAATGAAAGCAATTACACTGCACCAACGCAAACGGTAATCGGTACAAGCAATTGAGACGAATTACTGTGAGTAAACGCTCCCACACTCAGCAGTCATGTAGCCAAACAGCCTTATTGGTCGAAATGCTCTGCTCTTACCTGACTCAGAAAAATCCTTACCTGATCAGATTATTCTTTATCCGACTGCCGTTGCAGCAGGAAAGCGGTGCATGAAATCCCAAGCAAACAGTAAGCCTAAAATTTTGGTTGTCGATGATGAACCAGACAACCTTGACTTGCTTTACCGCACTTTCTATCGTGATTATAAGGTGCTAAGGGCAACCTCTGGCCCTGCGGCCCTCGATCTGCTGACTCAAGAGGGGGAGATTGCGGTGATCATCTCCGATCAGCGGATGCCAATGATGAGCGGTACAGAATTTTTGAGCCTGACAGCAACTCAATATCCAGATATTATCCGGATTATTTTAACTGGCTACACCGATGTCGAAGACCTGGTGGAAGCAATCAACGCTGGTAAGGTCTTTAAATATGTCACTAAACCGTGGGAAGCGGAGGAACTCAAAGCAGTGGTACGCCAAGCTTTGGATACCCACAATGTTCTCAAAGCCAGAACCCGCGAACTTACCCGCACACTCCGTCAAGAATCGCTGCTGAATACCGTTACCAATACGATTCGCAGTGCTTTAGACTATAGACAAATTTTGCAAGCAATTGTAGATACAGTAGGTCACATGTTGGAAGTGGATGTCTGTCTGTTGCGTCCCTTCCAAGATGAGCAGTTGGCGGATAAAGGGTTTATTTATCAGAAGCCTCTTTCTGAAGAAACAGAGGTGCAGGAGAACGAAGGGGAACTAGCACTAGGTCTTTCATCTCTGCCCGCCTCCTCTGCTCCCCCTCTGTCTCTTTTGGCTCAGACGGTGTGGGAAACCCGCGAAGTTCAGGTGATTCACGATGCGATCGATGATCAGCGCATTCACGGTAACACTCCCGAACTGCGCGAACGTGGGCAAGCTTTTGCTGCTGCTAACATTTGTTCTAGTTTAGTTGTGCCATTGATCTGCCAACAAGAACTGATGGCAGTGCTAGCACTGCACCAGTGTTCTCTGCCTCGCTTTTGGGGAGATGATGAGGTGCAATTAGTGTTGATGGTAGCGGATCAGGCAGCCTTAGCTTTATCTCAAGCTTATGCTTACGAACAAGTACGTGCCCTTGCCAAGCGAGAGAGCTTGATTAATACGATTACTAGCGCAATTCGCTCTAGCTTAGATCCTCAAGATATTTTTGCGGCAATTACCCAGCAATTAGGACAAGCTTTACAAGTCGATGGCTGCGTCTTGTCTTTATGGACAGAGGAAGATGAGTTTGTTGAGTGTGTGGGCTTGTATGACAGTTTTCAACATCTAGAAAATTTCAGTAGGCACAGCCCGCCGCAGGCATCGCCAGCCCTAGAAAATAGATTAAGTAGCAATAATCACCTACCAACCCAGAGATTACCCTATTCTCAAGCATCTATACAGGAGAATCCCATCCTCCAACAAATGCTACAGACACATGAACCTGTGGTAATTGGTAATGTGAGTCATTCTCACTCAGATGTGCGGGGTTTTGATTTGCCTTTAAAAATGCCAGCGCGATCGCTAATGTTTGTGCCATTATTAGCTGATGGTAAATGTATTGGTAGTATTACTTTACATGAAGGTAAAAAAGTACGTCAGTGGTTGCCATCTGATATCGATTTGGCCAAAGCAGTTGCAGCGCAAGCAGCGATCGCTGTGCAGCAGTCACATTTGTATCAAAAAACTCGCCAACAAGCCGAACGCTTACTGGAATTAGACAAACAAAAAACCGAATTTTTCCAAAATATTTCCCATGAGTTTCGCACACCAATTACCTTGATTCAAGGGCCCTTAGAGTCGGCGGTGGCGGCTGGTGAAGGATTATCTTACTCCCAATGTGCGATCGCCCTACGTAACTCCCGCCGTCTGCTGCGACTGGTAAATCAACTCTTGGATTTACAACGCCTGAATGCCGGGAGAATGCAGCCTAGCTTCCATCCCTGCGATTTAGTCGAATTTGTCAGCCAAATAGTGGAATCTTTTCGTCCCTACTGCGAGAAAAAGAGACTGCATCTCGTTACCCAGCTAGATGAATGTTCGACGGTGTACTTAGACATGGAAAAATTTGACAAGGTGGTTTATAACCTCTTGTCAAATGCCATGAAGTTTACTCCTGAAGGTGGCACGATTGGTATTCGACTAAAATCTGAGCGCGATCGTTGCATCTTGCAAGTACAAGATACTGGAATAGGCATTGTTAAAGAACAAATTCCTCACCTATTTGAGCGCTTTCGCCAAGCTGAAGGTTCAGCAAATCGCTCCTATGAAGGCAGTGGTTTGGGTTTAGCTTTAGTTAAAGAATTAGTAGAATTACATGGTGGTCAAGTCACTGTGGAATCAGTTTATGGTGAAGGTACTACCTTTAGTTTATGGCTAGTGACTGGAAATGCTCATTTACCTGCACAGCAAATACTAGAGACGCCTATCGAACTAAATACGAGCCGCGCTAGCGTAGAATTGGCTGATTTAGAACTAGTAGAGCCAACAACAAACAATATTGAAGATATTACAATAAATCTCTCTTCCAGTGTTGAGACTAAAGACTCAGCACTTAAGACTCAGCACTCAATTTTAGTTGTAGATGACAACCCCGATTTGCGAACCTATGTATCTGAGATTTTCCGCCGTAATGGCTATCATGTAAAGACGGCTCGTAACGGTCATGAAGGGCATAGTAAAGCTAAGGAAATTATACCAAGCTTGATTGTGACTGACTTAATGATGCCCTTAGTGAGCGGACTTGAGATGATTCAGATGATCCGCAATGAGGAGACGTTGAAAGGAACACCAATCATTCTGCTGACAGCGAAAGTAGATGAAGAAACCCGCATCGAAGGTACAGAACATGGCGCGGACGCTTATTTAGCAAAACCATTTAACGATCGGGAACTTTTGGCGGAAGTTCGGAATCTTTTAGCATTGAAAGAAAATGAACGGCGAATTGTGGAGTTAAATACTTATCTAACAGAATCGGTGCTAAAGCGCTTTTTGCCTGCTGTATTGGTGCAAAAAGCCGCAACCGGAGATTTAACGTTAGATTTGCGCCCAGAACCACGCTTAATTACAGTTTTGTTTAGCGATATTGTGGGTTTTACACAGCTAGCAAATACTCTCAGATCCCGACGAGTCGCGGAGTTGCTAAATGAATATTTAGAAGCCATGACCAAAGTTGTCTTTAGCAATGGCGGTACTGTAGATAAATTTATGGGAGATGCTATCTTAGCTTTATATGGAGCGCCGGAAGAACTAACCCCTAACGAACAAGTGCGTCGTGCGATTAATACAGCAAGAGCAATGCACCGCTCACTGGCTGAGTTAAACCAGCGCTGGCGAGAGCAAGGTGTATTCAATAGCGACAAACTTACTAGCGTACAGTTCCGGTGCGGTATTCACCAAGGTACTGCTGTTGTGGGGATGTTTGGTAGCGCTGAACGTGCCGATTATACAGCTATTGGCCCAAGTGTGAATATTGCTGCAAGGTTGCAAGCTGCCGCTGTTCCCGGTACAATCCTGGTTTCTGCTGCCGTAGCAGATTATTTACAGGAAGGAGAAATTACTAAAGGTAGGCCGCTAGAACTGAAAGGAGTAGATGAAACAGTTTTGACTTTCGCTGTTACACCAGAGGTAATGGTTAATCGCTAAAATTTAGACTGGTATTTTAAAGCATTACCAATGAGTAAAAGTGCATAATCATATCCAGTTTATATAATATGACACCATCGGTTGCAGACAAAACTCCAATTCCAGCCAAGGTCTGGAGACGACACACCGATCCACCAGGTTTGTGGATTTTTGTCGTTGTCAGTTCAGTCTCTCTGCACTTGCTGGTGTTCTGGCTGATGCGCTTATCTAATGCATTTAGTCTGTGGTTTCCCCAGCAAAATCAATCTGCTGTTCCTATTGAATTGATAGAAATTGCTCCTAAAACAAAATCAATAATCAAATCAAAATCAACAGCCAAAATAGTTTCGTCAAAGCCACTATCCTCAACTCAAAAGTCTGTACCAACACGTTCGTCACAAACAGCACGAACTACTCCTAAAAATGAAGATTTTGGTGCAATCAATTCCCCTGAGAATCTCCAGAAAAAGAGCCGAATTTACGCCTCTCAACCTAATAGTCAACCCTTTAGAAAACAGATAGTCCCCACGCCAACACCGAAACCTACACCTAAAGCCACACCGAAACCTATAGCTAAAGCCACAACGAAACCTACACCTAAAGCCACACCAAAACCTATAGCTAAAGTCACACCGACACCTACAGTTCCAGTCGGTAATTTACCTTGGAAGCGTCGTCAAGAAATTAAACTGGGAAAGGGAACGCAACTACCAACAGGTATTCCATCAAATCGACCAGTTTCAGAACCTGAAAATAGAGAAACTCCAGCAACTTCAACTAGGGAAACTCCAGCAACTTCGACTAGGGAAACTCCAGCAACTTCAACTAGAGAAACTCCAGCAACTTCGACTGGGGGAGCATCGGTAGCAATAGTAGCTCCCTTATCTAGAAATCAAGTGATTAGCTTGATACAATCAAGAGGATTCCGACAAGATGCTTTACCCGACGTTATCGCTTTATACAGAGGAAGCAATACAAAACAATTAGACCCAAGTTTTCTTGTCCACAATTCTGGACTTGAAGCAGCACAACTCTTGGCTAGCTTGATAATCGATAACAATGGTAATTTTAAACAAGCTGTAGTTCTAGAAATAGAACCAGCAACACTGCAAAGTGAAAAAAGTACATACGAGCAAGTTCTCAATGAAGTTTTTAAAACAGAAAACTTTCTTGCTGCCCACAATAACGATGGCACAAAACCAGAATTGAGCAATCTATATGTCAGGATCAGAATCCAACCCGCCAATTCCAACTAAATACTTGAATTTTGGCAAAAACTGTGTTACGTTTATATGGTTGGAAATTTGCGGGCGTAGTTTAGTGGTAAAACTATAGCCTTCCAAGCTATTAATGCGGGTTCGATTCCCGCCGCCCGCTTAGAAAAAACTCTTAAATATACGAGTGCAAAAACTAAGTCTGAATCTTGGTAAAATAATTAGTTAAAAAGCAATTCACAATTTTGCAGTATACAGAAATAGCCTGAAACTGAGAGTAGCCGAATTCAAGACAGGATGAGGAATCAGCAACAGTTTCTTTAACGACATCCGCACTCTGGCTACCTACTTATTGTTTGTTTATAGTTGGCAGTAGTCTGGAAACCGCCCAATACGTTTTGATTTTTTGGATTTTTGAATTGCTGCTAATTGAGATTTTCTAGGCGAATGCGTGGATCAGCTGCTTTGAGCATCAAGTCGGCGATTAAATTGCCAATAATCAGCAGTACTGCGCCCATCACCAAGCTTGCCATTAATAAATATAAATCTTGAACTTGTAAAGCCTGTAGAGTCAACCTCCCTAAACCGGGCCAGTTGAAGAAAAATTCGGCGATGAAGGCACCATTTAATAAACTAGCTAATTCAAAACCTAATAAGGTAATTAAGGGATTTATGGCGTTGCGGAGTGCATGAACGTAGATGACGCGGTTTTCTGGCAAACCTTTGGCACGAGCCGTTTGGATGTAGTCTTGACGCAGAACATCCAATAATTCGCCGCGAGTGATGCGTTGCAAACCAGCAAAACTAGTAATTGAGAGTGCGATTGTGGGTAAAATCATGTGCCAGCCGATATCTAAGATTCTGCCAAACCACGACAGTTCTGAGTGATTGATGCTAGTCATGCTACCCACTGGGAACAATGGCGAGGTGATTTGGGCTAAAACCAGCAGCGCTAAGGCAGTGATGAAACTGGGAAAGCCTTGTCCAGCGTAACTAATCACCTGTAAAATCTGGTCTGCTGGCTTATTTTGTTTAACAGCCGCAAAGATCCCCAGAGGGATGGCGATCGCCCATGTGACAATTAAAGATGCGATCGCTAATAGTAATGTCGCTGGTACTCGTTCCCACAACAGCGATGCAACTGAACGTTGATAAATAAAACTCGTGCCAAAATCCCCTTTGGTCAAGATTCGCCATAGCCACAGCCCAAATTGTTCTGGCCAAGACTTATCCAGACCAAACTGCCGCTTGATTTCCTCAATTCTTTCAGGAGATATCTTCGGGTTTTGCCGTAGCGTATCTACATAATCACCAGGAGCGAGTTGAATGATGAAAAACGACAACGCTGACGCCAATAACAAAGTTAGCAGTGCCTGCAATAGCCGCTTTGCCACATAAACAAAAGTTTCGCTCGTGACTAGCTCGATTAGCCAATCCCGACTTGTCTCCAAGGAAATTTTCGCAGATGTCATTTATATTTTGTCCTTTGTCATTTATATTTTGTCATTTATATTTTGTCATTTGCCAGTTGTTTTGCTATTGACTAATGACTAATGACCTATGACCTATGACTAATATTCAACTAAAGAGATAATCGGCACGTCCGGTAAATGTGTACGCCCTTGTAAATCCCGTAGCTCGATAATAAACCCAAATCCTACTAGTTCACAGCCAATTTTCTGCACCAATTTGGCTGTGGCACTTGCAGTTCCACCTGTGGCAATCAAATCGTCCACAATCAAAACTCGGCTACCTTGATGTAAAGCGTCTTGATGCACTTCTAGGCAGTCTGTACCATACTCTAGTTGATATTCAATTGAGTAAACAGCTGCTGGTAACTTCCCTTTTTTGCGGATGGGAATAAAACCAGCTCCTAATTTATAAGCTAAAGGTGAACCAAAAATGAATCCCCTCGACTCCATACCAATGACGTAATCAACTGTTATTCCAGCTTCGTTGCATTTTTGTGTTAAAAAGTCAATAGTGTAGCGCAGTCCCTCTGGATCGCGTAGTAACGTAGTAATATCCCGAAATAAAATTCCGGGTTTCGGGAAATCTGGGATGTCACGAATGAGAGACTTTAAATCCATAAAATGGGGAATGGGGAGTAGGGAATGGGGAATGGGGCATGGGGAATGAGGTAGATAAATATAATAAACAATGCCCAATGCCCAATGCCCAATGCTCAATTTCAGATACCTGAAAAATCGTACACTATAATGTCATACGCTGGGGGTCAAGTGGAGGTAAAGGTTGAAGCTTCGCCCTTCATTGACGATAATTAGAATCTAAACCAAGCTATAAAAGGTATTTCACTAATAAATGAGGTGAATTTAATTATGTTTTAAAATTTTGATTTCAATATAGGGAAAACTTTGAGTAGAAAGAGTTAAGTAATGTATATATCAGGTAGTCATGCTACTGTCACAAGTCTAAGGCTCAAGTCTTGGCTACCAATCTTAAATTTGTTTTATCTAGTCTGTTGGAACCGCACAAGGTATTTATAGAATGAATGTTTCAGCAAGTTTAACGCCGTTCAACAGTCCAACCCAAGACTCACTGCCGATGATTCTGGACACTTTACCAGATCCTGCGATCGCTTCTAAAACGTGTCCTCGCAGAACCAGGCTGCAAATTGACCTGATTTTACTGGCAATTGAAGCTTTAGAGCTTGGTGGTTCGGAAGCAATCCTGGCTTTTGCTCAAGAGTTGGATCTTAAAGGAATTGTTAAAGACAGGGTGAATTTATGGCGGATGCGTAGTTCTAACCCGCTACGAAGAGCGCACATGCGCCGTCCCTTAACTATTATGGAAGCAAAAGCTCTGGTGGTCATTGCTTGCTATATAGCACGGCGTTTAACTGTTGTCATCCGCCAGTTATTAATGATATGTCAACAAATGGAAGAAAAACAGATTCCATTAGAACAGAATTTACGGCTATCTAATTACTTAGAGCGGTTTAGAGCGCATTTTAAAAGCCGGATGAATGCTCGACGTTCTGGCGTACTAGCATTAACCTCTGATGAAAAATTAGATGCGCTAGCAATAAATTTGTTAGGACAATTACTCTTTTGTACTGGTACTGCTGGAATGCAGCGGTTCTGGATTAGTCTTTTTGACGGTGAAGTGGAATGAATATTCAACGTAAGTACAGTCTACCTAATTGTACTCTTCTGTTAGAAGGGTTAAGTGATGTGACTAGGGCTGCACAGTTCCAGGAAATGCGCCCAGAATTATCAATATTGGTAAATGCAGAATGCTATTTATCTGGTTATAACCAACCCCTAACTGGAGGGCGAGAATTTTTTGAAAGTTTGGTGAGGGCTGTTAGTGGTTACGCCCAAGAATTTCTGAGTAGCGTATCCAATCCGCAAGCACACAACCAAGAATCGGAGCTAGTAGAGTTTCAAAAAATTGATGGCAACCTCCACAGGTTAATCATACATTCAGAAAGCGCTCCAGAGGGGTTCGATCACTCTAATAATTCTAAACGTCCGCCGATTGAAATAGATTTGAATACGGTGCAGTTGTTTGATTTAGTAGAAGCAGTGGATCAGTTTTTTGCTGATACCCAGACTTTACCAGAATTATCCCTAGAACTACAACCAGTTACTAGACGCTATGGCGGTGCTAATCAGGCTGTAATCAGGCAGGCTGTTCCTGCTGCCGTGGGAGTATCGAGTTTAGCAGTAGCAGCGATCGCATTTAACTTGATTCCACCTCCCCAAATGCGTATACCGCAGCCTAAGCCAGATGAGCAAACTAGCTCTACAACAAAGAGCCTTAATCCTCCAGCATCAGCAGCTGCAACACCTATCGTGGCTACAACACCAACACCACCACCCACAGCTAATGAAAAGCCAGCAGTTAAAGATTTAGAAGCACTTTTAAATACAGTTCCAGAAATTACCGATCCATCCCAGCTGCGTGCATTGAATCGTCAAGTGTATAACCAAATTCATCCAGCTTGGACTAAACGCTCAGGATTGCAACAAGATTTGATTTATCGTTTGGGTGTAGCTGCGGATGGAGCGATCGTTGGTTATAAAGCGGTGAATAAAGAGGCCAATCAAGGAGTCGGGCAAACTCCTCTGCCTAACCTACTTTATAATCCTGCTAACCGCGCTCCCATTTCCAATGAACCAATTGCTCAATTCCGAATAGTGTTTACTACAAATGGTGTGCTGCAAGTTAGCCCTTGGCGAGGATATGCTAAGACACCAGAAGTACTCGGTGCAAAAATTACTGACTCTAATATCACTAAAGGTTTAAATCAAAAGCTTTATAATACAGTTCGCCAAACCTGGAGTGGCACTCCCACCTTTACACGAGATTTGAAATATCGGGTAGCAGTCAACAAAGATGGTGTAATTGCTGACTATGAACCACTCAATCAAGTCGCCTTTGATTATTTCCGAGAAACACCTCTTCCTAAGATGTTTAACGCTGTCTATGGTTCTAATGTAGCTCCTCCCAATGACAGAGAACCTCTAGCCCACTTCCAAGTGATATTCAAGCCTAACGGCAAGCTCGAAGTCACTCCTTGGAAGGGATATCAGTAATTGGGCATTGGGCATTGGGCATTGGGCAGAGAATTAAGTTGGAATTCCCTATTCCCCGTTCCCCATTCTCGATGCACCATGCCCTATTCCCTATTTCCTATGGATTTTAGATAAGCATTGAGCTTGGGTAATAGTTCATCAAGAATTGGTTTAAATCTACTTACCTGTTCATTTGTCAATAACTGTCTGGCGTAGGCTAACCTCAACAAGCTGATAGTTTCATACAAAGACCCTCTCGCAATCTTGACAAAACGCCGATTATCTTGGTCGTTGTACCTACCTTTACTTTCTGCGATGTTCGCACAAATACTATCAGCAGACCGAACAATTTGTTTGCCCAGTGTATCTTTAGTGAAATTGTCCCATCTTTGAACAATATGCCAAATTTCATTAGCTAGCTTTTGGGCGAGTTGATAAACTTCTAAGTCCTCAAAATCAGGTCTTCTCACAAAAGTCCATTGATCATTTATTGATCAATAGTTCCCAATTCTCAATGCCCAATGCCCAATTACCGTGTAATTCTCCGCATATAATTCCCCCATAATTGAGCTGCTTGAGCACTGCTGCCAGATGTCGGGGAATTATTGTCGTTTCCCAGCCAAACGCCAGTTACAAGTCGCTGACTGGGGATAAAACCAATAAACCACAAGTCAACGTTTTTATCAGTCGTGCCAGTTTTACCAGCTTCACCTAGTCCAATGGCAGCACTACGACCAGTACCTCTTGCGATTACACCACGCATCAAACTAGTCATTTGATCGGCGACATCATTTGTCAACACTCGTTTGTTGGCACCTGGATCTTGGTCGAAGGAGTAGATTACACGACAGGTTTTGATATCATTGCGATCGCGACAATCACCACTGTCTAAAATTCGGTTAATGGCATGGGGAGGATTGGACACACCGCGATTGCCAATAGCGCCAAAAGCACCAGTCATTTCCAAAACATTGACTACGCTTTGACCCAGTACTAAGCCAGGAACTGGATCGAGGTTTGATTTTATCCCCAAACGCTGCGCCATTGCTACTACTTTATCCAGCCCGACTTCTTTCGCAACTCGCAAGGCGATAGGATTTTCTGAAAGCGCCAGCCCGGTGGCAATATCGAAGCTAGTGTCAGCACCAGCACGACAGGGTTTATAAGTAAAACCTTGCCAAGTTAAAGGGGCGCAGGAATAACTCTTTGATGGCGAAATTCCCTGTTGAATGGCGGCAGTGTAAGCAAAGATTTTGAAGGTGGAACCTGGTTGTCTTTTGGCTTGAACAGCACGATTGAACTGACTTTTTTTGTAATCAGTCCCGCCTACCATTGCGAGGATACTGCCTGTACTAGAGTCAAGAGTGACTAATGCCCCTTGAGAAAAATTAAAAGTTCTACCAGAGTTGTTGACCGAATTACTTAACGCTGCTTCTGCTTGTTTCTGTATGCCTAGATCGAGCTTGGTTTCAATGATATAGTTTCCCTCTCTTGCAGCTCCCTCCCCCAAAATTGATTCGAGTTCAGAGAAGACGTAACTGTAAAAATAAGGTGCGATCGTTTTAGCTTGCTGTTCGCACACTTTAGGACTAATTTGGACAGTGGAGCGTCTAGCTCGGTTCGCATCCTCTGGTTTAATTTTGCCCATCTCCAGCAACCGCTTAATTACGCGATTTCGGTATTCAGCCGCTTCTAGCTTATTTGGCCCATCCCCACAAAAATCGAAAGCGTTGGGAGCAGGCAAAATTCCTACCAATGTTGCTGCTTCTGCCAAAGTTAATTCTTTAGCCGGCTTCTCAAAGTAATACCGGGCTGCATCCTCAAAGCCAGAGGTATCCCCTCCCAAAAAAACCCTATTTAAGTACATCAGCAAAATATCATCTTTGCTGTAAAATGTTTCGAGCTTTAGGGCGACAACTGCCTCCCGCAATTTGCGACCAAGGGTATCTTGTCTACCTACATACTCGCGGAACAAACTGCGCGCAACTTGCTGGGTTACAGTGCTGGCTCCTTGTTGCACATCTCCGGTGCGGCTATTAATCAACACAGCTCGTAAAATCCCCAGAGGATCGACCCCAAAGTGCCAGTAATAACGACTATCCTCTGAAGCTACTACCGCAGCAGGCAAATAAGGGCCAAATTCCTCTAATCGCTTCATATCTACATGAGAGATTGTCCGAGGTTCTCTCAGGGGAGTGGCTCCATCACGGGCGTAAACAACTACTGGGGCGCGTGTCGCTGTCGGTAGAGGTTTGACTGAAAATTTCAGCCATTCGACGCCAATCACTAATGTTAATAGGGCACTGACACCACCAATTCCATAAGCTGTCAAACTTGCAGCTTTGACATACCATGCTGGTGGATCGACATATTGCAACCGCACAGAAGCGGCGAGTTCTGGGGGGCCCAGAGTCAGAATATCGCCGTGACGCAGTTCTAGAGAGCTAACACGACGCTTACCACGATAAATGCCATTGGTTGAGTTTTCGTCTTTGATCGTGAAAACTGGTGTGCGCTGAGTAGAATTGCGCGATAGTGACAGGTGAATTTGGCTGACAACAGGGTTACGGATGACGATATCGCTGGATTTGGAGCTACGACCGAGAATATAGCGATCGCCCAACAGTGGATATACCTCTGCTTTATCCGCCCCCGCATCCTGCACCCAAAGTTCTGGTACTTTGGCATTAGGCTTGAGCGCCAATTTAGAAAAATCGACCCTAGCTTGAATCGTATGTACTGCTTGAGTCAGTTGACCTAGTAACGTTTGTGGCTTGTGAGGGGGTTGGGGAGAACTCATCGGCTATTCACATCACAGTTTTTAATGAAGAATCGGGCGAATTACAATTAATATTAGATGTTAGTCTTTCATCATTTTACTCATAAGCCAAAGCATAAATTGCCTATACGGAACTTTTTGAACTAATTTATACTTTAATTTATATTAAAGTTAGAACTGATTTGTGATTTTAGTCACTTATTTATTGAAGTAAAATTTTTTATCCCTTCTCAAAGCCTTATCTAAGCTAGTATTAATAGTTCTATAACTAGAACTATAAGATTTCCTTTGTATTTTTTAAGACTAGTTATAAATAAACAACTGATTTAAATTTTACCAATTTTACATATCCACATATATTGAAACAAACTTAAATATCTTCATTTAGGAAGATATTCTAAATCTTAATTATCTGCTTTAATAGGGCGAGTGTTCAGTTGAGGTTAATTTCAGAATGATGGGAAAATCTCTGACCCTGATTGGTACAGCTTTATCTTTGGCACTTACCACTAACATTGCTGTAGCCGAATCCAGTAAATCCCCCATAGCCCAGTCTAGTAGCGACTCCACTAGCACACCAACGGAAATCAAGATGTCGCCAGAAGGTATGAAAATTCTGTGCGATCATTTTCCGCTCAACTCACGCTGTTCCGGCGGCACAGCAGCCACCCCTAGCGCTCCTGCGCCTAACGCTCCTGGTAGCACTACAGTACCAGGAGGAACTACAACGCCTGATAGCACCACCACTCCTGATAGTACAACTACACCAGGAACCACCCCTCCTGAATCTGGCACTCCTGAAACCACTCCAGCACCAGGAAGCGTTACTCCAACCACACCAGAAGGCGCACCTAGCAACTTAACTCCAGCACCAGGAAGCGTTACTCCAATCACACCAGAAGGCGCACCTAGCAACTTAACTCCAGCACCAGGAAGCTCTACCACACCTGAAGGCGCACCTAGCAACCTAACTCCAGCACCAGGAAGCGTTACTCCAACCACACCCGAACAACCTGGCACTCCTGGCAGCTCTACCGAACCAGGTAGCTCTACTACTCCTGAACAACCTGGCACTCCTGGCACTCCTGGCAGCAGTATTGAACCAGGTAGCTCTCCCAGTACTCCTGGCTCTATTTCGCCAAAAACTCCTACCACAGGTAATTAAATAAAAAGCTGCGGCATAATCTAAATACTAGTTTGCCATCAGCGATTGTCGGTGCATCTTTCTTGAACTCTTGCACCAGTTATGCAAACTGGTGTCAGATGACAAATAAAAATTGATAAAACCTTATACGTAAAGTCTTCGCATATAAGACTGAGCAAGGGTTTCACTAAGTCAATAGCCTGGGATTAATCATCCCAGGCTTAATAGTTTAATGGGATCTGCCAGTTGGAGTTGGTGTTTTTTGCAAAGAAGCAATTAACAGGCAAACAATACCGATACTAATAAATGAATCTGCCACATTAAATACAGCAAAGTTAATTAGGCGAAAATCAAGAAAATCAACGACATAGCCTAAAACAAAACGATCGATACCGTTGCCCATAGCTCCACCTAAAATTAAGCCATAGCCTAACTGATCCCATAAATTTAATGTTGGGCCAATTAGCGCCAACGCTATCAAGACTAAACTCACTCCTAAAGATAGCCAGCGCAACCACTCTACTTTTCCACTTAACAGACTAAAAGCCGCACCAGTGTTAGTGACATAGGTGAAGTGAAATATCCCAGGTAATAGTGGTAGTGTCTGCCCCAAGCTAAAGCTTTGTACTACCCAGTACTTTGTTATTTGGTCTAAGAAAAAAGTGATGAAGGCAGCGATCCAGAAAAGACGATTTTTTAAATGCATGGCAAATTAGTCATTGGTCATTGGTCATTGGTCATTGGTCATTGGTCATTGGTCATTGGTCATTGGTCATGAGCTTTTGACAAAGCGCAAAGTCTGAGCGCCGGAAGCCGGCGCTCAGAACTTTGTAAGAGAGGACAAATAACAATGAACTAATAAAACATTAAGTGACGCAATATATATGCTATTACAGTAACTGCACAGACCACAGTTAGTTGACCTGGTAGTGCAAACCAGGAATATTTAAGGATTGCTTGCATCAAGGATAGATTTTCTGTGCCTTTCCAATGAAAAAGATAGCTAATAATCAAATAAGTAATACCGCAGATGTGGAGAGTTAACAAGCCACAGACGCAACTAAAGGCAAGAGTTTCTAGTCGAGGTCTGGCTTTAAAGGCAACTAAGCCACAAATCCAAGCTCCAGGAATAAAGCCTAGTAGATAGCCAAACCAAGATAGCTTGACATAACCAATACCGCCGCCATCGGCAAATACTGGTAATAAGGTTAACCCCATAACTAAATAGGCAATTTGCGAAAGCGCACCTGCATTTTTGCCCCCTAAACAACCCACCAACAATACTGCGCCAATTTGAAAAGTGACACCTAAAGGAAAAGTCTGAATTCCGTGCTGACTCCAAGTCCAAGGTAAGGTGATGCCATAAACTTCTAAGAAGGTACCACCCATTGTCAGGAGTAAGCCAATCATAGACCATAGTAATTGATTGGAAGCAGCAAACATTTATTAGGCAACCAAGGAAAAGCAAAAGGGAAAACCAACAGCAACTAGTATATTCATTAATATTGAAATGAAATTTGTGCTTACATCTTAAGAACTAGCATATTTTCTTTTGCCTTTTTGGTATGTAATTTTTCAGTTCTACGAATTGCAACTGAGGTGTCTATTATCTGATTTTCTTAGCTGAAGCGTGCTGTGAATTCTGGTGTTTAACCTAAAACAAGGTAAAATTGACATTCATTATTTATATTAGTATTTATACTAGTTTTGCAGAGCAGTGGCTAAATTTGGCTACAAAGTGTTTAATGCTTAATCTTAATTAATATTAATCTATTTTTTTTTATAACTTGACCAACGAAATTACACTAACAATAAAGTTTTGTAAATGAGTACAACAAACTTACTGTAGTCATATTTCTATCTTCAACCTAAAGCAAGAGTATAAAATTTATCAATCAAATCTAGAAACAAGGGTTTGCTCTTCATCAAAAAAACAAGTATTTTTATTGCTTTGTTAACCTTTCGTTAATCTCTATTGTTGTTCTTTGGGAGTATCTTAGAAACGCTCACCTGAAAAGTTACTAAAAAATTGATAGCGATGCTCTCACGTCTTAGTGCAATAAAAACTCATCGCCTCACAGGTTCAATTTCAGTGTTAGCACTGACAATCAGCCTAGCAGCTTGTGGCGGACAGCAAACACCAGATAGTACAGCCACCAAAGATACGCCTTCTGGTACTGCTACAGATACTACTGCCTCTAGCCCAGCTAAATTAGACCTTGGCGGAACCGTAAAGTTAAGCGGAGCTGGTGCGTCTTTTCCGGCACCACTGTACGATACCTGGTTCACAGATTTAAACAAAAAATATCCCAATCTGCAAGTTGACTATGCATCAGTTGGTAGCGGTTCTGGAGTTGAACAATTTATCAAAGGCACTGTAGACTTTGGTGCCAGCGATGTTGCAATGAAGGATGAAGAAATCCAAAAAGTACCAGCAGATAGAGGTGTTATTTTACTGCCTGTGACTGCTGGTAGCATCGTGTTGGCTTACAACTTGCCTGATGTTCCAGAACTTAAGCTCCCACGAGCCGTTTACGCCGATATTCTACTAGGCAAAATCACGTCTTGGGATGATGCCCAAATTGCCAAGGCTAACCCAGGTGCAAAGCTTCCGAAAGAGTCAATCACAGTTGTTTATCGTTCCGATGGTAGCGGAACTACGGGTGTGTTCACAAAACACCTCAGCGCTATCAGCCCTGAGTGGAAAAGTAAAGTTGGTGAAGGTAAAACTGTCAACTGGCCTAAGGGAGTGGGTGCTAAAGGTAACGAGGGTGTTACTGCCCAAATCCAGCAAACTCAAGGTTCCATTGGTTATGTCGAGTATGGCTATGCCAAACAAAATAGTCTCAAGTTTGCTGCTTTGGAAAATAAAGGCGGTAAGTTTGTTGTAGCTAGTGAGGAGTCAGCTTCTAAAACTCTCGAATCAGTAGCTCTACCCGCAAATCTCCGCTCCTTCATTTCCGATCCTGACGGGGCTGATTCCTATCCCATCGTCACTTACACCTGGATTTTGGCTTACAAGAAATATCCCAATGCGGCAAAAGCCAAAGCGATTGAAGCTGCGATCGAATACGCTTTAACTGATGGACAGAAGCAGGCTAGTGCATTAGGATATGTTCCTTTACCCTCAAATGTTATTACAAAGGTGGCTGCTGCTGCTGACCAAATCAGCCCAGAGTATAAAATTTCTGTCGCCAGTGGTAATAGTGCTAGCAAGTAAGCAATCAAACACGCTTATTCAGTAGTAACTTTGAACACAGAGTTACTATTGTATCAGTTTAAATAGATGATGAGGCAACAATTTTACCAATCTGGATTGCCTCCCATATTTTTCTCTGATTTCATTCTAAAAGTCGGTATTCATGACTACAAATTCTCAAAATCTGTCATCAGCGATGAAAAATCGCTCTGACGCCGAAAAATCCTTAGATTTGGGTTTTATTTGGCTGACTAAAATTTTCGCTTTTGGAGTTGCTGGGACTCTATTATGGATCGGGTCGCAGGTTGCAATTGCTTCTTGGCCTGCTATCCAAAAGTTTGGTGCTAGCTTTTTAGTCAACACCACTTGGAACCCGGTTAATGATAGCTACGGAGTTCTACCTCAAATCTATGGAACTCTCGTGAGTTCTTTTATTGGTTTGCTGATAGCAGTACCAATTGGGGTTGGTACTGCTATTGTACTGAGCGAGGATTTTTTGCCCGCTAAAGTGAAACTGGTACTGGTTTTCGCAGTAGAACTGCTCGCAGCTATTCCCAGCGTTGTCTACGGCGTGTGGGGTATTTTCGTTTTAGTGCCAATCTTAACCAATTTGGGAAAATGGCTCAATGGTTACTTTGGCTGGCTGCCATTTTTTAGTACTTCTCCTACAGGCCCAGGAATGTTGCCGGCGGGAGTCATTTTAGCGATTATGATTTTGCCCATCATCACAGCCTTATCCCGCGATGCCTTGATTTCTGTACCCCCAAGTTTGCGCCAAGCCTCTATCGGACTAGGAGCAACACGCTGGGAAACGATTTTACAAGTTCTTATCCCAGCAGCCTTTTCGGGCATAGTGAGTGCTGTGATGCTGGGACTTGGGCGGGCAATGGGAGAAACAATGGCTGTAACGATGTTAATTGGAAACTCCAACAATATCAGTCTCTCTCTTTTAGCACCAGCCAATACAATTTCTTCTCTACTAGCAAATCAATTCTCAGAAGCGAGTGGTTTGCAAGTTGCGGCTTTAATGTACGCGGCTTTAATTTTATTTTTTTTGACACTGGTAGTCAATATTCTGGCAGAGTTGATCGTTCTGAGAGTCAAGCGAATATAGCTTAGTTTTGGGTTAAATTATGACTTCTAATTTTCCAGAGCGCAGTTTAACTCGCTCCCCCACGTCTCAAAGGACACTGTTTAATACAGTGATGACTGTAGTCGCATTTATCTGCGGAGTATTGGCACTTTTACCTTTGCTAGCAGTGCTTTCTTACGTGATTATTAAAGGTTTTAGCAGTCTGAATCTGGCCGTGTTTGTGGAATTGCCACCCAAAGCTCTCCAAAAGGGAGGAGGCTTTGGTAATGCAATTTTAGGCACCCTGCTGATGGTAGGAATTGCTGCCTTGATTAGTATCCCCTTTGGAGTTTTAGGGGCGATTTACATCACAGAATTTAGTTCGGCGAAAGTAGCTAGATGGGTGCGTTTTGCGGCTAACGTCCTTAGTGGAGTCCCTTCAATTATTGCTGGGGTATTTGCCTATGGGATTGTAGTTTTGACAATGGTAAAGTTGAACTTAGGATCGTATTCAGCTCTAGCTGGAGGGTTTGCACTGGCAATTTTAATGTTGCCAATTATTCTGCGAACTACTGATGAAGCCTTGCAGTTAGTATCGCAAGATTTGCGACAAGCATCTGTAGGGTTGGGAGCGACTAACTTTCAAACGGTGAGTCAAGTAGTCTTACCAGCAGCTTTACCAGCTATTGTAACTGGGGCAACGCTAGCGATCGCCAGAGCATCTGGAGAAACCGCACCTTTGCTATTTACTGCCCTATTTTCTAACTTTTGGCCAGATGGTTTATTCCAACCAACAGCTTCTCTGGCTGTTTTAGTTTACAAATACGCCATTTCTCCGTTTAAAAATTGGCAATCTCTAGCTTGGGCAGCATCTTTAATTTTGGTATTGATGGTTTTAATCACAAGTATCATCGCTCGCTGGGCAACTCGCAAAAAAGCTTAGTAAGCAATCATCCACAGTGCAAATCCCGATCGCTTAAACTAACACTAAATTTAATTTATGGCTACCAACACTAGGACAGTGAATGACACTGAAACCGTTTTACGCACTGAAAATCTCAATGTTTACTATGGCAAGTTTTTAGCATTACAGAATATTTGGCTAGATATACCGAAAAATCAGGTTACTGCTTTTATCGGCCCTTCTGGTTGTGGTAAAAGTACGTTGTTGCGATGCTATAACCGTCTCAATGACCTGATTGAGTCATTTCGGGCAGAAGGTAAAATACTTTTTTACGATAAAAATTTGTACGCGTCCGACATCGACCCTGTAGAAGTGCGTCGGAGAATTGGGATGGTGTTTCAAAGACCAAACCCATTTCCCAAATCAATTTATGACAATATTACTTTTGGAGCCAAAATCAACGGCTATAAAGGTAATTTGGATGAATTGGTAGAAAGCAGTCTCAGAAAAGCAGCTTTGTGGGATGAAGTCAAAGATAAACTACAGCAAAGTGGCTCATCTTTATCTGGTGGACAACAACAACGGTTATGTATTGCTCGCGCGATCGCAGTACAACCTGAAATTATACTGATGGATGAACCTTGCTCCGCTCTTGACCCCATTTCTACCTTGCGTGTTGAAGAACTGATTCACGAACTTAAAGAGCAATATACTATTGTCATTGTCACCCATAACATGCAGCAAGCAGCGCGTGTTTCTGATAAGACAGCCTTTTTTAATGTTCGGACTTCTGAAACAGGAACCCGTAATGGCTATATGGTAGAGTATGATGCAACAGAAGTAATTTTCAACAATCCTCAGCAGGAAGATACCAGAGATTACGTCAGCGGCAAATTTGGATAAATAAATATTTTACATTGTTGATATTAAAGCAATGAGGGATATTCGGAAATTAAAGCTGCGCGATATTCCTCTATGTTTTTTATTTGAAGGATTTTTTCCTCCCCAACAAATCTTATCTCCATGTTGTCTGAAGTCTATTATTTGGTGCGTTCAAAAACTGACGGAAATTATCTTATAGCTCGTCCTGATGCTGAAACATCGGGCTATTTATTGCTGTTTCAAGAAAACTTTGATGCCCTTAGCTATCTCAACACCCACGCAGCAGAAGTGGCAAATCGCTTTGCTGTGGAATCTATTGCGCGTACACAGTTGGGAAATTTGCTCAAACGCTGGGGTTTTAGCGGTGTGGGTATTGTGACTGACCCGTTATTGCCCAAAGTTGAGTTTTTACAGCACA
The DNA here is from genome assembly GCF_002949795.1 of Nostoc sp. 'Lobaria pulmonaria (5183) cyanobiont'. Lineage (NCBI taxonomy): Bacteria > Bacillati > Cyanobacteriota > Cyanophyceae > Nostocales > Nostocaceae > Nostoc > Nostoc sp. 'Lobaria pulmonaria (5183) cyanobiont'. Next base: position 6,849,255 of record NZ_CP026692.1, on the reverse strand, counting down.
ATTAACTAATTCGTAATTCGTAATTCGTAATTTTTATTAATTAAATAATTGTGCGTAGGCATAGTCCGTCGTAGACATCGCACAAGTAAAATTAGGCAATATGGGTGAACTCAATTCATTACCATTGAATAACGTAGCAACTAACTTTAAACTTGCTTGTTCGCGCCGATATACTTCCACCTGTTGCTTGCGCCAATCTACAATCCAATATTCTCTGACACCTCGTGATTAGTAGAGCTTAAGTTTTAGTTCTCTGTCCCGCTTTTCGTTTTCACTACCAGCAGATAACACCTCTACAACCAATTCTGGCGCACCAGTCTAAATGTCCCGCCTCGTCTAAAAGTAAAGGCAATCTCTCGTTGCTAGCCCAAACAACATCGGGAATAACATTATCATTATCGCTAAAAATTATTCCTGGAGCCGTCACAACTTCTCCTAGACCAGTAATTTGTGACCAGTTATCCAAGGAAGTGCTAATTCTGACACAGGTTTTTTGATGCTTCCAATGAGGCGCTCTACTTGGACAAAATCTGAATTACACCGTCAAGAAATTCTGGTGAAATCTATTGGTATCTACCAAAAAATGGTGCAAGCTTGCATCAATGCTGGACAAATAGAAAAAGCCTTTGAATACTCAGAGCGATGGAAAATTCACTGTGTCCGGTTTGCTCCCAATTGTCCGTCACAAAATCCAATTGAGGATATTTGGTTGCAGGCTAAAACTTGGGTTCGACGTTTTTGTGCTTTAGTGCCTTCGTTTTCTCATTTAAAGTGGATGTTTGAGTGGTTTATCCAAAATACTGCCTTTGATTTTATGTCTCTCCAGATGTACGGAGCTTTTTCAAAAATCAAATACTAATCCTAGACTGTTAATATAAAAAGTACCGTAAAGTGTTAAGTCAAATTTATGACATAAAAAATTCGACAGAGGAATTTCCCTTTTCACATACTCATTACTGGGCTGCTTTTATTTGCCACGGTTTACGGTGAGAAAATAATAGTATTGGGGCAATTACTCGCCCTGTTCATCAACCTGATTAAAATTTGGTAATAATTTAGGATTCAAAGTTTGGTCTAAAGTGTAGGGACAGATTTCTGGAAAAACATTTTCACCCAACTCAGTTTCTCGAATCGCTAAAGCCAAACCTAGTTCATAAACACTGAAGAAAACTTCATCGAGATAGGGTTTCAAACTAGGGCTATCTTGCAGAAGCAGTTTAATTTGAACACGTTGCTCTCGAATTGTACCCAACCAGCTATTGCTACGTTTTTCAGGTTGAAATTGCCATTTTAGTAGATGTCCTAGCAATACTCCCAGCCGATTTCGCAATTCTTGCCGTTCTCTTCTGCCCAAAGTTTCAATTTCTTCAATCAGGTTAACTGTATCTAATTGTTCCCACTGTTGAGTTTTGAACAAGCTAACCTGCTTTTGCGTCCAATCATAGAAATCTGTTTCATATAGGTGAGATGTATACATTTTTTCCACTTTATTTACACCTATTTACTTACCTACCCCTGCGGTAACGCTTGCACCAAAATCCAAAATCTAAAAATAAATATTGGGTTTAGCGATGCTTACGGTAGCAAGCTACGCCAAACCCAACCTCAAATAATCTAAAATCTCAGAACTAATTTGCTACCTCAGCTACTTCAATGACTCGCCCTTCATAGTCCTTGACTAAAAAGTTCAGGGGTTTCTGGTTACGAATCTTCAATTTCAAACCGCGCGTTTCGACTCGCATTAAAATCATTTCCAGGCAGTCGTGGTCAAAACAAACGTGGCGTTGCTGATTTTTGCTACCTAAACTTGCACCAGTAATGACGTGTAGCTGGGTGTTTTTCTTCAATTGATACCACAGCCCATCGTTAGCATTATTCATCATTTTGCTAGACAAGCTCGGGCCAGTAGACATATATAACGGATCGATGCCAGTTGCGCCTATAGTTTGTTCGTAGTTGTAGTAGTAGTGCAATGGCACCTCAGCTGCTGGCAAATCTAGCAGCCCTTCATACAATTGTCGGGCAATCTCCAAATCTGACACCATTACAGTGTGTACTTTTGGGGCACTGGTGAGAAACATCCACATAGCACCAGCGTAAGCTGCTAGTAGCATCACCATAATGCCTTGGGTGGAGAACAGGCTATCTAAGGGCAGGGAAGGCAGAAAGGAGCCTAAAGTAAGGGGACTGAGCAGGAACGATATGACACTAACTGCTATAACCATGAACAAATAAGGATTCTTTAAGAGAGTTGATTTTATGATTGTCGATTAAGACTAAAATTAAGTCCTTGTTTCTAGTTTATCAATACTCAAGTAGTCTGAGTCTCATCTACAAACTGAGCAACACCAAGATATTATGCGATTAACTAGGGGAGTGCAATTCCCAAAACTATTTTAACAACTATCAACTCCAAGACTTGTGCAAATTCCTCATTTTCCCGAAGCTAATCACCCACTGGTGAAATCGCTGTTCCATCACAGTGACCATGAACTACTGACTCTGTTTCAGCGCTATCCAGATGCTGGAAAGTACTTTACGGTGATTTTTTGCCGCTATAGCCCCATAGTTTACACCTTAATTCGGCATTCGGCGCGATCGCCTGTGCAAGCAGATTATCTGTTTGCCCTCACCTGGCGACATATATATTACGAACTCGGTGGACTAAAGTTAACTGACTCTGAATCAGGTGAAGAAGCTTTGACCATGCAGAATTGGTTAATTAATATGACAGCTTTCTGTATAAATGAGATTAAACTACCACCCACAGAAGCAATTCATTATTCTCTGCAAGCGACTTCGCCGCCGCTATGGTGCTATGTAGAACAGGCGTTAGACCAACTACCACCAGTTTTACGATTAATTGTATTAATGGCTCAAACTTTCCACTGGAGTGAAACTAGAATCGCTGCTTATCTACAAGCTGAAGGAGAAGCGATCGCTCCTAATGAAGTAGCCAATTTTCTCCAAGAAGGCTATCGTATGCTAGAGGACAAATTGCCCACAGATATCCGCACCATATACTTTGGGGAAGATTTATTTAAATCAAAAACTTAAGTACAAACGCGTATATTCATTGTCTTCAATTTAAAACATTAAAACTTCTTCTTAGACCTTCTACTTAAACCCGCAACTTTACGGGTAATTTTTATGAAACAACGGCTTGTATTTCCCTGCCAAAAGCTAGGCTTAATTTGTGTAGGTGCGATTTCTTGTCCCCAGGTACTTTTACACAGCTTTTTATTGTTAGCTTTTTTGCTGAGTCCTGTAGCGGGTGCGGTTGATATTACCGAACAACTCCATCGCCCTTTAAATAATTCTGTTGGGCGACAATCAAGAGATGAAGCAGACGGTTTGCTGCGTATTGCTGAACAAGAATACGCTTCAGGACATGGCGACAAAACAATTACGTCTTGTTTGCGGGCATTGGAACTATATCATTCCATTGGCGACTTGAAAGCACAAGGTCTAACGTACAATTTGCTTGCTAAGGCTTATGTGCAGCTTGGTAATTCAAAAGAGGCGGAAGATGCTTTCAGAAGAGGATTAGCGATCGCTCGTGATACTAAAGACTTCCAATCTCAGATTTTTGTGCTGAATAATATCGGTACATATCTGCTGCAACAAGGCGAATCTGTTGCTGCTGGTAAAACAGTTGAAGATGCACTGACAATTGCTCGCAGTGTCAAAAATATTGAAGGTGAAGGACTGTCTTTAAGTAATTTAGGTTTGGTAAGTGCCAGGTTGGGAGATTATAACAAGGCGATTAAACTGTACGAAAATGCTTTAATTTTCCGCCGTCAGACTGGCGATGCTATTGGTGAAGCAAATACCTTAAATAATTTAGGAGATGCTTATTTAGCATCTGGAAATTATCAAGATACCATTGCTACTTATGGTGAAGTAATGCAGACAGCTAAAACCAACCGTGATCGCACTAATCAATTACGGGCAATTGACGGTTTAGTTACGGCTCACACTGCTGTAGGACGTTACGAACGCGCCTTTGACTTACTAGAGCAGCGTTTAGCACTCGCTAAAGAATTACAAAATTTACGCGAAGAATTAAAATCTTTTGAATCTTATGCTCAGTTATATAAGCAACAAGGTAATTATTTAACTGCCCGCAATTTTTACGAAAGGGCAATTATACTGGCGCGGACATTGCAAGACAGCAAACAAGAAGTGCAATTGCTGGATCAGTTAACTAAAATGCTTCAGCGAAAGTAGTTAAAAGGGCGGTTGGAAACCACGTCTACACAGGCAAAATCGACCTACCTGGGTTATAAAAGCTTGATTTTCTCTAGCCCAGGTCGGTGTAGCTCTTATTTATGTAGCCGTAAATGACCTTCGCCCTAATTCTAAATTAATTAATTCAAGAACACTGAACCATTTCGTTCAATTCTCATTGTACTTCTACCCTGTGTTGCATTGGTGGCTTCCTTGAATGTAACTTCCAAATTTCCTGGCTCTGAAGCAGCTTGTGGAGTCACTATCAACTGTCCGCCATCTTCTCGTTCAAATGTTACTGTTACTGGTGCTTTTAAAGCTTGGAGTGTTACATCTGACTTACCTTGTAGCGATCGCGGTGCCGTATCGCCAATCACTTGGAAAGTTATATTAGTCGCAGTATTATTAACTAACTTGATATTAACCGTACCATTAGTAATTGCGATCGTCGCATTGGGGGTTTGCCGTGGTTCTACTTGTGGTTGTTGGTCAGTAGAAACCGCAGGTGGTGAAGGCTGTTGAGTTCGATCGCCAGGAATTGGGCGTGCTGGTCTAGCACCTGGTTGTGGTGGTACGGGAGACACTTGCCCTTCAGCCGGAGGAACTGGTTGTGGTAGTGTGACACCTGATTCTGGTGATCCGGGAGCTTGAGAGCGGTTGTAGGGTGGTTCGCTAAAAATGCTGGGACTTGGGTTTAGTGTTGAAGAAGTAGCTCCTGGCTCTTTAACAGTGGGAGTAGATTCTTGTGCGAAAGCTCGAGTAATTACTGGCAGACTAATTAGCAATCCCCCACAAAGAGCGCCAAATAACTTGCTAGACTTGCGGAAATTTTGAGACTTCATATTTGTTCTTAACTCCTAAAAAAACTTCAACTTTTTTTCTTACAAAGTATTTCTTCAACCGGAAATTAAATTAGGTTTTATCGGTCGTTGAGTACATCTAACTATTTAACAAACGACTAGATTTATTGCATCTAGCTAAGGATACGGAAATCATTTAAAAAAATGAAAATATTTCATTCTCAAGATTTAAAGTCTTACATCATTGTCATTAAGCACATTTGTGTAATAGTCAAATTCAATATACTGCTAAAAAATAAATTTTCTCGCTAATAAATAAAGTCAATTTTAATGATTTAAAATCTTACATCTATCACAGGAAAGAAAAATTTATTAGCAAATTAAGACTCAAGAGTTATTGGTAAAGTGATAGTAAAGGTAGTGCCAATGCCTTGGGTACTTTCAACTTGAATATGACCGTGATGATGTTCGACAATAGCTTGAGCGATCGCTAATCCCAATCCTGAACTAGTAGCGCTGGCTGTAGCTGTATTCCCCGTCCTATGAGTACGTGCCGGATCTACTCGATAAAAGCGATCAAACAAGCGTGGTAATGCTTCGGCTGGAATTCCGACTCCGGTATCACTCACCTTAACTTGCAACTGGGCACTGGTGTTACGTAGTCCAGAAACACGATTTATTCCCTCTATCCGCGCTAACTCCACTTTCACTCGTCCACCTGCTGGAGTGTAATGCAAAGCGTTAGCAATTAAATTTGTGAACAACCGCACCAATTGATCCCAATTACCTACAAGAGTAAACCAATTTTCCAGTAATTCGGGGCTAGTTTCAGAAATAGGAGGATCGACTGAGTTTAGAGAAAGGGCGATTTTTTTCTCAGGGACTAACAATTGTTGTTCTTCAACCACCTCTATTAGCAAAGCGTCCAACGGACAAGGTGAAAAAGTATCTTTGCTAATACCACTATCCTGTCGGGCTAGGAAGAGTAAATCATTGACTAACTTACCCAAACGCTGCGTTAACCGTTCCACCACCTTTAACTGTTGTCGATATTGCAAAGAAGTAGTCGTTTCTGTCTCTGCTAAATCCAAGTCAGCAAGCGCAACTTGCACATTAGTTTGAATCAAAGTGATAGGACTTCTAAGTTCGTGGGAAGCATCAGCAGTGAATTGTTTAAGACGTTGATAAGACTCACCCACTGGTTCCATCGCTTTACCCGAAAGAAACCAACCACTTGCGCCTACGGAAAGCACCATTAACCCAATACCTAATGCCAAATCAAAAATTAACTGGCGACTAGGTTTAGTAACTTCAAACCAGGGATGACTAACACGCAGATATCCTAATACTTGTCGTCTCACTTCTACGCGTTGGGTGACTTGTCGTAATAAGAGTGGGGAGTTAGGAATTTTAAATTTTGAATTTTCACTCTCCCCCTTGACTATGCGCACAGTTTCACCAGTGCGATTGACACGAATGGCAATATTTAGGGGTTCAGATAGCGTTGACCAAAGTAATTTACCATTTGGACTAAACCATTCTAGGTCGATGTGGTCATCTTCTACAGTCTCGGTATTATTACCAAAACTGGCTTCTACATTAATGCGAAATTTATCTGCATCAGTATTAATTGGCTCAAATATGAGTGTAGATGCACAGCCACTAGTTGTAAGGCAACGCTCCACTATTTCCACTACATGGTTAAGGGTGTCATCAATCCGCTCAATCAGTGTAGTACGAACGTATAAATAAACGCCACTGGCAAACAGTAGCAGTAATACAGCAGTGACAGCAGTGTACCAAATTGCAAGACGGCGGCGAGTAGCCTGAAACATATTTTCACCTACTTCTTTTAACTGAATATCATCAGATTACATGTTAAGAATAATTAAAAAATAATTTTTATTATCAACGGTTTTGTCCCAAATCATACTACTTATTTTTTTAGCGATCGCATCAAATTTTAACGCTCAAAAAAATATTACTTTGTCTGCCAAAATAATATAAATATAACTTTGATTCAATTTGCTGAGGGTTTAAGAAAAAAATTTAATCTTTGTATGCGGGAAGTTTCTACAAGTCTTATGCAACAAAAAGTAAGAATTTTTAAAACCTAGTTTTTAGCCATAAATTATACCAATTTGAAAAAAGAATGCGGCAAATAGACATTCATTTGTAGAGACGCGATTTATCGCGTCTTTACCCAAAGATGTGTTGCAATCATTAATCAAATTGGTATAACAGTTGAGTATTTTTTATCTACAAGTTACTTGAATACAAGATGCTGTAAGAACGAATAGTACAGCGTTAACTAGGAACGAGCATCTAAAGAAGCGTTATTACGAATCACATGATATTAAACCCCTACCAAAACGGACTCCCGCAGCTTGCCAATCACATCACTCAGATTACCCGTATTCAGGCGGTAACTCAGGGGATGGGCAATCAACCGCGCCGTGCTTTGATACAGACTAGCAATTTCAATCAAACCATTTTCACGCAAAGTTCGCCCTGTAGAAACCAAATCTACGATCGCTTCTGACATTCCAGTAATTGGGCCTAATTCCACTGAACCATACAACGGCACTATTTCCACAGGTAAATCCAGACTATGGAAATATTCACGAGCGCAATTCACATATTTTGAAGCAACTCTACCATGCGGTGGTAAATCTAAAGGCGATCGGTAAGAACTTGATGCTTTTACCGCTACTGACATTCGACAATGACCAAACTGCAAATCTACCAAGTGGGCAACTTGCGGCTGCTTCTCCCGTAACACATCGTAACCAACAACCCCTAGTTGTGCTTGACCATATTCCACATAAACAGGCACATCTTGCGCCCGCACCAGTAAAGCTTTTGCAACTCCCTTAGTATCAGGAATTTGAAGTTGGCGAGTTCCTGAATCTAAAAAAGCACTAAAATCTAATCCGACAGCTTGTAGCAAGCGGATGCTATTTTTAAGTAGTTCCCCTTTTGGCAATGCAACAGTCAACATTTTTTGTATTGGTATCCTTAGCATCTTGGCAGTTGAATAATATTGAGAATATCTCTATATGCTTACCACAAGCAGTATGAGAATTTTATTAGTTGATGATGAAGTTGAACTAACTCAACCCTTGAGCCGCTTGTTAACTCGTGAGGGTTACGCTGTAGATGCCGTTTATGATGGGACATCTGGCAGCGAACTTGCACAAGCAGGCAGTTATGACCTACTTATTTTAGATTGGATGCTGCCAGGAAAAACGGGTTTAGAGATTTGTCAGGAATTGCGACGCCAAAGCAAAACCACTCCCGTTCTGTTTCTCACAGCTAAAGATACTCTAGATGACCGCGTACAAGGTTTAGATGCTGGTGCTGATGACTATTTGGTTAAACCTTTTGAACTGCGGGAGTTACTAGCGAGAGTCCGTGCTTTATTGCGTCGTTCCGGTTCCCAAACCTATGAAACCACCACTGGACGTTTAACCGTTGCTGATTTAGAACTCGATAGTGAAAATCAAGTAGCCTATCGCCAAGGACGAATAATTGAGTTATCGCAAAAAGAAAGTCAGTTGTTGCAATACTTTATGGAACATACTGGACAACTTCTGACTCATGCCCAGATTATGCAAAATTTGTGGCAAGAGTCAGAACTACCCAGTAGTAATGTAATTGCGGCATTAATTCGTTTGTTGCGGCGTAAGATTGAGGTAGGTAAAGAAACTGCACTGATTCACACAGTCTACGGTAAAGGCTATCGTTTCGGTGCTTCTTCAGTGGAGTCAGTTTAGCCGCCTGCTTTCGACTCACAAAGATTTGGTTAATTGTTTAGAAGAATCATTGATATTTTTCAGTCTTTGCGACTGTTAATCCTGGGTAAGTTCGAGATTTTTCCCAAACACCACCAAGTCCTTTTTGTTTCTCAAAGACAGTAACATCGTAGCCTTCTTCGACAAAAGTTTTAGCTGTTACCAGACCGCTAATTCCAGCCCCAATCACGCAAATTTGTTTGATTTCCATTCTTTTTTAAGTAAATTCTCAAATAATTTCTGCAAAGATGAATTTATAGTAATTCACGCACAAGTATCAAAAAAAGAATGGCTATAATTTTGCCGCTGATTGATAAGTTTTACTTAAGCTGTGGTAACGACGACATAAGCATTTGCCACAAGTAGATAAGCATTCGTAACAAAACAGTTTGTGTTGGTAACGAACGCATAAGTTGTCGTTACTAAGGGATAAGCATTCGTGACGAAACAGGTTATGTTGGTAACGAACGCATAAGTTGTCGTTATTAACGGATAAACATTTTTAACGAAACAGGTTATGTTGGTAACGAACGGACAAGCTGTGGTAGGAACAATAACTTCATTCCTAACAACACGTCCATACAGCATTACCAATGTTATCAACGATTTTCTCTAGTGGCTTAGTCAACAGTATAGTGGCGATCGCACTCACAACAACCATCACCGTCCCAGCTTTTAATAGCTTTCATTTAATTGAACCACATCGTAAATCGGTTATAATCAACCAATTTCAGCTTGTACTATTAAGATTTACCCAAAAACTGATTAATTTGAAGTTGCAGTTTTTCTCGTAATTGTTGCGCCTGCTGATAGGCTGCTGCACGCCCTTGCTTTGAGTGGTTATCCAATCCTGCTGGTTGCAAAGGGCCAATAAAGTAACGCAAACGAGTTCTCATTGCCCAAACTCCCATTGAGGGAAACAGAAGTAAGGCAAACATCAAAGGCGACAAAGGTAAGAATGGTAGTTTGACTAGTCGTTGCAATTTGGTGAAATTAATAGCCCAAGGATGCAGAGATTCACTACCGATGCAAACTACTGGCAGAATCGGAATATGATAGCGATCGCTCAACTGAATAAAACTCACATCAAACTTTTCTAGTTGATAGCGTCTTCTCCAACCTTTCAAAGGGCCGCGGATACCTTCGGGTGCATATAAGAGAGTTTTACCTTGAGCAATTGCTGACTCAAAATCATTTAATTCGGCTCGCACACCACCTAAAACCTGCGACCATTGAGGTGGTAGCCACCAATTCACCCAAGGATGCTCAAATAATACTGGATTTGCTATGGGTTGTACTACCCATCCTTTGGCTTCACTTAATAAATAACCTAAGGTTAAAAAGTCCCAAGGAAAACACATCCCAGCATGATTCATTGCTACAATTAATGGCCCTATTGGCGGCAAGTTTTCAACTTGTTGTAACTCTCCCCGAAAATAGTATTTAACGATGGGACCCAGAATTTCTTTGCGAAAAGCTTGTTGATATTTGGAATCGAATTCACCAACTTCTTTTCGGGGTGAACGAAAACCCAGACGCAACCAGCGACTCAGCAACGCTAAATAAAATCCACCAGGAATTAAAAATAATCCATACTCTAGCCAATTCCAACCATCTGGATCTGTGTGATAGTACTGCCAATGGCGATTGAATAAAATTAGCCACCCTGAAGGATACCAAAGACAAAACCAATCAAACCAGTTAAATATATAGCCTTCACCTGGTGCATTTTCTAGTTGACTGTTTAATAAATTTTCGGAGTGTTGATTAATCAAAACAGTTAAAGATTAGGATTAGGCAAAAAAAAATTATTAAAAGTACATCATAATTTTTTAGTTTTGTGACTGGCATCTTACCATATTCAGATTTAATCCGTGAACTTCGGCAGCAACTCGATCTCTCTCAAGAAAAGTTTGCAGCCAAGTTAGGAGTTTCCCTACGAACAATCTATAGCGGTTATCAGTTGAGGGCAATACAGACCTAACCCCCAGCCCTTTCCCTATAAGGGAAGGGGAGTAAGATTCCATTCCTCTCTCCTAAAAGGAGAGAGGAATGGAAGTGAGGTCAAACTGTATTGCATTCAAACGAGAACCGCTATAATCGCTGGGAGAACGGATCTACAGTGCCTTCACAGATGGCACTAAAGCTGATTGAAGAAATGTTAGAGAAGATGGACCAAGCAGGCAAAAGATTAGTGAACGAGTATCTCCCAAAATCGGAGCAACGGGAGGACTCTTAAGATGATGGTGAAAGTACCTGAAAAAATTTTCATGATGCGTTCTTGGTTCATAGCTTTTAGTGTGATGATTTTAGCAGTCATAACGGCACTGCTGTTGACAAAAATCTTACTAGCAGTTTTTGATCCAAGCATATTTACATTATTTTATGCTGTTGTAGCAGTTAGCGCTTGGTATGGCGGTATGAGGCTGCTTCGATGCAGGTAAAAAAATTTGCATGACGTAAGCGGCACATAATCATTGATACCAAGGGGAAAGCTTATTGTTGTGGTAATCACAGCTGCTTCGGTAAGTGAGCAAGCGGGCGCAAAACAAGCTCTATCAAAGCTTAATCAAATACGCCTAGGCGTAGCCCGCCGTAGGCATCGCATGGGTAGATTAATTCGGATTTGGGTTGATGGTGGCTATCGCGGTCAAGATTTTACGCACTGGGTGATGGATGTTTATCGCTGGCTGTGGAGCGTTATTACACGCTCTGAAGAACAGAAGGGTTTTGTTGTTCTTCCAAAACAGTGGTTGGTTGAAAGAACTTTTGGTTGGTTCAATTGGTCTCGCCGACTAAGTAAAGACTATGAGATTTTACCTGAAACGACAGAGGCTTTTATTTACGTTGCAATGATTCGTTTAATGTTAAAGCAACTTGCATGATGAAAATTACCTATCTAAAACTTTTCAGACATCCTCTTAGAATTAACCCAAGTCAGAACGGCAAAATTATACCTTCAGCGACTTTTAAAACATTGTCTTACATGGAACTGAATTTTTCTGAGCAGTTACAGCAAAGACCTTAAGACATTTTACCTATCTTTATACTTTATATATGGACACAGAAGCAGACAGGCAAACGTGGGTAAAAAACAATTGGGCGTTAGATAGCATCTGTCAGACTGAAGCGCAAAGGAATTGGTCTATAAATAATTTATGCTCTAGAAAAGCGATCGCCCCTGCCAATATCCTCCACCAACCAGGCACGCAAAAGAGGATCTAAAACCAGCCAGGGAGGCAAAACACTAGAATTGCTCACAAATTAAAATGCTTCCTTAGAGACTTCCAGGAATACTATAGTCTAAAACCCTTAGGTTACAAGGATTTTATAGCGATATAGAAACAGTCCAAAAGAATTTTTGGAAAAATAGTTGACAAGCTTAAGGAGGTTCGCTATATTGAATAAGTGCTGGAAGCGGAGCGCGAAAAAGCGACGCTTAAAGAACACCGAACCTTGAAAATATTATAGTTTGAAAGCGATTATACAGCAAGTGGATTGCGTCAAGCAAATAAAAAATAACTAAGCTGAAGTTAAAAAAGAGCAGCTATAGAGCTAAAAAGCTTTCCAATTCAAAACGGAGAGTTTGATCCTGGCTCAGGATGAACGCTGGCGGTATGCTTAACACATGCAAGTCGAACGAACTCTTCGGAGTTAGTGGCGGACGGGTGAGTAACGCGTGAGAATCTGGCTTCTGGTCTGGGACAACCACTGGAAACGGTGGCTAATACCGGATGTGCCGTAAGGTGAAAGGTTAACTGCCAGAAGATGAGCTCGCGTCTGATTAGCTAGTTGGTAGAGTAAGAGCCTACCAAGGCGACGATCAGTAGCTGGTCTGAGAGGACGATCAGCCACACTGGGACTGAGACACGGCCCAGACTCCTACGGGAGGCAGCAGTGGGGAATTTTCCGCAATGGGCGAAAGCCTGACGGAGCAATACCGCGTGAGGGAGGAAGGCTCTTGGGTCGTAAACCTCTTTTCTCAGGGAAGAACACAATGACGGTACCTGAGGAATAAGCATCGGCTAACTCCGTGCCAGCAGCCGCGGTAATACGGAGGATGCAAGCGTTATCCGGAATGATTGGGCGTAAAGCGTCCGCAGGTGGCAATGTAAGTCTGCTGTTAAAGAGTCTAGCTCAACTAGATACAAGCAGTGGAAACTACATAGCTAGAGTACGTTCGGGGCAGAGGGAATTCCTGGTGTAGCGGTGAAATGCGTAGAGATCAGGAAGAACACCAGTGGCGAAGGCGCTCTGCTAGGCCGTAACTGACACTGAGGGACGAAAGCTAGGGGAGCGAATGGGATTAGATACCCCAGTAGTCCTAGCCGTAAACGATGGATACTAGGCGTGGCTTGTATCGACCCGAGCCGTGCCGTAGCTAACGCGTTAAGTATCCCGCCTGGGGAGTACGCCGGCAACGGTGAAACTCAAAGGAATTGACGGGGGCCCGCACAAGCGGTGGAGTATGTGGTTTAATTCGATGCAACGCGAAGAACCTTACCAAGGCTTGACATGTCGCGAATCCTGGTGAAAGCTGGGAGTGCCTTCGGGAGCGCGAACACAGGTGGTGCATGGCTGTCGTCAGCTCGTGTCGTGAGATGTTGGGTTAAGTCCCGCAACGAGCGCAACCCTCGTTTTTAGTTGCCAGCATTAAGTTGGGCACTCTAGAGAGACTGCCGGTGACAAACCGGAGGAAGGTGGGGATGACGTCAAGTCAGCATGCCCCTTACGCCTTGGGCTACACACGTACTACAATGCTCCGGACAGAGGGCAGCTACCACGCGAGTGCAAGCAAATCCCGCAAACCGGAGCTCAGTTCAGATCGCAGGCTGCAACTCGCCTGCGTGAAGGAGGAATCGCTAGTAATTGCAGGTCAGCATACTGCAGTGAATTCGTTCCCGGGCCTTGTACACACCGCCCGTCACACCATGGAAGCTGGTAGTGCCCGAAGTCATTACTCAAACCGTTCGCGGGGGAGGATGCCTAAGGCAGGACTGGTGACTGGGGTGAAGTCGTAACAAGGTAGCCGTACCGGAAGGTGTGGCTGGATCACCTCCTTTTTAGGGAGACCTACACCCCTCAGAAATCAAAAAACACACAGTTATATAGATTTTGAGTTGGTCTAACCTAGGTCGGTCGCAGACATTTGCAATGCAAAATGTAAAAAGCTTTCAAACTATGATTTGGTTCGATATGGGCTATTAGCTCAGGTGGTTAGAGCGCACCCCTGATAAGGGTGAGGTCCCTGGTTCGAGTCCAGGATGGCCCACCTGAAAGTAATTAGTAATTGCTAATTGGTGATTCGTCGTAATTAACTGCGAATTAAAAATTGCGAATTACGAATTATGATTTGGGGGTTTAGCTCAGTTGGTAGAGCGCCTGCTTTGCAAGCAGGATGTCAGCGGTTCGAGTCCGCTAACCTCCACCT
>NZ_CP026692.1:6742500-6830000 GCF_002949795.1 Nostoc sp. 'Lobaria pulmonaria (5183) cyanobiont' | reverse complement strand
CGACAATTAATGTATTACCCAAATCGCGCAACTTAGTTAAAGTTTTGAGTAACCTATTATTATCTCGTTGATGCAAACCAATACTTGGCTCATCTAAAACATAGAGAACTCCTGTTAAACCAGAACCAATTTGCGTTGCTAGGCGAATTCGTTGGGCTTCGCCACCAGAAAGGGTCATGGCGGGACGATCGAGGGTGAGGTAATCTAAACCGACATCCAACAAAAATTGCAATCTAGCTTTGATTTCCCTTAGGACTAAATCAGCAATTTGTAACTGGCGATCGCTCAACTTGAATTGCTCAATTCTCTCTCGACAATCCCGAATTGATACTCCAGTTAATTCTAAAATTCCATATTGTCCCAACTTCACCGCCAAGGCTTCCGGTTTTAACCGTTTTCCCTGACAAACTTCACACGGTTGATCGATCAAATACTGCTCTAATTTTTGCTTAATTAACTCAGAACCACCTTCATATTGCCGTTGCAAAATTGGAATAGTACCTTTAAAATTTTGTTTTTTATCTGTTTTTGTAGTTTCTTCTTTTTCTCCATACAAAATAGTCTGCTGCTGTTCTTCTGTCAGCTTGCTCCAATTTGTCTGTAACTCAAACCCATAAATCTGTCCGACGCTATAGAGTAATTCCAAATAATAAGAATTATCTTTTTCTGACCAAGGCGCGATCGCAGCATAAACTGGCGCTTCTGGGTCAGGAACTACCAAATCTGGCGAAAATCTTCTTAAAGTCCCGATACCGTGACAATGCGGACAAGCACCATAAGGTGAGTTAAACGAGAACAATCGCGGCGACAATTCCTCCATTACTGCGCCATGTTCTGGACAAGCAAAATTTTCGGAAAATACTAATTCTTCTTCTTTTTCTTGTCCGTCGTCACCAAGCAGACTCACCAGAATGGTCGCAATACCACCCGATTGCTTGAGACAGGTAGAGAGGGAATCAACCAAACGCTCCTGGATATCAGCCTTTTTCACCAAGCGGTCAATTACCACTTCAATGGTGTGGGTAAAATTTTTATCCAATTCAATCGAATCTGACAGATCGCGCACTTCGCTATTGACACGCACGCGGACAAAACCTTGGGAAGCCAGACTTGACAAAAGCTTACGCTGTGTGCCTTTTTTACCTCGGACAACAGGTGCCAGAATTTGGAAACGAGTGCGGTCTGGTAATTCCATGATGCGATCGCACATCTCATCGATTGTCTGGGGTGCAATACAGCGATCGCATATCGGACAATGGGGTTCGCCAGCCCGACCAAATAACAGCCGCAGATAGTCGTAAATCTCTGTCACTGTACCCACAGTAGAACGGGGGTTATGAGACGTTGACTTTTGGTCAATAGAAATTGCTGGACTTAAGCCTTCAATCGCTTCCACATCCGGCTTATCCAGTTGTCCTAAAAATTGCCGTGCGTAGGCGCTGAGGGATTCTACATAGCGACGTTGCCCTTCAGCAAAAATGGTGTCAAAGGCCAGGGAAGACTTACCAGAGCCAGAAACGCCAGTGAATACGATTAGGCGATCGCGTGGCAATTCCAAGTCAATATTTTTCAGATTATGCTGCCTTGCACCCCGAATCCGAATGGTATTCTGGCTGTTGTGGCTGGGGTAGGGAAGATGTCCATTCAAGGATGCTGCTAGCTGTTGGTCTGACATATTGGGCGGCAAAGAAGGAGTTTCTGATGAAACAGTCCTTAATAATACTATCTTTAATCAGTTTATAGTAGAACAATCGTACTGTTATAGATAGTTATTACTCCAGATTCATGGCGCAGACATCCTTAAGAGTCTGCTAATTTGGAAGCATCCCGATTAAATATTCTTCTGAGGGCGAAACTATGGTATCGCAAATCCAACCGCCGACCCAGCCAAAGGTCATCTATCCAGATAGTGACGGACAACCAGTGGCTAATAATACCATACAGTTTGGCTGGATTGTAGAAATTAAGCAGAATATAGACTGGCTATTTGCTGACGATCCAAATGTATTTGTTGCGGGGGATTTGTTTTGGTATCCAGTAGAGGGACGCAATAAAATTGTTAACGCCCCAGATGTGATGGTGGTATTGGGTAGACCAAAAGGCGTAGGCGTAGCCCGTCGTAGACATCGCCTGTGCTACCAACAATGGAAAGAGCAGGGAGTTGCACCACAAATAGTGTTTGAAATTCTTTTTCCCAGCAACACCCAAACTGAAATGGACAAGAAATTACTGTTCTACGACCGCTATGGGATGGAAGAGTACTACATTTATCCCGATCGAAATAATTTGTGCGGTTGGTTGCGTGGCGAAGACGGTTTAGATGCCATCCCCCAAATAGAGGCTCCGCTACTATATAGCTACGTTTCTACGTGCGATCGCAGGCTCCGTACTCCTGCCAAAGCAATTTTAACTATGTGTGACAAATCCTTGCCTGATAGTGTAATAGAGTGAACTGTAGGCATCGCTTTTCCTGATCTACAATACTTAGGGTATTCGGAAGTTTTGCACAATTGTTAGTAATGTCAGTTTTTATGTTTGAACAGCAACCTGAAGATTTACGATTTTATATTAAACAGTTAGCAAGCGTTGCTTTATAAAAATCAGAACCATCGGCATGGTTTGAAGTGTTATATACCGAAGCTAAAGGTGATACAGCAAAAATTCCTTGGGCAAAGTTAACTCCTCACCCTTATCTACAAGAATGGTTGACGAATCATCAACCATTCGCTTCTCGGCAAAAGGCGCTAGTCATTGGTTGCGGCTTGGGTGATGATGCCGAAGCTCTAGCTCATCTGGGATTGGAAGTAACTGCCTTTGATATTTTACCGACAGCGATCGCTTTTCCTCTAAGAATTGGGGCGATCGCTGTACTGTTAATGAATTTACATTAATTACTCAAGAATCAATATCAATACAAATCACTGTAACGTATGGATTAATTACTGATTCAGGTACATCAATTGTTAATTCTCCTAACGGATTAGAATTGAAGATAGAATCAATAATTGCACAGCGAGTTGTGTAGCTTAGTGCTGTGCCGTCAGCAAGAACAAACACCGATTTTACTTGTTTGATTGGTATACCCCTAACTGATATTGTTTCGTAAGGTTTCATTAATAGGTGTAAATAAATGCGATCGCCCTTACGAGTTGAGGGGCCATAAAATTGCCACGGTTCTAATCCTGGGGTTGTATCAAGTATACTTTCAGAGTGGCTCCCCATCCAATCTGCTATATATTTGAGACGCTCTAACTGCTCAGGAGGGATTTGTCCATTACCCATTGGACTAACATTAAGCAAGAGGTTGCCCCCTTTGCCAGCTACTTCGCAAAGGGTATGAATCAATTGACGAGACGATTTGAAGTTGCAATCATCTGAATTATATCCCCAACTCTCGTTAATAGTCAGACAAGTTTCCCAAGGATGATCGGGTGGGTGAGGCGGAATAAACTGTTCAGGAGTCTCAAAATCTCCACAATTCGGAAGACGATCGTTGATGAGAATATTAGGTTGTAAATCACGAATCATTTTTGCTAATTCTTGAGCCTGCCATTGCTCAGGAGTGCGTTCCCAACTTCCGTCAAACCAAATGATGTCAATTTGACCATAGTTAGTCAATAATTCTCGTATCTGATTGAACATAAATTGGATATATCGCTCCCACTGTTGCGCTGTAGGTTGAGGTAGCTGGTCAAAGCGATAAGGTTTATCTGCTTCTGTAAAAGCTGGATAGTCTGGATGATGCCAGTCACTAAGCGAAAAATAAAGACCAATACGCAATCCTACAGAGCGCATCGCTTCGATATATTCACGCACAATATCTTTTTTATAAGGTGCAGATGCAATTGAAAAGTTTGATTCTTGCGTATGGAATAGGGCAAAACCATTATGATGTTTGGCTGTTAATATGGCATATTTCATTCCTATACTTTTTGCTAAATCTGCCCATTCTTGAGGATTGTATTGCTGTGGATTGAAAGTATTAGCTGTGTAGTGATATTTCTCAACTGGAATATCTTTGCAAAAAGGTAGACTGAATACACCCCCAACTAACGGCCAAGATAACTCACATCCTTGCTGGGAACTATGTCCCCAATGAATAAACATCCCCAATCGAGCTGTATCAAACCAGTTATTCATCATGGTGAAATTTGGCAATAATTCTGCTTAATAAAGGAGAAATAGCTCCCAAGAGCATATTAGTACATATACAGATTTTAGTTGTTATTATTTGTTGGCTGAGGTGAAAATGCGTAGGCGTAGCCCGCCGCAGGCATCGCTATAAAGCGGGGCGTAGCTCATCGCCCCCTTTTCCCCAGAACTAGAGACAAGCGCTTGCTTGGCGTGGGCATAGTCTAGGGTGTTATGTAAAGATGTATGCCTCAAAGTCTGCCGTACCAATTGCACCAAACATTACAGCAGAATTCAAGTATTTAAACCACATCTGTTGTAGAGGCGCAAGGCCTTGCGCCCCTACCGCGTGGTCTATTTACCTGAAAATAGCTGTAAGCTAGACAAAAAATTCACGAATGACACAAATAAAGATGACATAGTTTGATAAACAATATCATCTTTAAAGCTAAGTACATCAGTTGAATGGAGATCACAACGTCTGTCTGGGAATTTTGCTATTATTTGCTACTTTAAAATATATGCAAATAATTGAGATTTCTCCATTCCAAGCATTTCGCCGGAGTGTGGCAACAGTGATCTAGGTAGTTCCAAAGGAGCTATGCTATGTAACAATCCTGACATTACTGGGTGGTGCAGGCCCAGCAATCGCCATTTGGCTCAACAAAACGATCGTTGATGAAATTACCCGCTTATTGAGTACAGGGACAACGCAGAATGCCATCACCCTGATACTTTCGCAACCGCTGCTACTGTACAGCATTGCAGGTTCGCTGCTGGTGAATTTGCTCAGTGATGCGATCGCTAACATCAATGCCTTTGTGTATAGTTCTCTGCGCGATCGCATTTTCGGCTTTGTCCAAGGACAAGTGATTTAAACTGATACCATTTCTTTATGAGGCTCTGCTAAACCTTTGAAAATAATTGCCTACTCTTATACCGATCCGCTATTAGAATCTTCTCCCGATCGAGCCGATTGGGGATGGGAGGTGGATCGGGTTTATGAAGATTTGGGCAAGCCAGACTCTTCTGAACGATCGCAATTACAACAATTATTTACCGATTGTCAAACTGAACCAGCAGATTATCTCCTGATTCGTCGGTTGGAAGAATTGGGAGATACTGTAGAAGAAATTAGCCATCGCCTCAATCAACTCGAAGTCATGGGAATCGCAGTAATCGCCACTGAACAACCTTACACTTCCGAAAATTACCCTCTGGGCGCTGACTTGCTGAATTTGCTACACGCAATCCAACGTCAGCAACGTAGTCGCCGTATCCGCCAAGGACACGCCCGTAATCGTCTTGAGGTTGCACCGCCACCGGGCAAAGTTCCCTACGGCTATCGCAGAGGTAAGGGAAAATATACCATCGATCGCAGTACTTCACCAGTAGTCAAAGATTTTTTTGAACACTTTTTACTCTATGGTTCTCTGCGGGGTTCAGTGCGTTACTTGGCGAAAAAATATGGCAAGAAAATCTCTGTCACCACAGGAAGACGCTGGCTGACTAATCCAGTCTATCGCGGCAATACAGCCTACCAAAATGGTGAAATTATCTCCAATACCCATATTCCGATTATTTCTAAGGAAGAAGCTGCCCAAGTTGACCGACTTTTACGCCGTAACAGCCGTTTACCATCTCGAACTGCTAGCGCACCCCGTTCTCTGGCTGGGTTGGTTGTTTGTGCTGAATGTCAGTCGCATCTGACAGTTACCCGTGTTACTCAACGTAACCAAGATAAAGAGTATCTTTATTTACGTTCTACTAGCTGTCCCCAAAGCCCTAAGTGTAAGGCTATTTCCTACCAAGAGGTGTTGGAACATACCATTGAAACGGTTTGCCGTGATTTACCTCTGGCGGTAGCAGGAATGAATTTTCCCCAGTTGGATGCAGTCAAGAATAGTTTAGGGCAAGCGATCGCTCGTCAGCAAGAAATACTTGCTCAGTTACCCGCTTTAATTGAAACTGGAATTTTAGATGCCCAAACAGCAAAGTTAAGGGCTTACAAACTCCGCACAGAAATTTCTGCACTCGAAGCAAAGCTAGCAACTCTTCCCCCAGTTAACTTGCGTTCTGTTGCTCAAGCTGTTTCTATACCACAATTTTGGTTAGATTTATCGGAAACAGAACGACGATTTTACTTTCGAGAATTTATCAGGCAAATTGATATTACTCTTCAGGATAAAGAATTAAAACTCCAAGTTATTTTTATTTTTTGATTTAATTGAAACGCTATTTTTGAGACGGTTGATCCTTAGTATACGCAACAGGTTTTGGCCCTGCATTCCGCACATTGATAATTTTATTGAGGATATCAAACCAGAAAGGCGCACCCATAGCAATAGCAAAACCACTCACTATCCAACCGCAAATTAATTTAAAAACCTGTGAAATTCTGATATAAACTCTATTCGATTTCGTCGGATCTAATAACTCAAACTGTTGATTAATATTTTGCCATCCAATTGGTATAGAAGAATTTCCTAATAGTTTCTCAATATTCCTTCTGTCTGTTTCATTATTGATATAATCGATTCGTTGACTTGCACTTTGAGTAATGGTAGAGCGGATAACCGAATCTTCCGATAGTCTTTTAAGCAAGTGAAATGTATCAGTATTGGTTAAAAAGGCAACTGATATTCCAATTAAAATAGCAACTCCTTTGGCATTGCGCTTATAAACACCGCTTGCTCGATCCATAGAGCGATCAAACCATGTTTCTACTTCATTTTTAAATTGATTCGCTTCCTCTGTGAGATCGCCAATTTTTATTCTGCTACGTTGAGCAATTACACTAAGGCTCTTGATTAAATTATTAGGGACTTCATCAGGTAACTCATTATTAACAAAATCTATAAATTTCTGGTCAATTTCTCCATAAATTTCTTGAATTTTTGTGTAACTTGGACTCGTTGGATCGTTTATACCTTTTTTCAGTTCTTTATAAGAGGCTAATATCATGTGCAAGTTGGTTTTTGCTTCTTCACTAGGATATTTAACATGATTAATTAGCTGGGGAATTTTTAAGGTATCTAATAAAGTAGTTGCAAATGTTTCAGAAGGAAGATAGGAAGGGCCACTTTGTTTTTCTAGTATTCGTTTATCAGGGTTTTTAGTAATTTCCTGGAAATGCTTTTCTATTTTACCCTTGGCTTGATGGTTCAATGTATTAATCAAAGGATCGTTGTAAAGTTTCTGTACCAAATGGATTGCATTAATAATATCTGATTTTTCACTTTCACTACCACCTGATAAAAGTAATTCAATCGAAGTTCTTAAATGTTTAGCTCTCCATTGTAATAATGTAGCGATTAGTTCCTGGATTTCCGAAGCTAGCAAGCTCAAAATCAAGTAAATAAAAACCAAGCCAAGAGTAACATCTACAACTACAGGTAAATTCATTGACGGTCTCCAATAATTTTTTAGCTGTTTATTGTTATCAAAATTGCTTAAAAAATTGTATATCATAAATATTGCAATTCAATAATTACTTAATTAAATTTAAAACATCAAGGTTCCTTATTTAGATAATTTTATTCAACGATAATAATTTTTGATTATTAATTATTAAATAGGTTTTCAATAATAAATAATCGCATTTTTCGTAAAATTTATATTAAAAATATTATATAATTTCTTAAAGGATTCGGCACAGTATTGAATTAGTGTAGCGATCGCTTACTAAATTTGGGAAATTAGCTAGATAAAAACTAAGTAAATAAAATTGAAACCAAGCGTCCCATATAAAATAAAATACAAGTTTATTTACGGACTATCTAACAGGTAATAAATAATTTATTGCCTGTATTATTTTTATCATTTGTTGGCTTAAATGTTATTTAAATAACCAATATAAATTTTTCAAAAAACAGCGCTAATTAGAAAAATTTGAGTTAATCTGGGAAACTAGCAATTGTTAAAAACATACGTTGTTACTGGGTGGCAACATTGGAGATTCGCTAGATGTCTCTATGTAATCAAACCAGCAAGTAAAATGATTACCAGAGAATATGCAAGAAGGAAGCTTTATTTGGAGTCATCTGGAAAAACAGCATCGCACGGTTGGAAAATGGATTGATTGGGTATGGCTAATAGTATTGCTGTTGGCAGCAGTATTACTGTTTAGCATCAATCTGGGAGGGTTGCCGCTGCGAGATTGGGATGAAGGTACTGTGGCACAGGTTGCTCGTGAAATTTGGCACGCCCCAGCAGGTTCAATGCCTTGGCTTTACCCAACTCTAGGAGGCGAACCATATCATGACAAGCCACCTTTGATGCATTTGCTAATAGCTTGGGCTTATTCTCTAGGAGGCGAAAATGAGTTGACAACGCGCTTACCTGGAGCAATTTTAACAGCAACATCTGTACCTTTACTGTATTGCATTGCTCGAGAGATATTTCGCCAACGTTGGGCTGCTATTTATAGTGCCTTGATTTATCTAACAATGCTACCTGTGGTGCGTCATGGGCGGCTGGCAATGTTGGATGGGGCGATGGTAAGTTTTTTGATGGTGATGATGTTGTGCGTGTTGCGATCGCGCCGAGATTTACGTTATTGTCTTGGTGTTGGTGTTAGTTTTGGGTTTATTTGTTTAACTCAAGGACTGTTAGGCGTATTATTAGGTGCGATCGCACTTGTATTTCTGTTTTGGGATACACCACGACTGCTCACCTGTTACTATCTTTGGATAGCAATCTTAATTGGCATTCTACCTGTCGCTGCTTGGTATAGTGCCCAACTAATTCACTATGGTTATATTGTCGCTCAAATTGGCCTTGCAAACCCATCAACAGGCCGACTTGGCTCAGTTCTAGAAGGAAATTCTGAACCACCTTGGTACTATGTGATTGAACTTCTCAAATACACATGGCCGTGGTTATTATTCTTACCACAAACTGTCCGCTTAACCTGGGAAAATCGCAACCTTAGTTGGGCAAAACTAGTAATGGCGTGGAGTGGGGTTTATCTACTGGTAATTTCCTTCATGATTACCAAAGTTCCCTGGTATCTATTCCCGATTTACCCTAGTTTAGCTTTAGCGTTTGGTATCCAGTTATCAGATACGGAAAATTCGCCTTTACTCTCATCTTATCCCCGTGCTTGGGTCGCTGGTTTGGCAATACTTGCTGTGGCTGCTTCTGCTGGTAGCATTTATTTCAGTGCAGGTACAACACCAAAAACAGACTTACAACTGATTTTTGCCGCCGTAGCTTTAACTATGACCTTGGCAGCTATTTTGGCAGAACGAGGCGACGGGCAATTTCTAAAGATTTTGTTTTGGGGAAGTTATATTTCGCTGCTGCTGTTAATGAAATCTAACTACTGGGTTTGGGAATTATCTGAAGCCTATCCAGTTAAACCAGTCGCCGCCATGATTGTACGAGCAAATCCAGCGACGAGGAAGATTTACACATCTTTTCCCTACCATCGTCCCTCGTTGGATTATTATAGCGATCGCACCATCATTCCTGCTTCTGTTGGTGAACTAGAATATTATTGGCACTACAACGGCCAACCCTACTTCCTGCTTCATGCATCTGCTTTCAACAATCTTGAACTAGAGTCGATGAAGTTAGTTGACCAAGCTGAAGGTTGGAAGTTAGTCACAAAAGATACTAATCGGCTGTAAATATGGGGCATTGGGCAAAAGAGGCAGAGGAGCTGAGGGGCTGAGGGGAAAAACTTACTGTAACTTCTCCCCTGCTCCCTTGTGCCCTCGCTTTCCCTGCGATTAGGGTACTTAAGCATACTAAATACTGAGAAATTTCAATTACTTCAAAATTTTAATAGGCAATTCGACCTCAGCATTGAAGGAAACATCTGCCTGTTGAGCCATATTTACCGCTTTGGTTCGCGCTTCTATAATTTGACCTATCTCACGCCCCAAGGTTGGTTGACGTTCAATCATTAGATTTACAGCATCTGAGTAGATAACAAGAACTTGCAAATCACCAACAGCGGTGATTGATACCGGACTCGCTTCCCCAGTAAATAGTGCCATCTCGCCAAAGAACTCACCACCCAAGATAGTCATTACCTCCAAATCCATGCCAAACTCGTTCGTGACCGTGACTAGAGCCTGACCCGCAATGATAATGTACAAAGCCTTACCAGGCTCACCCTGCCGGATGACTTTCTCGCCAGCACCGAACTGTTGTAAAATAGTTCCCTTTGCGGTTGTAAAGGGTATAAAAGAAGATTTATCTTCCCTTATACCCCCCTTTTACCTGCTTAAGCCTGATGATGGAACGGACACTTAGCAGCAGCAGATTCTGTTTGCCAGGGATCACGTTGATAGAAATAATTAGGTTTCAGAAGACGATTTTCAAACTCTACGGTATACACCGGAGTCGTAGAAGCTGATATTGGTGGAATCAGCCAAATGCAATATTCCCTTCCTTAGATAGTTAGCAGTTGCAATTCCTCCTGAACGGCGGCTTGACTATCAGCAGAATCCTGCACACGCTCAAGCCATTTTTCCGCTTTCGAGTAGTTGTCATGCTGTACCTCTTTAATCGCTTCCTTGAAGTGCAGCACCACGCCCCAAACATCACTGAAAAAGCGTTTTTCTTGCTTCATTTTGTTGAAGAAACTAACAGCTTCAATATGCGATAGTCCCCCTTCCGTTTTAGCGATCGCCATAAACACTTCAAATACATCGTCTGCCATCTTGGCATCGCCACAGACATAGTAGTGACATTGCGGATGGCTGAGTATTCGCCAGAGTTCTTCAGCTTTTTCTTGCATTAAGCCTTGCACATAGACTTTCTTGTCGTTCAGACGCGAGAAGGCAACTTCTAACCCTGACAGCACGCCTTGATTCTGCCAGCTTACAAGTTGCTCTCCATAGAGGAAGTCACTGCGATCGCGACAGCCAAAGTACAAGCAAGCATCACCTAATTGTGTTTCCTGCTGCAATAGGACTTGCCGATACTGGAGGAAGGCAATCAGCGGCGATACCCCCGTACCCGGCCCAACCATCAGCATTGGCGCGAGTGGATCGGTGGGTGGACGGAAGCTAGAGGTGCGAACACTGATGCGAACCTTTGCCCCCGCTTCAAGTCCGGCAAGGTAGTTGGAGCAGAGGCCCTGACGGGTTTTACCTGCATCCGTCTTAACTTGCAACACTCCAACTGTGATTTGGATGTGCTGAGGATGAAGCAGAGGACAGGAGGAAATGGAGTAGAGGCGTGGTTTTTGCTTCGGCAACAACTCTAGCAGCACTTCTAATGTAATTTGGGCAGAAGGAAACTCATTGAACAGATCGACAACGCTGATGAAGTTGTCCGTGATCGTTTTTTTGAGCGTGATGCTGTCGGGATGCTCATCTCCTTGCCGCAGAATTTCCAACCAGGTTTCCAGGCGTTGTTTATCCTGGGGATTTTGTGCTGCTGAGTACAGGTAGGTCAGCACATCATTGAATGGTTCGCGCAAAGTCAGATCAAGGTCTTCCAAGAGAACCTGTCCGATGCTTGTGGGAACGGAAACAGGAGGTTTTTCTTCTAATTCCGTACCATCGGGCATTAGATAACGAGCTGTGAAATAGGTGTTGGGGGATACTGAGAGGCGATCGCACAACTGATTCACCAACTCTGCCGGATTGCCAGGATAAACTGCAAGATGATCACCTGTTTCATACTGCAAATCGCTACCAGAAATATCAAAGACAAGATAGCGAGTAGAACGGCTACCAGGAATCACTTCTTTGAGTAGTTCGCTATTGGCAACCAGAGGTACTTCCACACCTCTGTCTCCACTCACTTTTACTGGTGAAATATTTGCCGCTTCCGTCTCACTCAAAAACGTAACGTTTAGTTTAGGTGCGGCTTGGGCTGTTGCATCGGCGGAGGTCGCATCCTCACCCAGAATGCGGGAAACCAGTCCTAACCATTGTTTGAAGGTGTCGGCTTGTCCCTTGATTTCATCGCCTTTGTGAAGTGGCACAATACAGTTACCTCCCGCCTTGGCAAGTCCCTTATCTACCGAAATTCCGGCAGCACAGAAGTTTTCGTAAACGGTACTACCAATGCCCAGAACGGAGTAATTCAAACCGTCGAGGGAACGTGCAGGTTGTTTTTTCAACCACTGGAGGAACTTCTTGCCGTTTCCAGGTATTTCGCCATTGCCGAAGGTGGACGTGACAATGAGTAGGAGTTTCTCCGATGCCAGGGTGTCAGTGTTGTATTCATCCAGCGCCATCACCTGGGGACGGAATCGCTGGAGTTGACGAGCGGCTTTGCGCGCCAAGCCTTCAGCAGTAGCTGTTTCGGAAGCGTAGAGAATCAGGATGCGGTCTTGCTTGTTGTCGTCCTCGTCGATAGTGGTGATGAATTTTTCCAGGTCAATACCATCTTCAACTGCCCAGCGATCGGCAGCATGGTGATAGGCTGGCTCTAGGTAGAAGTCCCGCATCTGGTGGTGCCAGACCGGACAAGCACTTCCCCCCGATGCGGGTACGACCCAACCCCAATCCCCCGGACACTCGCGTCCTGCTTTCTTCTCGCGTAAGTCGTGCGCCAGGAATTGACGAGAGGCAGATTGATGGTCTACCATCGTCACCTTTGCTTTTTGGAAGGAGTACAGGATAGCAACGTTGAGTTCCAATGCGACGCGATCGCGCCACAATGTCTGTTCGGAACTGGTATCCAGTTTGAGAACTTTGGCGATGTCCTCCATCTTGTTGTAGCGGTACTCGTCCAAGAAATCCCGCATGATTTCAGTGCCCATGTACCAGCCATTGAAAGGAATGCAGGCATAATTGATGCCGCCAACGTGCATTGAGAAGTTGGTAATGGCAGGGACAGCGTACCAACGGAAGCCCAATGATTTGAATTCAGGAATCGCGGGATGCTCGATTTCCACTTCCAAAATCTCATCCCGATCCCAGTGGTACATCTTCGGTTCCATACCTGGAGCTTCAATCACTAGAGGCAAAATGTCGTACTCTGTGAGTGGTTGGGGGGGTTGCCAGCCCAATTTTATAATCGCTTTGGTGACGTCCAAGTTGGCAGGATCGCCTAGAATCCTACCATCCGGTTGCTCGTATGCTGCATAACGAGCTAATTGTGGATTCCAGATGCGTGGCCCCCAGCGTTCTTTAGGATGTTTGGGACGAAAGACGGTCATGGTAATCTGGAGGTTACCGCCGTTTGTCGCGGACTGTAAGTGTTCTTGGAGTTCACGGAACATCTCATCAGGGTCGCTAACGTGGCGGCGATCGCGGATCACCATGTTATTCCACTGAATCCGCCCCACACACTTAGAAGCATTGCGCCATGACACTTGTGCCCCATACGCCACTTCTTCATACGTGTGGGTATAGGTTCCGGTAGCGTGTACTTCCTCTTGAATTTCTGCCCAGCGTCGTGCCTTGTCCTCCGGTTCCCATGCCTGCTCTGTGGCGATTAGCTCTAGGTACTGCTTGGCTTTTTTGAGCAATCGTTCCTCATTCAGCTTGGGCAGCTTGATGACATTCACAGCGCGATCGATTAACGTCTGCCATCCCTTGCGTAACTCTGGCGTGAAATCTGGTACGTGCCGCTCAAACAAGGTAAAGATAGCATCGTTCATTGCCGGATAAGCACAGGATGGCACCCCTGCACTGGTATGCACCTGCCCTAAGAAGCGCAACTCTCGGATCATCTCATCACTGCTGCCGCTTCTTAGGGATTGGACGAGAAATTCCAATGCCTGAAACAGGTGTAGAGACAGGTAATCCATGTCTGCTCGTCCAAAAATCGGCAATACAAAGGGATATTTCTCAAACAGGATTTGATAAAACTCCATCCCCATGACTTGCTTATTCTGGCTGAACACCTGCCAGGATTCCATCATCTTTTGCAGCATTTCTGGGGGCAGAGCCGTATTGTAGCGGTGAACTGCCTCTACCATCGGCACAATTACATGGGTATTGAAGAAGCGGTAGAGGGCAGAGTTTGCGCCTTTTGCTAAATCCTGGTGATCGTACTCTTCTAGGTAAGGAATCGATGGTAGCATCCACATCCACACCTGCCGTGCCTTCAACCAGTGCTGGGGACGCATCCCGATATCGGCAAACAGCGCCCCGTAATCTTCAACCGTGTCAAACGAATCGCCTTTTTCTGGAGGTACGCCCATTAAGGGTTCTCCAATTACATTCTGAGTTTCCGGCTGAAGCTGGTGTACGCAGCAATCAAACAACTCAAAGAAAAAGTCATTGATGCTGTTAATTGCTTCCCCGAAGATGTACTCCAGTTCAGGTGACTCTAGCAACAGCCGCTTCAAGAACTTTTCCATCTGTAATTCTTTCCACGCCCGCAGCTTGTTCCAAGCGTCTTTGACAATCACTTCTTCTTGGGGCGAGAGAGGAACAGATTCTGGCATCTCGAACTCGCCCTCTGTGTGAGTCCCTTTGCTGTGAGTGCGGCGAGTACCGTTCTGATTCCCCAAGATTGTAAAGCTGCTGCTACTTCCCTCAGTGCTACTCTGAGTCAGGCGAGTTTTCAACTTCAATTGGGGTGCCTGGTTCCAAGTTGTAATCGGAAATTCTAACTCGGCGCTGCGCTCTCCATTCAGGCACTCCTGGGTGGCAAATGCAACTGTTCCAGCATCCTGCCAAGGTTGAGTAATGTCCCCTTCCCGGTAACGCAGAGTAATGGCGATCGTGCAGTCTCCCTTGTTTTTCAAATCTACCAACCAACTGGGTTGCGTACGGTTCAGCAGATCCCTTTCTAACAAGCTTTGTCCCTCTTCGGAAACTACCTGCAAATGGCATTTATACTTATAATTATTGTCAGCCGGGAAATCGAGTGCAGAAATCTCGGTTAGGTGGATAATTCGTTGATTGTCATTCATGCTTTAAAAGTCAATGAGTGAGAGGAGTGTGTAGTTAAATGTACTGAACGCCAGAAATTTTACATTTTTTTTAATTTATCCTAATTATTTAAAGGTAGATAATAAAATTTGATTTGTAAAGTAAACATAAAGACGCGGTTTGAGAGTTTAAATAATACTCAAGAGGCGATATGACAGAGTACTAGTCGCACTCTAGCTGCATAAATTATTAACTCATTACCTCTGGCAACAAGTAAGTTGGCATAATAAAACCAAACTATGTAAACAAAGATAAACTAGGCTAAAACCCTCTTCCCTCGTGGCTCCTGGCTCCTGGCTCTTAGCTTATCCCAACGACGAATTTTTACACCAACCTACTTAGTTTGTAATTCTTACTCAGGCGTCGATAGCGTCCTAACCAACCAAAAGTATATTCAACTACCCGTGTGTTGGTAAAATCTGGAACCCAATTTAAGCGATGGTGAGTGTCATCAACTCCAATAGTTGATAAACAGACACAACACATATAGATACGACTAAAAATAAATGTAAAGACGTAGCAGTGCTACATCTTTACAAGAGTTATGGATAACCCATATTTAATTTCATTAAATGTCTAATAGGCGATCGGTCTTTAAAGGGACATAATATAAAACCGTGTCCTATTTGGGGCAATAAGACACGGTTTTATAAAAGTATTTAGTTATAATATTACAAAAATCAAAGTAGAATTTGATTTATACCAAAGTAATCGATTTACTGGGATTTGTTTCCTGGTTCATTAACTTTTTCTGTTGTGGGAAGTATTTGGCGATCGTAACTTGTCTTTTCTTGGGTCAAAGCGATCGCACCAAAAAAAATGGCACTACCTACAGCCAAGGCTACCATAGGACGCTTGAGTAGGACAAAATCTCTGATAATCCTCGCTAAAGGTCGGCTTTGACGACGTAGCGAGGAAGACATCATCAATTGTCTCCAAGTAAACGGATCGCGGACATAATGACCACTTTGGCAAACTACTAGCCTTTCCTGGCAATAGGGACAGCAAAACAAGCCCATGCGCGTTTTAACTGGTTTTGGCGTAGCATTTCTTTGGCAAATTGGGCAAGTAACATAATGATTATCAAAAGTGTGTATATTCATTTACCTCGTCCGCCTAGTCCATTTCTCGCTCTATAACCATAGCTATATTGAATTGGGATCAATGTACGATCTAACATCAGGCATCAATCATACATACATTCTATTACTACCAAGGATGGCTTAATGGTCGCAACACGAGTATAGCTAGATTTAAGCAAGGATGACTCATAGTTAATGTTTACGGGTGCGTCCACCCAGCCGAAAAAACTTTGTTGTCTCTAGAAAAAATAGCGTTGGCGATCGCTCGCACCCCACTAACCGCAGCTACACCTAATTTAGGTATCACTGACCCTTAAATAATAATTCTCTCTCATTTGACCATTCTCTCCACAAAAATTTTGCACAATGACATTTTGAGCTAAAGCCTTGTAAGTTAAGCAAATAAAGTCTACTTGTCCGGTTGCTAAATAATGGCTCACAATGATAAGTAACAGATAAAAATTTAAATTTTTTCTTACATTTACCCCGCCTCTTAATGACTCTCTTGCCTCCCACTCAACTAAGGAAGGTAACGGAACAACCTGCCTTTCCTACACCTTCCGCTCATCTAGCTCACCTAATTAATCGTTTTCAACCATCCCCAGAAACAGTTGTGCTGTTTTTAGCCATGCTCATTGGCGGTGGTACTGCTATGGGTGTAGTTACCTTTCATTATTTAATTCAGCTAATTCACCAGCTGATGCTAGAAAATTTAATGGGTCAAATTGGCGTCTGGGGTGCTTGGACTTTAGCTTGCGTTCCTACCCTTGGGGGATTAATTGTTGGCTTGCTGCGTTGGCGTACTCAAGACTTTGGCCCTGGACTTTCATCTCTAATCGCCGCTTCTCAGGGAACAGAGATTAGGCGACCACTGCGACCAGTGACAAAAATGCTGGCTGCATCTGTTTCTTTGGGGAGTGGTGCTTCTTTGGGGCCAGAGGGGCCGAGTGTGGAAATTGGCGCAAATTTTGGAATGTTGTTCTCTGTGATCCTCAATGTATCTCAAGAACGACAACGTTTGCTATTGGGTGCTGGCGCGGCGGCTGGACTGGCGGCGGGATTTAATGCTCCCATCGCTGGAGTCTTTTTTGCCCTAGAGGTGGTGATAGGAGCTACATCTTTTGCTACTTCTGCTGTCAGTGTGGTGCTGCTAGCGGCGGTGGTAGCAGCATTAATTGCCCAAATTTGTTTGGGGGCACAACCTGCTTTTGATTTACCTGTTTATCAAGTTCGCAGTCCTTTGGAATTACCTCTTTATCTTGGTTTGGGTTTAGGGGCCAGCTTAGTTTCTTTAGCTTATACTCAATCAATTCGTTTAGCAAAAGCCTGCTTTGCTGGGAAGGTTCCAGGTTTTGATTTTTTGGGACGAATTCCTCAGCCAATTCATCCAATTATTGGCGGTGCAATTATTGGCGCTGTTGCTTTGCACTTCCCCCAAATTCTGGGTGTCGGTTATGAAACTGTAGAAGCAATGCTTCAAGATGTGGAGTTTCCACTCTACTTATTGGTGGTGTTGTTGGTGGTGAAGTTATTGATGACTGCAATTAGTGCGGGTAGCGGTTTCATCGGTGGTTTGTTCGCACCAGCAATGTTTTTAGGTGCTTCTTTTGGATCGGCTTACGCCAAAATGTTAGCCGTAGCATTCCCGACAATTTGCGATCAAATGGCGGCTCCTCCAGCTTACGCAATGGTGGGAATGGCAGCAGTGCTGGCTGCTAGTGTGAGAGCGCCGTTAACGTCTATTTTGATGCTGTTTGAATTAACCCGCGACTATCGAATTGTTTTACCGTTGATGGCAGCTGTAGGTTTGAGTGTTTGGTTAGTAGAAAGGATTAAACCAACTTTTAACTCTAACTCTAATCTACAACAGATTGGGCTTTCGGAATTGAAAGATGAACAAGCGGAAATTGTGCAGCAAATTTTGGTAGAAGATGCCATGTACCCTTGTCCCAAAAAGTTACCTGCAACCCTGGGAGTATTAGATGCAGCTGTGGAAATGATCCGCGATCGCGTTCGTAGTGCTTTAGTATTTGATCAAGCAGAACAATTAGTTGGTATACTTTCTTTGGAAGATATTAACCGTGCTCTTGCTATTTGGCAAACATACCCAAATTCCCTAACTGAAATTCCAGATAATTTATCTAGTCAAACCCTCATAGACATTTGTACTACTGAAATTCTCTATGCATGGCAAGATGAACTTTTATCTGAGGCATTAGACCGGATGAGTCTTCGAGGTTTACATCAATTACCAGTGGTAGCACGAGATAAACCCGATCGCATTTTAGGTTTATTAGAAAAAGAGCAAATTGCATTAACCTGTAATTTAGCAGTAACACGCAAGGCACTTCGCCACTATTACCAGTCTTACCCACTACAGATATAGTCATTAGTCATTGGTCATTGGTCATTGGTCATTAGTCATTGGTCATTATTTTTCACAAAGGACAAATGACACTTGACTAATGACTGTTTATAGTCATTGTTTTTCACAAAGGACAAAGGACAAATGACAACGGACAATTGACTAATGACCATTTATTAAGCCGTGGCTTCTATGGCTTCATCATCTTCGCGATCTTCTGGATCTACCTGTCTCAGACGAATGTGCTTTTTGCCTAAAGTGATCAGAAACTCATCTCCTGGTTTAAGATTCATCTGTTTTGTATAAGCTGAACCTATAAGTAAGTTACCATTCGATTGCACACTAATTCTATAGCTAGCACTACGTCCACCACGCCCATTAGCACTGGGTGTACTGTCTAACTGAATGCCTTCAGCATCAATTAGGGCATTTAAGAACTTCATCATATTGACGCGCTCTATACCATTTTTGGTCACGGTATAGTAGCCGCACTTCTTGGCTTTGTCTTCTTTGCTCTCGTTTTCTAGCTCTTTGACTTTTTTGAGCAGTTCTTCGCCGAGTAGGGGTTCAATTTTTTTCTGTTTAGGCATCAACTTAGGTCGAAAATGAATGTTTGAAGTGTTTGAATCGATTTTATTTTAGCTGAGGTTGAGCTAACAGGAACATAATCCTTTAGTTTTTATCTCAACCTAGCCAAGTATATTACACTCAGATGCACAATTGTTATGCCATTACCAATATTGCCAAGACAATCTATTTTAGAAAATGCTGGCAATGCTGATAACTATATATATAATTTGTGAATTACTGCTAGACTATATAAGTTTTAAGTTTTCTAAACTAACGCTCTAAAAGTTGTCTATTTCTTAAGGATGAGAACTGAGTCACAGAATGATAAGCAAAACTGATCCTTAGTCATTGGTCATTGGTAATTAGTCATTGGTTATTTAGAAACGACAAACTAAAGAAGTCTAAGAGTCGGAAGCCAACTATCAGAATTTCTTTTCAGGGAGATGCAGTGCTAACGAAGACAAAGGACAAACAACAAAGCTTGCCAAAATGAAATTAACTACCAGAGGACACTATAGTGTGAAGGCGTTGCTAGATTTGAGTTTACAACCAAGATATGGGCCTGTATCTGTGAGAACGATCGCTAAACGCCAAGATATTCCAGCTCCTTACCTCGAAAAACTACTAATAGAAATGCGTCGTGCATCTTTAGTGAAATCAATTCGTGGTAGCATCGGCGGATACCAATTGGCAAGAGAGCCTGCACAAATATCTATAGGACAAATTTTAGAAGCTGTTGGCGAAACTAGCCATTTACCTCATCACACCCCAGCACCTACACAAGCTGAAGATTGGGTAACGTTTAGCCTTTGGCAGAGACTCAACCAAAAGGTTAAAGAAGCTTTATACAGTATTACTCTGGCAGACCTTTATTACGATGCTCGAAGTTGGCAAGCTTCCCTTGGAGAAGAAGCTAGTT
Organism: Nostoc sp. 'Lobaria pulmonaria (5183) cyanobiont'; assembly: GCF_002949795.1. Taxonomy (NCBI): domain Bacteria; kingdom Bacillati; phylum Cyanobacteriota; class Cyanophyceae; order Nostocales; family Nostocaceae; genus Nostoc; species Nostoc sp. 'Lobaria pulmonaria (5183) cyanobiont'. Next base: position 6,810,077 of record NZ_CP026692.1, on the reverse strand, counting down.
TTGTGGTTTAGTCAAGAGTCAATAGTCGAAATATTGACCCTTGACTTTTAACCCTTGACTCGTGATTTATGACTAATAATATCTATATCTTAATAATTGCGGCATTTTTAGATTATTTAATTGGCGATCCTTGGGATTGGCCCCATCCAGTGCAAGTTATGGGGTGGGTAATTTCTCGCCTGACCAAGTTTTTTCTCCACTTGTGTCAAAATTCTCTAACACAACGCCTAGCTGGAATTTTACTAGGTATTATCTTAATAATTGGTAGCGGTCTTGTTGGCTTTTTGATTATTCAAATTGCCAGATGGGTTCATCCACTCTTAGGAATTGCAATAGATAGCATTCTTTTGGCTAGTTGTTTTGCTGGCAGAAGTTTGCGAGCAGCAGCGGAGGCTGTTTTACAACCTTTAACAGTCGGAGATTTGGAGAAGGCTCGGAAGATTTTAAGTAATTACGTTGGTCGAGATACGCAAAACCTCTCACAAGCAGAAATTTCACGAGCCATTTTAGAAACGGTTGCAGAAAATGCCACCGATGGGGTGATGGCTCCGCTTTTTTATGCAATTGTTGGTGTCTTTATACCAGTTGTGGGGCCAACTCCCTTGGCTTTAGCATATAAAGCCAGCAGTACTCTTGATTCAATGGTGGGCTATCGGGAAGCACCCTATACTTATTTAGGATGGTTCTGTGCGCGGTTAGAAGATTGTTTGACTTGGCTACCTTGTCGGTTAACAGTGGTGACTCTGTCGCTGCTATCGGGTAAACCGATGCATATTTGGCAAATTTGTCGTCGGGATGCAATTAACGATCCTAGTCCCAATTCTGGCTGGAGTGAGTGCGCCTATGCGGCATTTTTAGGTGTGCAGATGGGGGGTACAAATTGGTATCGGGGGGTAGCTAAGTACAAACCACTGCTAGGAGATGCTATTTATGCCATTACTACAAGTTCTATTCAGAATGCTTTACAGCTGACTCGATATTGTTTTTTGCTATGGTTAGGGATAGCGATCGCTATATTCTTAATGCTCGCAAATAGGTAATTGTAAATATAAAGTTAGAGACGCGATTAATCGCGTCTGTACAGGAGTTAAGAATAAAAACTCTTAACTCTTAACTTATCACTCCTAACTTATGACTCGCTATGTCTGCCAAAGTAGTTGAAATTCTCTCATCTGAAGAAATCCGTCGTACCTTGACTCGCCTTGCCTCTCAAATTGTCGAAAGGACGCGTGATTTGTCTCAACTGGTGCTTCTTGGTATTTATACTAGGGGTGCGTTATTAGCCGAATTATTGGCGCGTCAGATTGAGACGCTCGAAGATGTAGCAGTGTCAGTTGGTGCTTTGGACATTACATTTTATCGAGATGACCTTGACAAAATTGGGTTGCGGACTCCAACGAAAAGCGAAATTCCTTTTGACCTTACCGGGAAAACGGTTGTACTCGTGGATGATGTGATTTTCAAAGGACGGACGATTCGCGCTGCTTTGAACGCAGTCAACGATTATGGTAGACCAGAGGTGATTCGTTTAGCTGTGTTAGTAGACAGAGGCCATCGAGAATTACCAATTCACCCAGATTTTATTGGCAAGAAGTTGCCTACAGCTAAAGAAGAAATTGTCAAAGTTTACTTACAAAATTGTGATGGACGAGATGCAGTAGAGTTAATTGCAGATTAGGCTATGGAGTTAGGAGTTAGAAGAATTTATACAGCAGCTTTCTTTTGCATGAAGTACAAAGTTACAGGTTTTGAGGCAGGAGGTAGAAACTCTTTGTGTCTGATACGTGAGTCCTGCATTTTGTACCTCATCTACTTGAAAACTGCTGTAAGTAATCAAGCGAACATGATATTACGGGCAAGGGTAACTGCAAGAAGTCTGTAAAACTCTGGTTAAAAAATAAAGATTGTTTGGCTATCTTGTTAGAAAACCAGAACTCCTAATGAGAAAATAAGATATTCTAACCAAGCGATCGCCATAAAATTGTTGACAAACCTGTTAATCAGATCCAATTTTTTCGAGTTTAAAGGAAATAAAAACATTATGGGACATGACCTAGAAGATTAGTGCTTCAAAATACTCCTGAAAGCCAGTCCTTATTTAATAAGGTTTGTGTAGAATTTGGTGGTGAGGTTATTTACTTGATTCTCAATTGCAGCAATCCAGGTTTCATTTATGAGTCAGTCTTTTTCTCAAAACCAAGCAAAACGAAATCGTCAACAGAGACTCTGGCAACAAAAATGGAGTTTAAAGACTAAAGCAATAGTTTGGGCACTAAGTATTAGTGTGCTGCCTGTAGTTGCAATTGGAACAGCTACTTACAACTATGGCACTAATTTAATTAATACAGAAATTCCGCAAGTAAGACTTGAGAGTACAAAAAGTTTAACAGAAAGTGAACTTGCTCTACAAAGAGAATTGTCACTCTTGTTAGCTGGTATGGGAGTGACAGCAATTTTAGCAGGTGCGATCGCTGTTTTTGTGGCAAATCGAGTTATTAATCGAGTCCGCAAGGCTGCTGCAACTTCTAATATTATCAAAAATAAGCTACGTCCAGATAGTGAGTTTACTCAATCTTTCATCGCTAGCCAAGATGAATTAGTGATGTTAGAGAGTAACATAAACTTATTCACAGAGATGATTTCGGGTTTGCTACAACAAAAAGAAGCTGAAGCTGATTACTCCCAGCTATCGATAAAAATTACCCGCTGGGTTCGAGAATCATTCAATGAAGAAGATGTTCTCAAAACTACCTCAGAAGAAATTCGTAAAGCTTTAAGCATCGATCGCGTAACCATCTTTTGCTTCAACTCCAACTGTAATGGAACCTTTATCACCGAATCAGTAGCACCTGGTTTACCGAAAATGTTAGGGGTTACAGTCTCTAACACTGGGTTTGAGGCAGGATATATAGAAAAATATCAGAATGGTTGCATCCGGGCTATTGATGATATCTATCAAGCCAATCTCAGTGATGGTGATATTGAGCTGCTAGAGCAATTTGCTGTCAAATCTAATTTAGTAGCACCGATTCTCAAAGGCAAGCAGCTATTTGGTTTATTAATTGCACATCAGTGTTCTAGAGTTCGCTTTTGGCAGCAGTCTGAGATTAATTTGTTCGCTCACATAGCTATACAAGTGGGATTTGCTCTTGACTACGCTAGGCTTCTAAAACAGGTAGATTCAAAGGCAGATCGAGCTCAGGTATTTATAGAAACTACCCGCAGCATTCGCCAATCGCTCAACGAAGAGGATGTCCTCAAAACCACCGTAGAAGAAGTTCGCAAAGTACTGAGTACTGACCGAGTGCTGGTTTATAGCTTTAACGCTAATTGGGTTGGAACTGTGATTGCCGAATCAGTGGTTCCAGGTTATCCAAAAGTTTTGCGAACCGAAATTCAAGACATCTGTTTCACTCAGGGCTATATAGAAAAGTATCAGTCTGGTCGCGTTCAAGCCACAAATAACATTTATGAAGCCGGTTTGACTGATTGTCACATTAACCTGCTCGAATCCTTTGCTGTCAAAGCAAATTTGGTCGCCCCCATTCTCAAAGATGAACACCTATTTGGCTTATTAATTGCACATCAATGCTCCAGACCCCGTGATTGGCAAAAGCCTGAGATTGATTTATTTGCCCAGATAGCGATGCAAGTGGGATTTGCTCTCGACCATGCAAGACTTCTGCAACGAATCGATGCTGAAGGTGTGCAAAGTCGGTTGCTGGCGGATACTATCGGCAGCATTCGCCAATCGCTTAACGAAGAGGATGTCCTGAAAACCACCGTAGAAGAGGTTCGTAAAGTACTGGGTACTGACCGAGTACTGGTTTATAGTTTTAACGCTGATTGGTCTGGAATTGTGATTGCCGAATCAGTTGTTCTCACTTACCCAAAAGTTTTGCAAGCTGAAATCCGAGACCCATGTTTTGGTCAAGGCTATGTAGAACAGTATCAGTCTGGTCGCGTTCTAGCCATAAACAACATTTATGAAATCGGTTTAGCTGATTGTCACATTAGCTTACTCGAATCCTTTGCTGTGAAAGCAAATTTAGTAGCCCCCATTATTAAAGATAAGCAGCTATTTGGCTTGTTAATTGCACATCAGTGCTCCAAGCCCCGTGATTGGCAACAATCTGAGATTGATTTATTTGCCCAGATAGCGATGCAAGTGGGATTTGCTCTCGACCATGCTAGGCTGCTGCAACGAATCGAAGCTGAAAGGATGCGAAGTCAGTTATTGGTGGATATTATCCGCAAAATTCGCCAATCACTTAACGAAGAGGATGTCATCAAAACCACAGTGGAAGAGGTTCGCAAAGCACTGAGTACTGACCGAGTGTTAGTTTATAGCTTTTACGCTAATTGGTTTGGAATTATCATTGCTGAATCAGTGGTTCCAGGTTATCCCAAAGTTTTGCGATCTAAAATCCATGACCCCTGTTTCACTCAAGGCTATGTAGAAAAGTACCAGTCTGGTCGCGTTATGGCAATCAACAACATTTATGAGTCTAGTTTGGCTGATTGTCACATTAAACTGCTCGAATCTTTTGGTGTGAAAGCAAATTTAGTAGCACCAATTATTAAAGATGAGCAGCTATTTGGCTTGTTAATTGCACATCAGTGTTCTGAACCCCGTGATTGGCAACAATCTGAGATTGATTTATTTACCCAGATAGCGATGCAAGTAGGATTTACTCTCGATCATGCTAGGCTCCTACAAGCGTATCAAACTGCTGAAGCTAACTCTGATGAATAGTAGAGGCGCACAGCTAGATGTGCGCCCCTACTTGATATATGTATTTTTACGACAAGCTTAGTGTAACTTTTGACGAATAAGCTGCTAGAGCGATCGCTAATGGTAAAATTCGATGTTCCTGAATTTGAATCCTGGCGTGGAGTGTTTCTGCTGTATCATCGGGCAGTACTGGTACTGCGGCTTGCATTAATATTGGCCCACTGTCCATTTCTAAACAAGCTATATGCACTGTACAACCAGTGATTTTTACCCCAGATGCCAAGGCTTGTTCTACAGCATGGATTCCCTTGAAACTAGGTAACAAACTTGGATGGATATTTATAATCCTCTCAGGAAAGGCATCAATGAAAATTGATGTTAACAATCGCATCCAACCTGCTAAAATCACCCATTCCACATCATAGCGCTGCAATGTCTGCACAATTTGCTCATCAAACTCTTCTCGGTTTTGATAGTTGCGGTGATTTAATAAGACAGTTTCTACACCTCTATTAGCTGCTCTGACGGCTGCTTTCGCCGAGGGGTTATTGTAAATTAAAACTTGAATTTGGGCATTTAGCTGCCCATCTTGGATAGCTTCGGCAACTACATCAAAATTGCTGCCATTCCCAGAAGCCATAATTCCCAGTTTTAAAGGGGCGATTTGTTGGCAAATATTGCTAATTCTAGGAGAAATTAAGCTCAGGGTAGAATCAGGGCACAGGGTCATAACAGCTAAGAGGAAAAATTATAGATGCCAAAAATATATACTAAGTCGTGGGTAAAGATTTAGCTCATAACTCGTCCAATTGATATATGTGATATTTTAATACTTGGTATGAAGGGAACAACACAGAGATTAAAACCGCACAGGATTTGATCGCAGCATAGGTGAGTTAAATGGCGAAGGTAGCGTATGAGCCGGGGCTGAACCCGTTACCCAGTGCAGTTAGAGATGTAGAGGCAGTGTGCGAGGTACTGCTGCATACTGAGATGGGCGGATTTGCTGCGTCAGATATTACCCTGCTAAAAAATCAAGATGAATTTATCTCCATTGATGAACTCCATGAATACGCCAGTCAGAAGGTACGAGAACTTCAATCGGCGATGAAGCCGGAAATTTATGCAATTCGAGAAGGCTTTAAAATTCGACTGGCAAAGGTGGCTCCAGGCGATCCTAGACAGCGATATTGTAAGGAGGTAGCGCGATTTATTCATCGAGGCGAAATTTCCCTTGTTGGTCGTCGCACATTAGATTATCAGAGGACTCGCTTGGGATTGAAGACAACTGAGGCGAAGGCGATCAAAGATGATATATTAGAACCTTACCGCAACGAGTTCCGCGAAAAACTCCAGCAGTATCAGCGGGTGTTTACTGAACTACTGGAGCAAGACGAGACAATTACCGATAGCGATCGCCACGAGCTGCAAAATCTCCAGCAAATTTTGGGGCTGCGCAATGAGGACACGATATCGATTGAGGCACTAGTGACTGCACGGTTTAAGACGCATGAGCAAAACCTGCAAATATATCAGCAGGAGTTTACAACGGCACTGCGACAGGAGTTTCCCCTGAGTACGGCAAACCCAGCAGCAATTAGAACTTATGGATGGAGATATTGCCGCGATTGAATCTCAGATTACGGCCAAGCCCTGCTCAACCTACTCAAAGGAGTGCCCAGTGATGGAAGTGCATGGATAGATAATGATAATTAAAATCGGATGCTGCGAGGCGGTTCTTGGTTCGAGATTCCTGGACTCTGCCGTTTTGCGTCCCGCCTCTTCAACGATTGGGCGGGGCGCGACGGTATCAACGGCAGTGTTGGTTTTCGTGTTGTCTGCGCGGTTGGGAGGACTCTTTAGCCCTTTATACCTAGCTCTCTTGTCCTCTGCCCTTCTTTTCTTTATCGTTTTTCAGTGTAGCGGAACGATCTAATTTTTTTCAAAAAACAGAATGGATCAAATTATGAACCAAGAGCTTACGCAAGCGATCGCCTGTGGGAAAGTGCGTAGTTTACCGCCGTAGGCATCGCACCTGCTTGGCTTTGAGATTAAGCTAGTATATTAGTAGGAATTATTTTTGCTACTAATTGGTACGAAGATGAATGTAGAAAAACTCTCTATTTCCTTGCCACCGTTTTTAGTGGAGTTTGTCGAAAACTACAAGCAAAATAAAGGATGTAAATCTCGTTCTCAAGTAATTGAAGAAGCATTAGAATTGCTGCGAAACCGAGAATTAGAGGTAGCTTACCGAGAAGCGTCTGCTGAAGTTGATAACGATTGGAATGTGACAGTAGCAGATGGTTTAACAGATGAAACGTGGTGATATTTATTACGCAAATCTTAGCCCGACGATGGGTTCAGAAATGGGTAAACGTCGTCCGGTGCTAATTGTCAGTAATGATATAAGTAATAGTGCTGCTACTACTGTGACAATTTTACCGATTACTTCTAATGTGAGCCGTGTTTATCCCTTTGAAGTTCTACTTAATCCAGAAGTTAGTGGTTTAACGAAGCCTTCAAAAGTACAGGCGCAGCAAGTGCGAACAATTTCTAAGCAACGAATTACTGGTGAAGTATTGGGTAGTTTAAACGAAGATATGATGGTACTAATTGATGCAGCGTTAAAATTGCATTTGGGATTGGTTTGAGTTTGCAGAAAAATAGCGATGTTTAAGTAAAGACTCCAACTAGAGATAATTATAAACCAAAAGCTTACCCAAGCGATCGCTAATAATAGGAGAAACCAAGCTAAGGGTAGAATCAGGGCGGAGGGTCATAACAGCTAAGAGGAAAAATTATAGATGCCAAAAATATATACTAAGTCGTGGTTGGATAACGATACAGTAGCAGCCTGGATTTTTCTCACACCAGCACTAATTTTGCTCGGTGTTTTTATCATTTGGCCGATTGCCTATTTGTTCTACCTCAGTTTCACTGCTGGTAGTTTCACTTTAAAAGGTATTTATTGGATAGGCTTAAAAAACTATTGGCGCTTACTACTCAACCCTGACTTCTGGCAAGTTCTGGGTAACACCTTTTATTTTACGGTTGCCACCATCATTCCCAGTTTAGTTATCTCCTTGGGATTGGCAGTACTATTAAACCGCTCCATTCCCTTGCGAGGCATCCTGCGAAGTGCTTATTTTTTACCCTCAATTATTTCAATTGTGGCAGCGGGTTTGGGATTTCGCTGGCTGTTTCAGACATCAGGGCCAGTTAACGGACTTTTAGTTTTTTTTGGTATTTCAGACATACCCTGGTTAGGAGATACATTTTGGGCAATGCCGATAATTATTTTAATGAGTATTTGGAAACAACTGGGTTTCAATATGGTGGTTTTTTTAGCAGGGTTGCAAACAATTCCTCCCAGTCGTTATGAAGCAGCAGATTTGGATGGAGCAAATGCTTGGCAACAATTTTGGTATATTACTTTGCCCGGATTGCGCCCGACTGTCATATTTGCAATCATCACTACCGCAATTTTTACATTGCGGAGTTTTGAGCAAATTTATGTGATGACTGGCGGCGGGCCACTGAATTCGACTAATCTGCTGGTTTACTACATTTACCAAGAGGCTTTTGGTCAATTTGATTTTGGTTATGCAGCAGCAGGAGCAACTGTGTTATTAGCAGCAACGTTGGTACTCGTTTATTTGCAACTGCAAACTTGGGGAGAGGAGTAAGGGAGACAGGGGGGAATTTTGGAAGTTGCTAAATTATATCGCAAGTATGCAATGCCAAAAAATGTTGTGCATTCAATTAGAAACAGTTAGAGTTTCTACTTTTTATATAGGCTGCGATATTCCCAAGGATTTATAAATTTAGTATCGCTCCAAACGCCGAGCCGTTGTGCCTTCGCCTCAGTTTCAGCTTTTTGAACTAAGTCTTTACTAGGACACTTGTTTAAATAGGGACGATACACTTTTGCTAAACCTTCTTGCAACAATACCTGTTGTACAAAAGTGCCATTTTTTAAACGGACTTCGGCAATTTTACGCCCATAGCGATCGCTATCGGTGATATTCAAAGTCACGCGCGAGCCTCCTTGTTGCACCAGTTGTTGCACCCGTTCTCGTGCTTTCACACCCCAAGTAAATTGATTGCGATCGCTAATGCGTTTACTCTGCTTTTCTTTATTAGTATGAGCTATCTCTGGCGCATCTACACAAGCAAAGCGCACGGTTAAATTTTTGCCGTCGGTATCTTTCACTACTAAAGTATCGCCATCACTGACTCGCTCAACTGGTTCTCCAGAATTACCGATAAAGCGATCGCAGCCGATCAAATTCAAAATTATGATAGTTGCACAAAGCCAAAATCGCACTGGTTTAGTTAATTTCTCCATCCAAACTTACCTGCATTACCTCTGTGGGATGATATTAGCAAAATACAAAGATATATTTGTTAACTGTTGGCATAGTTCCACAGGTAATTCCAAATTCCAAATGGTAATACCAATTCTGTATGAAGAATGCGCTAAACCACATTTAAGTGCAAGAAAGAAAAACGAACCGCAAAGTCCGCAAAGGACACAAAGAAAGAAAGAAAGAAGTTAAAAGGGTTTGGCGCAGCCTCACAAAGAAATGGTATAAGACCTTCTGGCGGCAACCAAATAGAAAATACGGATTAGTATAAGAATTGTAACCTTCCAATTGTCAGCGGTAATTTCTGATGAACTTCTTGACTAACCTTTTGCATCTAGCTGGTTCAAGTGTTTTTGCCTATTACTCTGCTGCTCAAATTCGTGATTCTAAAACCCGTCCCAACATCCTTGCGGGGTTTCAGTTGGCGGAATCTGGCTCTGTGCCATTTTTATCCGCACTTAGCGATCGCGCAGCTAAAGAAGGCGATACATGGTTAGCCGAAAAACTAGCAAAACATGCATCAGATGAAACTAGGCATGGTCAAATTTTTGCCCACGCCTTACAACAGCTAAATAAACAAGTTATAGATTTCAAGCATCAACCCCAAACTACATCTACAAAAAAATCACAACAGCGTAGTCCCTTTTTCGCAGCATTTTTTGAAGGCTACACCCAAGAACAGCTAAAACCGGCTGTGATTGATTGGGATGTGTTTATGGCTAGCACATACATTCTGGAGTTAGATGCTAGTAAAGACTTTGCGCGAATGGCGAAAGTATTACCTGATAATGAGCCAACCGCTCGGAATTTGAAGTTAGGAATGCTTTGTATTGCCCAAGATGAAACTGGACATGCTGCTTATCTCTACGAAGCGATGATGCGACGGATGTCTGCGACTAAGGTAGAAAAACTTGTAGATATGTGGCGAACTCGCAAGGTGAATGCCTTGTTGGGAATGATTGGCGGTATCCTCCAGCGCAACGGCGAAACGCGATCGCTAGTCCAAGATAGTGCGCCGTCGGAAATCGATTCTGAGTTGATAGCTACGTAATTAATATCGGACTCCTATTTGATTTTTGAACAAGACTACAAGATAATACGTAGGGAAATGAAAGTCTAATAAAGGACAATCATAAGCCAGCATTTACAAACTGCCACACTTGCACTCTCAGTATCGCGCCAACAGTCAACAGAGGGAATAACATTTCATGCGATCGCGGAACTACAAGATTTTATAGCTTTTAATGTGGGGAGGTTTAAGCGGCTATGTATTGGCATTTGTTTTATGTATTTCATCAACTTTTGACGTTGAGGTATTGTATCCTCTAATGCTTCATAAGGTTGCGCCAAAAATCTCGATCGGCCAGTTGGTAAAGTACTTCCGAAAAAGGATCAACCTTTTTTAATATTGTGGCAGGATAATTTTGATGGTGATGTCTCGATTAAGTTGTACGATGGGAACAAACTTATCCAAAACATTTCTTCCCGTACTGCTAGCGATGAAGTTTATGAGTGGACACCACGTATTTCCGTAAAAGAAGGCTATTTTAATTCGTATTTATAGCTGGAAAGACCGGAATATTTTCGGAGAGTTGCAATTGTAGCAAAATGGGAAAATGAAATGGATAACTAGCTAAACGCAAACCTCTCAACAAGGTTGACGGTGTGGCCGCGATCGCAATTGTTATCGTTTCTCACAGTAAACAACTAGCTTTGGGTGTGCAGGAACTCGCCGCACAGATGGTTCAAGGCCAAGTTACCATTGCTGTTGCAGCAGGTATTGAAGATCCTGAAAATCCATTGGGTACAGATCCGATTCAGGTTTATGAGGCGATCGCTTCTGTTTTTTCTGATGATGGTGTCTTGGTGTTAATGGATTTAGGTAGTGCTTTGCTGAGTGCGGAAATGGCAATCGAGTTTTTGCCAGAAGCACAGCAGGAGAAAGTGTATTTGTGTGAAGCACCTCTAGTAGAAGGCGCGATCGCTGCTGTAGTGGCGGCGGCGGCTGGTAGAGATATTCACCAAGTGATGGCGGAAGCACGCGGCGCACTCCTGGCAAAAGCAACTCAATTGGGTGTAGTTAGCAGCCCATTGTCAGTTGTCAGCCCAATAACGACCAATATAGAATCGCCAACGCCAGAAATCCGGCTGATTGTGAGCAATCGTTTAGGATTACACGCCCGCCCCGCAGCGCAGTTTGTAGCAACCGCAGCCCGGTTTCAATCCCAAATTCTGGTACGGAATTTAACGAGAAATACTGAGCTAGTCAGGGGTGACAGTATTAACCAAGTTACAACTTTAGGGGTGCGTCAAGGACACGAACTGCTGATTACTGCCACTGGTTCTGATGCAGATGAGGCGCTGGCAGCATTACAGGGATTATTCGCAAATAACTTTGGTGAAGATAATGTTGCTTTGAATTCTCCACCAGCATTTCACCATGAAGTTACACCAACAACTTACGGCGAACTTTCGGGAATTGCAGCTTCTGGTGGAGTAGCGATCGCACCTGTTGTTCATTATCAACCCACTCACGTTGCGATTACGGAATATCACGTAGACGATCCAGATGCAGAGTGGCAACGAGTACAAACAGCAATCCACACCGCCAGACAAGAAATTCAAGCAGTTTTCTCACAAGCATCTCTGCAAATTGGTGACGCTGAAGCTGCCATCTTCGATGCGCAACTACTATTTTTAGAAGATCCAGTACTGTTGTCAGCGGCTCATCAGCGCATTTTAGATAACCATATAAATGCTGAAGCAGCTTGGCAAGCTGTAGTCGATGAAGTAGCGACTTCCTACCGCGCACTTGAGGATTCTTTTCTGCAAGAGCGAGTTGACGATGTTGTAGATGTCGGACAAAGAGTGCTGCGATTACTAGCTGGGAATGCTGCGGCTAACCTGCATCTTGAAGAACCTGCGATTTTGGTGGCGACTGATTTAACCCCCTCAGATACGGCTGGACTAGATCCAACCAAAGTGTTGGGAATTTGTACTACTTCTGGTAGCGCCACCTCCCACAGTGCAATTATCGCCCGGACGTTGGGTATTCCCGCAGTTTTGGGAGTGGATGCCCAGGTGTTGCACTTGGCTGATGGTACACTAATGGCACTTGATGGTGAAAGTGGCAGAGCTTGGGTAGAACCAGGATCGGATATCCTGGATTTACTGACAGCAAAGCAATCAGCTTGGCAAACTGCCCAACAGGAAGCACGAGCTACGGCACATCAGCCAGCGATTACTCGTGATGGTCGGCAAGTTAGCGTTTTCGCCAATATTGGTAGTATAAATGATGTGCAAGTTGCTGTGGCTAGCGGTGCAGAAGGTGTGGGACTACTCCGCACTGAGTTTCTGTATTTAAACCGAACAAGCGCCCCGACTGAAGAAGAACAATTATTAGTCTATCAGGCGATCGCCCAAGTTTTAGATAATCGGCCGCTAATTATTCGTACCTTTGATGTCGGTGGTGATAAGCCACTTCCCTATATCAAAGTTGGGTTTCCAGAAGCTAACCCTTTTTTAGGTTGGCGGGGAATTCGTTTTTGTTTAGATCATCCAGAACTCTTCAAAACTCAGTTACGGGCAATTTTGAGAGCTAGTGTTGGACACCAAATTAAAATCATGTTGCCAATGATTGCGACTGTAACTGAAGTACGTGCAGCTAAGGTAATTTTGGGTGAAGTGCAGACTGAACTAAATCAAGCTGGTATTTCCTTTGATGCGGCGATGAAAGTAGGAATTATGGTGGAGGTTCCGTCAGCAGTCGCGATCGCCGATCAATTAGCTGCGGAAGTAGACTTCTTTAGTATCGGGACTAACGATCTGAGTCAGTATGTCATGGCTAGCGATCGCACTAATCCCAGCGTGGCAAATTTGGTTGATGCGCTACATCCAGCCGTATTGCGAATGGTGCAGCAAACTGTCCAAGCTGCCCATACAGCCGGGATTTCGGTAGGATTATGTGGAGAATTGGCAGCAGATACTTTAGCAACACCAATTTTATTAGGTTTAGGGCTGGATGAGTTGAGCGTAAATCCCCCAAGTATACCTGGAGTCAAGCAGGCGATCGCTAGGTTAAGTATAGTTGAGAGTGCAGCGATCGCGGCATCAGCATTACAACAAGATTCCGCAGAGCATGTTAGAGAACTAATCTCAACTTCAATTACTCCCCCTGCATAATTAGTTATCTAACCACAGTCAATACACCCCACCTCCAGCCCCTCCTGAAGAGCCTACTGTGTATATACAAGTCCTAAAAACCTAGCTTGATGAGGCTTAACTCATTCGTTATACAAAGTATGGGAACGAGAGAAATAGCATTGTCAGTCGATGCAATGCCATTGTTAGTCAATGCAATGCCATTGTTAGTCAATGCAATGCCATTGTTAGTCAATACAATACCATTGTCAGTCGATGCAATACCATTGTCAGTCGATGCAATGCCATTGTTAGTCGATGCAATACCATTGTTAGTCAATGCAATGCCATTGCAGTCCAAGAAACTTGTGTGTACACAGTAGCCCGAACGGTGAGGGGAGACAAAGCATAGCTTTGGCGGGGGTGGGGTTCTACAGGTTTAATAAGTAATTAAGCGGATATGATATTAGTTAAAATATTACACCTCTACAACGTCGATTATTAGTTTCGTTAAAAGCTAGGTTATACAATTTGCAAAAAAAATCTACAGATTCAAAGCTGAAAATCCCGATGAATCTAACCCCTCTTAATTACGAATTACTAATTACGTAGCTTACTTCTTACCTTTGGAGGGTATGACGAATTACAAATTGGTATTATTATCTCAACAATTTGCTAAACTCCAACTTCGTGGAGAGCAAATAAAAACAATTTGAGTATTGGGAATTTGGAGGGGGTTGCAGAGTGGCTGATGAACGCATAGTCAATACACAACAGATTTATCCAAAGGATTTTTCCTGGGGATTATGGCCTGTTGTGCCTCTCTACCCTTATGGTAGGCGGCAGACAATTCGTCAAGAAGTGCTTAAAGACACAATCTGGAATTTTGACCAGATTCAGGGCATTTTCTACGTTGTTGTACCGATTCGTATGACTGTTGTGAAGCTGGAAACTGGGGGTCTTCTCGTCTATGCGCCTGTTGCACCAACCCCAGAGTGTATGAGACTTGTGAATGAGTTGGTGGTAAAGCATGGCAACATTAAGTACATCATCCTGCCAACAATCTCTGGTATAGAACACAAGGTCTTCGTTGGCCCCTTCGCCAGATACTTTCCGACTGCACAGGTGTTTGTGGCTCCGCATCAGTGGAGTTTCCCGCTAAATCTCCCCCTTAGCTGGCTTGGTTTACCCTCAAAACGAACTCAAGTACTTCCAGAAGATAGCAGCAAAACTCCCTTTGCTGACGAGTTTGATTATGCAATGCTAGGCCCCATCGGACTTGGCCCCGGTAGGTTTGCGGAAGTTGCTTTTTTCCACAAGCGATCGCATACTCTTTTAGTCACAGATTCTGTGCTTTCGATCCCAGAAGATCCACCTGCGATCGTTCTCTTAGATCGATATCCTTTATTATTCCATGCCAAGGATGATGCTTCTGATCTTGTTGTAGATAGTCAGGCAAATCGCTGTAAGGGTTGGCAGCGCATCTGTCTATTTGCTTTGTACTTTCAACCAAGGGCATTAGATATACGCCGATGGGGTCAGGTATTACAAGATTCCTTGAAAGCCCCAGAACGCTCAAGGAAAGCTTATTTTGGATTGTATCCCTTTAAATGGCAGTCAGATTGGCAGCGATCGTTTGATGCCCTGCGAGGGAATGGGCGTTTGTTTGTCGCACCAATTTTACAGACACTGATTCTCAACCGCGCCCCGAAGGAAACCATTGACTGGGCTGATAAAGTTGCAAGTTGGGACTTTGAGTGGATTATTTCTTGCCACTTTGATTCACCGATTAAAGCGCAAGCGCATCAGTTTCGCCAAGCTTTCTCTTTTTTGGAAAAGCAGCCTGTCAGTGGAGGTTTGTTCAGCAGTAGCAGCTATCCTTTACCAGAGGAAGATTTTAAAGCACTTAGAGAAATCGATACAGGTTTAAATAAGTTTGGCATTGTGCCAGCAGCAAAAGAGAAGGTGTAGGAGAGTGGTATGCAACCCATGCTTTGGTAGTATGGCTGGCTGTGCTACCCTATGAGTTTTTCACAAATGATTAAGGGACTTTGCAAAAAATAAATTATCCCAAATTATTTCTAGATTTGTAGGGGCGCAAGGCCTTGCGCCTCTAAGTTCGCGGAGCGTCCCGCATGGATGGGATATTTGTTTAACTTGGAAGTCCCTAAGTAAAGTTATGTCCACCGTAGAATAATAAATAAACTAGCTCAGGTAAACCTAGAAACCTATGCCACAGGCAATTCTTAATCAAATCCTCAATCAGCTTGAAATTTTAGAGCCAGAGGAGTTACAGCAGTTGAATCAGGTTATCCAGAGATATATTGTTGAGCAAGAACAAGTTACTCAACGGACAACATTTCACAAAGTGCTGTTAACTTCTGGGTTGGTAAAACAACTCAAGCAGCCAGTTTATATTCAGCAAACTAAACAACGACTGATTCAGGTACAGGGTAAAACTGTTTCTGAAACAATCATTGAGGAACGCTGCTAAACTGCGTCCACGTTGAAAACCGTAATTCTGTATGAATAGAAAAACCCTCATCCCCCAGCCCCTTCTCCCAATATTGGGAGAAGGGGAGCCGGAAAGAAGTCCCTCTCCCTACTTGGGAGAGGGATTTAGGGTGAGGGCAAAAACTACGGTTCTCAACATAGATGAGGTTTAGATGGCAGCTTATTATTTAGATAGCAGTGCGCTGGTCAAACGCTACGTCAGTGAGATAGGTTCAGCATGGGTTTTGAGTTTATTTGAGCCGCGACTAAAAAATGATCTACTGATTGCTGCTATTACTAGTGTTGAAATTGTCGCTGCCATTACACGGCGATCGCGTGGTGGAAGTATCATTGCTACTGATGCGATCGCAGTATGTAATCAGTTTAAAAGCGATCTCCGGTCTGAATACCAAGTCATCGAAATCACAGAAAGCCTCATCAACTCTGCAATGGTATTAGCTGAAGCATACGGGTTACGAGGCTACGATGCAGTTCAGTTAGGGGCTGGTTGTACGGTAAATGCCCTCTGCATAGCTAACACTTTGCCTCTAGTGACATTTGTATCTGCCGATTCCGAATTGAATGCAGCCGCAGCAAGTGAAGGTCTACTTGTGGAAAACCCCAACAACTACCCCTAAGGTTTGATTCCCTTAAACCGTTCTTGCGCCGCCTGAAATGCTTCTTGCATCACCAACTGAATTTTCTCTCTATCGGGTTTCTTACCTCCCATTAAATCGCCAAAGTAAACACAGGCTGCTTCCCCTAGTGCCCAAGTGTAGGCGGCTGCCCAAGAGGCGGCGATCGCACTACCAATACCTGGTATAAATTTAATTAACTCCCGCGCAATTGCCTGTGCTAAAAAACCACCTGCGATCGCACTCACAACGCCTCCCGCCTGAGATGGCGTAAGTGTCTGCCCATATAATTTACCCAACAGACCCACCATTGATACTTGCAAGGCAGTGAGTACGGGCATTGTAGTAAATGGCAGAGGTACAGCGGCCAGAGTTGCAGACATAATCGCAAATGGCAAAATGTAACGGCGGGCAGCATCTCGGTAAAGGTTGCCAAGTTGCTTCCCAGATTCTTCTCGATCTAATAGCTGATAAATCGCCTGAGCTTCTGCTTGTGGGAGTAGTTCTGCCAAGGAATCTCGTAGTGCTTCTAAGCCATAAAATACCGGAGTGTAGCCATCTTCTTCTAAGGTAAAGTCAATGAGTACAGAGCGATCTGTTATTTTTGCAAAAGCTTGTTGCATGGCGGTAAATGCACGATTGACTTCCTGATAATCTGGCGGATAAATGGGATGATCGACCGTATCGTTAGGATAAACTTCGTGCAAGCAAGTCACTACCAGCAGACAGGGAATGTCTGGATACTTCTGGCGCAGCTGTTGAGCAATTTGTCGCAGCGTGTCAGTTGCAAAATCATTGATTTTAACCGTCAAAAGCAGGATTCTGGCGGAACGAGTTTCCTGTTGTAAATCGCCAATTAACTCCTGAATAATTGTTTGAGTATCTTGTTTGACATCGCCCAGCCCCACTGTATCAGTAAAAATCAGTAACGGCAGGTCATTGGAAGGATAGGCATAGCGCTGGGTGTGTTGCGTGTGTGGGCGAAATCCTTGACCGACAATCTCGGCAGAAACTCCCGTCAATCCCCGGACAATTGAACTTTTTCCGGCTTGGGGTTTACCAATCACCAGCGCTTCTGTAGTTGGTAGTTCAGCTCGGATTTTCTCTAAAATCTCTGCAACCTGAGTTTCGCTGACACTAAACCATTCGACAACTGTCTGTGCCAGTTGTTCTACGGGTAGGATTTGCGTTAGACGTGTTGTTGCTTTGTTCCAGACACCAGCAATCTGATTTGTCCAGGAATTATCGACCGACTGGGTAATCGTTTTGTCGGTCGGTTCGCTCAATTGCTGAGAATCAGTTGACGGTGAGTCAGCATCACGTTGCTCAGTCATTTTCATCCAAACATAGAAGACCCTTTTAGTCATCTTATAGCGATTCTCAAAGGGATAACTAGTACCGCAAGGCGGAAGTCAAAAGTCAAAAGTCAAAAGTCAAAAGTATTATGAAATAAGCTCTTTAGGGCTTTTCAATGGTCTGCTTATTTACGCCGTGCTGTACTAGTACCTTTAGTAGTGTTCCTGAGCGATCGCGTTTTGCGGGCTGACAATGCGATTGTTTCGACTGACAATGCGATTGTTTCGACTGACAATGCGATTGCATCGACTGACAATGCGATTGTTTCGACTGACAATGCGATTGCATCGACTGACAATGCGATTGCATCGACTAACAATGTGATTGTATCGGCTAACAATATTGATAATACAAAACTAAAGTTATGGAAAGCCTCTCAGACGCTTATTTATATCAGCTTGGTTGAATCAAATCAGCGATCGCTTGCACCAGTACATCTGGATCTATTGGTTTGGAGATATGCATTTGAAATCCTGCTGCTAGCGCTTGCTGTTGATTCATTTCCCCTGCATAAGCTGTCAGAGCGATCGCTGGTACGTTTCCTCCTTGCCCTGGCGATCGCGATCGCACTTCACGCATCAGCATATAACCGTCTGTTTTTGGCATTCCAATATCGCTAATTAAAACATCTGGTATCGACTCAGCCAGTGCGTGTAGTGCTTCCTGTGCTGATGATACGGCGGTTACTTGGACACCGTAGTCTTGCAAAATAAAGGTAAGTAAATCGCGAATATCTGGTTCATCATCCACTACCAAAACTTGAGTGTCCGCAAGCAGCGAGGATACCGGCTCCGAATATGAAGACTGATTCTCTTCACCCCGAACCTGTTCGCTTCTAACCAAAAGCGGTAACTCGACAGTGAAGCTTGCACCCAATCCTTCTCCAAGACTTTCGGCTTGAACATTTCCCCCATGCATTTCTACAACCCTACGCACGATCGCTAGTCCTAAACCTAGTCCACCAAATGTCCGGGTAGTTGTGCCATCAGCTTGGCGAAAGTAATCGAATACATAAGGCAAAAAATCTAGGCTAATTCCCTTACCTGTATCACTAACCTGAATTTGAGCCTGATTACCAGCTTCCATGAGTCGAATTTCTACTCGTCCTCCTGTTGGTGTAAATTTTACTGCATTTGAAAGCAAGTTCCACACAACTTGTTGCAGCCGATTTGGGTCGCCCATCACTTGTCCCAAATTGGCATCAAATATGGTCTGAATTTGAATTGACTTGGCTTGTGCTGCTAGTTGTACCGTTTGTAGTGTTGCTTCAACTACCATTACCAAGCTGACAGGACAGGTATTCAAGTTTAATTTTCCTTGCAGGATGCGCGACACATCCAACAAATCTTCAATTAGCTGGGTTTGTAACTTAGCGTTGCGTTCAATGGTTTCTAAGGCGTGGTGAGTAGTTTTTTCATCAAACTTGCGAGTCCGCAGCATTTTCGACCATCCCAGAACGGAATTGAGTGGGGTTCGTAGTTCATGGGAGAGAACCGCCAGAAATTCATCTTTAACTTTGTTGGCGATTTCTGCTTGTTGTCGTGCTGTCCTTTCGCAATCGAGTAGGCGATCGCATTCTTGTTGAGCCAATTTGCGCTCGGTAATATCCAGTACAAAAGCAACACCATGTTCTTGGGAGTCATTCAGCAAAGCCATTCCCAAAACAATCGGTACTCGCTTACCGTTGCGGTGGATGTATTCTTTTTCGTAAATTTTGGAAACTCCAGTGGTTTGCACCTCCAAGAGGATGCGATCGTCTAAATGCTGATACTCAACAGGAGTAAGTTCTCTCCAATTAAATCTACCTAAAGTAGCAAACTCATCACGAGTGTAGCCAGCTAGTTGCAGAAAGGCATCATTGGCATCAAGGATGAAACCATCCACAGTCCAAAAAGCGACCCCAATCAGATTAGATTCAAACAAACGCCGAAATCGTGCTTCGCTTTCACGTAATGATTTTTCTGCCCGCTTGTGTGCGGTAATATCGCGAGCAACAGTGATTACGCCTTCAATAGTTTGGTTTAAATTCCGTAATGGTGTAAGGATGTATTCATAATAATGCAACGCATCGGCAGTAAAATATTTACACTCATCCTTAATCGGCTGCCCACTTCTCATGACAGCTTGTCGTTGACGATCTACTTGCATTATTAAGTCTGCGGGTAAATCCATTTCTGGCAAACTTTTACCGATAATATCTTCGGGATTTAAACCTAGTAATGTTGCTCCATCACGGCTAACATACTGATAACAACCTTGGCGATTAAAGATGTAAATATGATCGACTGAGGCAGTTAGGATGGCATTTAAAATATTTGCCTGTTCTTGTACTTGTGTCGTCAGTTCGCGAGTACTTTCTTTTGCCTGCTGACACACAGTAGTTTCCATACAAACCCCAATCATTCGCACCGCTTGTCCCCGCTCGTCGTAGATAAATTTTCCCTTGGCAGAAATCCAATGCGTGCTTTGGTCTGAGCGAACTATGCGAAATTCATCATTGTAGTCAGTCTTTTGTGTTAAAGCGTGGGCGATCGCTTGCATTACAGATTGGCTATCTTCAGGATGAACGCACTTTTGAAACGTCTCATAAGGGCTGTCAAAACTACTTGGAAGTAGACCAAAAAGCAGTTGATAATTTTCCGACCAGATGACTTGATTGGTAACAAGATTCCAATCCCACAAGCCCATTTGGGATACATCTAGAGCTAGTCTCAACCGTTCTTCAGTCTCTCTGATAACTACTTCTATCTGCTGTCGCGCTGCGATTTCTTGTTGGAGTTGCTGTAAAATTACTGTCATATCTGTTGGCAAATTGAGATTTACAGAGGTTTCGTTCTCAATCTGCCAATCAACAACTTTAAGATGAGAATTTTCAACTTCTAGCGGCAGCTTTATTTTTAGTTCTGTTAATTGTTTCTCAAGCGCTGTTTGCCTTTTTTGATAAAATATCTCTGATTGCTCTAACTCAGCTACACGCTGCCGCAAAACTGCTAATTCATCAGTGAGTTTAATGTTAATTTTATCAATATTTTGCATTTTATACACCGCTAATCTTTAATAATATCGACTTGAAGAGTAGGTATCCCTAGTTCGATCTATGAATTTTTCAACTATCTAATGTAATCTATCAAAAGTTAGATAAAAAATCAAAAGATTATTGCAGTAATTATTTTTTTTATATATATAATTTATTAGGTAGAAACATTTTATGAATTTCATCCAAAAGGTATATATGAGTTTTGATGATTGTAGGGTAAGGACTGCTAAAAATATTAAAATCCAAATTGAGCTTTTTGACATTCACTCTACAAAATAGCTCAATAGCTAAATAAAATTTATCTCTTCAATCGGATGAAAGCTCCACCAATTAATAATCCCACAAATTGCCCTAAGAAGACAACACCCGATTGATTTACGCCGACAGGAGGAATATTTAAACTACCTATACCATAAAATAATTGTTGCACAAACCACCAAAATATATAGAAAAAGGCTGGAAGTTGAATGGGGATATACAAGATTATTAGCGGCAAAACAGTGTCAATTTTAGCTTTAGGAAATTTCATCACATAAGCTCCTAAAATAGCTGCGATCGCACCATTTGCGCCAATCAACGGAACTGTCAAACTCGGTTCAGCCAGAATTTGTATTACCCCTGTTATCACGCCAGCAACCAGATAAAATCCTAAATAGCGTCTGTGTCCCAGAATATTTTCTACAGTTTTCCCAAAAACCCACAAAAATAGTAAATTTCCTAATATTTGACTAAAACTGCCGTGCAGAAATATGCCAAAAAATAGGGTAAATACCCGCCAAATGACAACTATCCAAGCAGCAGAGTTGAAAAAAAGAGCATTGGTAACTGCTTCACTAATCTGTGCTGGTATCACACCCCAACTATTGACAAAATAGCCTAATTGACCGCTAAACTCTAGTTTAAGTTCCCATAAAAATACAGCTAAGTTAATGCCAATCAACCAGAAATTAATAATTGGCTTACTTCGACAACGAATATTATCACTAATAGGAATCATATATATTTGTCATTTGTCATTGGTCATTGGTCATTGGTGGTTAATTATTAGTTTTCTCCCCCTGCCTCATCTGGCTCCTCTACTCCTTCACTCCTCCTTAACCTGTGGCAAGATTGAAATCAGATCGCATCGCACTTAACTAGGCAAACGAGATGCTAGGAAACACACTTGTAGGAAGATACCAAATTATTAGTAACTTGGGAGGTGGGGGTTTTGGTGAAACTTTTGTGGCTTGTGATACCCAATTACCCGGTTCACCTCTATGTGTCGTTAAGAAACTCAAACCCCAGGCAAGCGATCCAGTAACTTTGGAAACAGCTAGGCGTTTATTTGATACAGAAGCGCAAGTTCTGTATAGATTAGGAACTCACGATCGCATTCCTCAACTTTTAGCTTACTTTGAGGAAAATGCCGAATTCTATCTTGTACAGGAACTGATCGAAGGTCACGATCTGAGTCAAGAATTAACATCAGGTAAAATCCTCAGTCAAGAAGAAGTTATTTCACTTTTACAAGAACTTTTGGCAATCTTAGAATTCGTCCATCAACAGAATGTAATTCATCGTGATGTCAATCCCCACAATATTCTTAGACGCCAACCAGATGGCAAATTAATTTTAATTGATTTTGGTGCAGTGAAACAAATTGCTACTCAAGTTATTACTCCCCAAGGTCAAACTTTAGCAACAGTAGCTATTGGTACGCCTGGATATATTCCTGGCGAACAAGCTCATGGTACGCCAAAATTAAGCAGTGATATCTATGCTGTGGGAATAATTGCTATTCAAGCTTTGACTGGATTATCACCAGAAGAAATAGTAAAAGATGCTGATACTAATGAAATTATCTGGCATGATAAAGCTACAGTAACACCAGAATTTGCTCAATTCTTAGATAAAATGGTGTGCTACGACTTTCGGCAACGCTATCCTTCGGCAACTGTGGCATTACAAGCGCTGAAAGAGTTAAGACAACCACCTGTTCAGACAATAGCGTTAACTCCTCCTCCACCAAAAAATATCAACAAACCTCAACCTAAAAAAGGTATATTAGGTAAAATTTTACTAACAATATTTTTCTTGACTATTGGCACAGTAGCATCAATATTTATTTGGAGTTACATTAATTCAAATAATGCCATAGAATTATCTAAACAAGGAAATACGTTTTTTGATTTGCAACGTTATCAAGACGCGCTAGAAGTATATGAAAAAGCCGTTAATCTTAGACCAGATTATGCTCAAGCTTGGAATGGTCAAGGCAAAACGCTAAATAAATTAAGAAAATACAAAGAAGCATTAGTGGCCTATGACAAAGCAATTCAAATTCAGCCGGATTATTTAGATGCTTGGATTGGACGTGGCACTGTATTGGGAAATTTACAGCGATATCAAGAAGCGATCGCCTCTTTTGACAAAGCCTTAGAATTAAAGAATGACAACTCAGAAGTCTGGAATGCTAAGGGTGAAGCCTTCAGTAATTTAAACCAATATGACCAGGCAATTAAATCTTATGAAAAGGCGATTGAACTCAAACCAGATAATTATGAAGCTTGGTATAAAAAAGGATTAGCTTTGCAGAATTCTAAACGATATGAAGAAGCGATCGCAGCCTATCAAAAAGTCGTTGATTTAAAACCAGACTACGAGCAAGCCTGGTATAATTTGGGAAACGTACTAGTCAATTTAAAACGCTATCAAGATGCATTTACAGCTTATGATCAATCGGTGCAATATCAGCCAGATTATTACCAAGCTTGGTTATCTAGAGGTAATATACTGCTGAATTTACGGCGTTATCCAGATGCGATTGAATCTTTTAATCAAGTAATTAAATACAGTCCCAGAAACTATCAAGCCTGGTATAATTTGGGATGGTCGCTGCATCAAAACCAACGCTATGAAGAAGCAATAAAAGTTTATAATAAAGCGGCAACGATTAAGCAAAATGACTATCAACTCTGGTATAATTTAGGTAATTCGCAATACATATTGCAAAAATATGAAGATGCGATCGCGTCTTATAATAAGGCAGTTCGTTATAAACCAGACCATTCTGAAAGCTGGTTTAGCAGAGGCAATGCTCTATTAAATTTGAAACGGTATCAGGATGCGATCGCTTCTTACGATCGAGCAATAAAATACAAGTCTAATTACCAACAAGCAATAGACGGTCGCAATCAAGCCCAAATTCAACTGCAAGGCGAAAAACCAAAGCCTGTAATTGTACCAACTCTTCCATTTCCTAATTCCACCAATCCACCGCAGACGACACCCTAAGCAACCTATCAAATTGACGGGTTAGGATTGAGAAGCTGTTACGCATTTAAGTTGTATATTTACTCGTGTACCCCTCTGGGGAAGCAAGCTACGTGCAGCGTCTCCTTCAGAAGAGGGTTGTCATTAGTCATACCTTGCGGGAAGGCAAAGTGCCTATGTCATTAGTTATTTGTATTTCAAAGGACAAATGACCAATGACAAAGGACAATCTTAAAGGCTTAGTGAATGAAACAGCCTTGCTCCTCATTCAATAGGGATTTGAATCAATCCGTCCCCTTTTAACACTCCTGAGATAGTACCCAGAAGTTGGTCTGTTTCTCAAGTTGAAGGTGTCGCCACTGCGAACTTTCCAAATTTTGTAATTGGAAAAGGTCAAAGGCTTTCGGGGTTCGCATACTTCCGGCAGATGATTGCCAAGTACAAAGTATACCGCACCCCTACCCATAACTTTCACCAAACCGTTTTTATCCACAAGAACCGATGTACTTTCACTAACCGCTATACCTAAAACACTGCTAGATACACCGTCCTTAATTTGACGAGCAATGAAAGTCATAATTCGACCCATTCGTTCTCGTCTATCGAAGTGCGTATCTACGATAGTTCCCTTCAAATTACTCCAATTGAAAAAGTTGTAAGTAAAAGTAATGTCTCGGTAGGGATCTTCGAGTGCGTCTCTAGTTTCAATGCCTTTTTCGGAAGAAGCGCAAGCATCATAGACACAATCACTTTGGATCATTGCACCCGCACTAGTGCCACCAACACCACCTCCCTTAAGGTAAACTGACTTAACAGCAGCCTCAAGCTTGGTATCTTTCCAGTTGCGGATGTATTGACATTGATCCCCGCCAGCAAAGAAAACTACATCAGCATTTCGGATTTTTTCATAAATCTCAGCTTTGTTTGCTTCTTGTCTATCCCTAACCAGAAGAGTTTCCACAAAATTTACGCCCTTCATGGCATAAATTAGCCGATTGTAATCGTGATTACCATTAGTGCGGAGAACTACAACATTAACTTTAATGCTG
Source organism: Nostoc sp. 'Lobaria pulmonaria (5183) cyanobiont' (assembly GCF_002949795.1). NCBI lineage: Bacteria > Bacillati > Cyanobacteriota > Cyanophyceae > Nostocales > Nostocaceae > Nostoc > Nostoc sp. 'Lobaria pulmonaria (5183) cyanobiont'. Next base: position 6,785,010 of record NZ_CP026692.1, on the reverse strand, counting down.
GAGTTACTACCTCCTCTAACTTGGTTAATCATCCACTGGATAGCATCATCGACATCGGGGCCTCCCCCACCCAAACTCAGGACCGGGCCCGCTAAGGAGGAACGGACATCAAAGGAGGGAGTGGAGGGGCGAACATCAACAGTGTCACCCAGGAAGAAGCGTTTCCAGCTTTCAATAAAACGGGTTATTAGGAAGGTTCCCATCTTCAACAACTTGATTCCTGTACTTTTCAAGCGCCTTGCTTTGCTTGGGAATGCCTTTGTCATACTAAACTTCTGGAGCAAACTGCAATTATTGCTAGGCTGTTACGCATTTTAATTACTTATTTATTCGTGAAGTTTGTCCTTTGTCATTAGTCATTTATCAGTTGTTGTGAATAATCAATGACAAATGACAGTCTTGACGAAAAATGTGCAATTTAGATGCGCACTAGCTTAACTGTGGCACTAGATAGGGTAGAATTTCCAGCGTACAGGGCTTGTACTGTTTGTTAACGCAAAATAACGCAGAGTAATCATTAATTCTCTGCGCTACTGTGCGAAAATCTCTACATTGCTTGTAGCGTTTAATTCTGGCCAGATGAAATTTAAAATAGATTAGGTATTGGTTATTACTGTCCAGATACTTCCGTAGTTGCTGGGAATAGTTACCCAATATTCTAAATAATTGGGAACGCCGATTAAATTGTTTTCACCATTGATTTCTTCTTGATAATTGCCTTGTTTCAATCCCCTAGTTTTAACTATGAGTTATACTCAGCACTCAGTACTCAGCACTCAGTACTCAGCACTACTGAAGTTCTGCTAGTGGTAAGGCCATGTTGTTAGCAAATCCCCATTTGCCTTGGTCAGACTTATGTTTATGGTATGAAGCGCAAATGACTGCTCCAGGGTTTGATGCCTATGGAGCCGCACTTGTGGGCATTCCCATGTTAGCGATCGCCTTCAATAATAATTTAGGCTGGACTCATCCCTCTTCTAAAAAACCTGATTATTTAGGCTTAAACTCTGTATACTTGCCTCCTAAACCTTCTACAATCGTGCGTGTATTGGCAATCAACATTCCTTGGTAAGTCTCACCCTCTGTCCCCTTTTCTCCCAAACCATCAGCAAACAATTCTCGGTCTGAAACCTTAACTTTTGCCTCTTTTGCCACCGCCTGTATGAGTTTAGGGTTAATCGTCGTCTCTGCAAAAATTGTCGGTACACCCTCCTTTTTTATATCCTTTGATAATTCACCTACCCGCGCAGGAGTCGGTGCTTCTTCCGTACTAATACCACCTAGCGCCCCTTCAATAGGAATTCCATAAGCTTTGGAATAGTAACCGAAAGCATCATGGGTGGTAACTAATTTGCGTTGCTTGGGTGGAATTGTGGCTACTTCTGATTTAATCCAGGTATCTATCTGACTGATTTCACTAGTTAGTTTTTGCGTGTTGCTAGTATAAGTCGCAGCATTATTTGGGGCTAATTTCCCTAACTCTTGAGAAATCGTCATGCGGGTGCTGTTGCCCAACTATCCTAAAATTATTGATAATGATTTTTTTGCGGCAATTCGGTAAGCAAAGCTATACGTCAGGTTTATTACCTATACTTGTAACTCAAATCCAGGTAATATATCTTCTCCAGAAATAATCGCTGGCATTTGAATAACTTCTACAGCTTTCAAAAGTTGGTAAATTTCCACTTGCTGATCTTGAGGATTAATTAGCCAACCCAAACTCAAACCATTTTCTATATATTCCTTCATTTTCGCTTGGATAGGTGCAAGCCGGTCTGTCTCGGAACGCAGTTCAATTGCAAAATCGGGTACAAGTGGCGGAAATTTTTTTCGCTGTTCTAGTGTTAAAGCTTCCCACCGTTCCAACTTTACCCAAGCCGCATCAGGGGAACGTTTTGCACCATTTGGAAGTATAAAGATAGTTGAAGAACTAAAAACTTTCCCTAACTTAGCTTGACGATTCCAGATTTCTAAATCAGTAATCAGTCCAGCTTCTTGATTTCCGCTTTCTCCTCCTACTGGTGGCATAATAATTAATTCTCCGGCTGCATTCATTTCCAGGCTTAAATCGCTATTGGCAATACACAATTGATAAAATTGCTCATCGGTCAAATGAGCAATCGGTTCTAGATTAAGCACAACAGTATTCATTGAATCTTTCCTCGTGCCTTTGTTGCTAAGATTCCGTTATACCAATTCTGTATGAAGATGCATATAACAAGACCCCTCTGTAGTTCCCTCGAAGTTCCCCTGATGCCTTGGGAAATGTAGTCGGGGGGGGTAAATATATACAGCTTCACAAAGAAATAGTATTACCTTTATTTAAAAGTTTAGCAGGAGGAAATTAACGTGAGTTCTCATTGCCAACATCAAAGTTATTTTCCTCTGATTTTTGCTGAGAATACTGCGGCAGATAAGGATTTATGATGAACTACCAAACTCATATCTGGCATTTCCTGCCGACAATCGACACAAAACCAGTAAATTTTACCACTACGAATGTGTCGCAGTAGTGTTCCATTACAGCAAGGACATTCACTCATATTTAAATTAATTATCGATGTTGTTGAATTTAAGAATGAAATATTCTTTGTACCTACCTTTCACTTAAGAAAACTGTCTCTAAATCCCGATAGCCACTGACAATACGTACAACTTCTACACCGCCATCAATAGGGCTATATCCTAACCAAAAGGAGTTGGAACAAAGTTAAAATAATTCGTAATTGATAATACTAGCCTGTAGCGAGTATTACGAATGACGAATGACAAATGACAAATGACAAATTAGTTAATTCGCCGCTGTTTGGGCTTCTTGATAAATTATTTCTTGAAACTGGATCATATCTTTTTGTGGATCGGCGTGGCTAACTTTCACCACTATCTGTTCGCCCAAGTTCACAGAACGTTTGAAAGCCATTGGCAACTGCAAGCCCAAATCTTCTAACAAAATTAGGGCTAAATTACTGTCTTCTCGCAGCCACATCAACACTGTTACATCCCAAGTTTCCTCTGGATGACGGCGTAAATACTCTAGTGCATAATATCTATTAGTTTGTCGTTCCACCATCGTCACCTCTTGGGTGATGCTGGTGACAGTCATCATCACTTCTTTAAGTTGATCTGCGGAAAATGGCAGAACTTCACCCCGCAAATGGGCTTTCAGTTGGAAATGGGTGAGTAAGTCACTGTAGCGGCGGATGGGAGAGGTTGCTTGGGTGTAGGTATCCAAGCCCAAACCAGCATGACGCAAAGGCGTAATACTCATTTCACTTTTGGGCATACAACGACGCATGGCGCAAGCGCGAACGAATCCGGCTGGAAGTAGCAGCAATTCCTCATCTGGAGGTAATTCTGGTTGCGGTTGACCGCGAAAGGGCAAAGGTATGTTATGAGTTTTACCATAACGAGCCGCAACTTCACCGGCAACAATCATCATTTCTGCTACCAGTTGCCGCGATGGGGAATCGTCCAAAATATCAATGTGGATCTCCTCACCTTTAACTTTGATCGTCGCTTCCGGCATGGTGATGCTAATTGCCCCTTGAGCGTAACGCCAAGCTTTTCGCCGCTGTGCCCAAGTTGCGATCGCCGCAATTTCTGGTTCTGCTTGTACCCGTAATTGCAGCATTTCATCTACATCTTCGTAGGTGAGGCGATAAGTCGGCTTAATCAAGCTGGTGTGAATGCTGTAATCTTCTACTGCCCCAGTTGTACCTAAAATAATCCCGAAACTGAGGGCGCAACAAACCTTTCCCTGGATCAGACTCATTGGCCCAGTTGCCAACACCTCTGGAAACATGGGAATCATTCCCGTCGGTAAATAGACTGTGCTACCGCGCTTTCTGGCTTCCAAATCTAATTCATCTTCCGGTACTAACCATCTAGTAGGATCGGCGATATGCACCCACAAGCGTTCCCGTCCATCGGGCAGTACTTCCCAACTTAGACCATCGTCGATCTCTGTGGTAGTTTCATCATCAATGGTGTAAACCTTCAGGTGAGTCAGATCAAGGCGGTTTGTGTCTGAGTCAATCGGCGGGAAATCCAAACGCTGTTGCGCCACTTCTAATACCTTATGAGGAAATTGAATTGGAATTGAAGAACGACGCAGGAACAAGTTTTCATAAGGACTCCAGCAACCCAAATCCACCAATAGTTGAAAGGCTCCTTGGGGTGTTGTGGGTCGTCCCAGCATGGTCATAGTTTCTAATACCGCAGCGCTGGGCGGATAAGCACGAGCCAAGGAGTCATAATTAACCCCCGTCCGCACGGTGTCAGCTATTAGCGCTGCATATTTTTCTAGTCCTTCTAAGCGCTGGCGATCGTGGCGCTGCCACTCTACTGCTTCACCTTTGAGCGCCTGCTCTACACGAGCTAAAAATTCCTGCTGTCCTTTAGCTTTTAGTGCCTCTACTTCCAGTTGGTGCTGGCGTTCTGCCACTTGAGCAGCAGTTCTCGGCTCGTAAGCGTCTCCTTTTTGCTTGAAATAAAGTTTGTCGTCTGATAACAAGCAATAGGCGGCATAACAAGGAGGTGCGGCTGATTCTGAAAATAGCAGATTCGCCATTTGGTCTGGAGTAACTATTTCCCCATCTTCAACCAGTAATTCCCAAGCCACTTCTAAGCTAGATGGGTCTAAATAAGGCTTGATCTGCTCCAAAAAGCTAGCAATCTCAGAAGGCTTGTAAGTCTGTCCGGTAACTGTATAAGTTATTTGTCTAGGCGCGAGGCTGTGGGATTGACCGCGTTCGTCTACCACAAACCAGCGGGTTTTTCCGTCTGGACGTTCTACGATGCCCAGACGGCGATCGCCTTGAACCCTAAATTCAACTAGCGTCCCCTTCTCCACAACTCTCGCACTCTAATTTGGTGAACAGTTTAAATAGTTTTAAGTTAAAAGCTAGGAGTTAGGAGTTTTGATTTTTAACTCCTGTACAGACGCGATTAATCGCGTCTCTACTCATAACTCATCACTCTTTTTAGCCTTCCGCATTGATAAATGGCAACAAAGCCACAATCCGCGAACGTTTAATTGCTAATGTCAACTCTCGCTGTTGCTGAGACGTAAGCCCGGTAATCCGACGTGGCAGTATCTTTCCCCGCTCGGTGACAAACTTACGCAATAAATCAACATCTTTATAATCGATTGGTTCTCCTGGCTTGATCGGAGAAAGGCGACGGCGGAAATAACTCATCTTTTTTACTTAATTTCCTTGTGAACAGTATGTTTGTTGCAGTGGGTGCAGAACTTTTTCAGTTCTAGCCTGTTAGTGGTGTTACGGCGATTCTTGGTACTGGTATAACGTGTAACACCAGCAGAACGCTTATCTGGATTTGTCCGGCACTCAGTACACTCTAGTGTGATAATAATGCGGGCACCTTTACTCTTAGCCATAATCTTACAAACAGTGAAGCCTGAAGAGAATTAACACAAATGACTATCTTCTCACATTCCGCCGCATATTTTCAACTAATCTTTTAATTTTTATATCGAGCGAGTAGCCACGACGCGACGAAACGATGAAAGTTCCACAATAGCGATCGTGTAAAGCCTGCCGCATCTGGGTATCAGAGAAAGCAGTCCCACAATCAATTGCTAGGGGAATTACTAGCAGTATAGCAGTGGGATTGGCTGTAATATTGCTCAGGGCAATTGACACTAATAAAGCACCCAAGCCGATAATCGCTTCTCGCTTCACTAGTGAGAGCAAATCTGGAATTCTGCCCACTACTTCTCCATCTTCAACTGACAACACCTTTAAATCGAACGCCCAACGCCCTAAACTTTGCCCTTGATTGTTGTATACCACCAGCACCCGCAAAACCAGCCAAAGTATTACGAAAACTAAGATTTCAACAAATTGAATCCCGATATTGCTGCCTCCCAGTAGGGAACTGACTAACCAGACACCAAGGAAATCAAGTCCTAATGCCATACCTCGTCGCCCAATCTCAGCCTTGGGATAGTGTTTTTGGGGAACTCGTTCGATTGTCATACAAAATAGGTATTTTTATTTAGGGGTTGGGAAATAGCGATCGCTCCTGTTTTTAATATTAAGATGATGACTCGGTTAGTTGCTGCGCCATAAAAGAACAAAAACCAGTCAACCAAAATTTGTGCAACTAACAACTGCATAATTCAAAAATCGGATTAAGCTTCTATGGCATTTTTGATACTTTTCTGGTACTTAATAAGCATCTCACAAAGTAACCGTTACACCTCATGGATGCAACACACAGTAGGGTTGTACATCTGTATTGTATTGTTGTAGAAACTTAATTTTAATTAATTTCAAGGTTGCATTGATGACACATCTATTTACTAGAACAGCTATTAGTCTGGTGACGACTACTGCTTTAGCGTTAGCGATCGCCATAACCACCAACAACCTAGCTCATGCTGCTGAGTTCAAATTTAACTGGAAAGGAGACACTGGTTATTCAGCTAAAGGTTCATTTAACTACGATACAACAACTGCTCCCAGCGTCATTTCTGAAACAGGCTCGAAACCTACGAAGAACTTGCAATCTCTCTCAATTTCCTTTTTTGATCCCTTGAGTAATCTCATCAATAGTTTCACTCCAGTAGTTAGTGGGATATCTAACTACGACTATTTTAGATTCAACTTTGATAGCACTACCCAGAAAATTTTTGGCCCCTTTGATGTTGGCAAGGATAATAAGTCTCTTGGCGACACATGGCTTAATAATAATCTTGCACTCATGGATGAAGGTTTTAGCAATCAGGTTCTAGCTAAAAAATTTCATTTGAACAAGAGAGATGCAGCAGGCACAGAGCAGATATTAGATTTAAGCAACAATTCGGTTCAGGTATCCAAAGTCCCCGAAGGAAGCATAATTATCGGTTTACTAGCAGTGTGTAGTTTGGGATTTACTGCTTATAGAAATCTAGACAAAGCTACTCAAGAATAAAAGAAAAGTTGGAGGCGATCGCTATGTTATCAGTCAGCGATGCAGAAGCAATTATTTTAAATTTGGTGCAGCCGTTGGATCGTCAACGGGATACAGAAGTTGTAGATTTATTGACAGCAGATAGTCGCATTTTGGCAACGCCTATCACCAGTCAGCTAGATTTTCCTCATTGGGATAATTCGGCAATGGATGGCTACGCAGTTCGCTATGAAGATGTACAGCACTCTAGCACCGAACAACCAGCCATTTTAGAAATTGTTGAAGAGATTCCAGCTGGGTATCAGCCCAAGTCTACGATTCAACCAGGGCAAGCCGCACGAATTTTCACGGGTGCGGTGATTCCAGCAGGTGCGGATACTATAGTCATGCAAGAGAAGACACGCCGCGAGGAAAACCGCGTATTTATTCTAGCTGCACCAAAACCGCAAGAATTTGTCAGACACCAAGCATCTTTTTATCAAGCTGGAACACAACTACTACCAGCAGGAATTAAGTTAAATGCCTCAGAAATTGGCGTATTGGCAGCAGCACAGTGTCCGCAATTAAGTGTTTATCGCCGTCCACGTGTGGCAATTTTTTCTACTGGTGATGAGTTGATGACAATCGATCGACCGTTGCAACCAGGGCAAATTGTGGATTCTAATCAGTATGCGCTGGCAGCTTTGGTAAAGCAAAGTGGCGCAGAACCGTTAATTTTAGGAATTGTTAAGGACGATCAAGTTGCTCTGGAGAAAGTTATTGCCCACGCCATTGCGATCGCTGATATAGTTCTCTCTTCTGGTGGTGTCTCAGTGGGAGATTATGACTATGTTGACAAAATTCTAGAATCACTAAAAGCAAAAATCCACATTCGGGCTGTGGAAATCAGTCCAGGAAAACCCCTCACTGTCGCCACTTTCCCCAGTACAGACGCGATTAATCGCGTCTCTCCCCACTCAGCACTATACTTTGGTTTACCAGGGAACCCTGCTGCTGTATTGGTGACATTTTGGCGGTTTGTGCTACCAGCAATCAAGAAACTTTCGGGAATTACTGAAGGTTGGGAACCAGTATTTTTGAAAGTGCGATCGCATGATGAATTGCGAGCAAACGGCAAGCGTGAAACTTACCTTTGGGGTAAATTGCATTTAATTGATGGTGTTTATGAGTTTCACAAAGCTGGTGGTAGTCATAGTTCCGGCAATTTAATTAATTTAGCTCAAACCAATGCCTTAGCTGTTCTCCCAGTGGGTAAAACATTAATTTCTCCACAAGAAGAAGTGCAAGTTTTGCAGCTTAATAATGGGTAATGGGGATAAAATAATTCGTAATTCGTAATTAAAAACAGTTGTATAAAGGGATTTAGACCCTATGTCAAACAAAACCACCTATAGATGAGCGCGTAGCGTCTTTGCAAGAGAGGAGGAATTCAACCGCCATTGCTTGGCTTTAAGATATGTAGGGGGAGCATGAGATGAAAAAAAGGCTTAACCCAAGCATCTTGAATTAAACCCGATAATTACGAATTACGAATTACGAATTAGTTAAAATATCTGCTCAAAAGCCTCAATCAAGTTGTTAACTTCCTCAAGGGTGTTGTAATGCACCATACTTACCCGGACTATTCCACCTTGGGACGCTAACCCTAAGTATTCAATGAGCCGTTTAGCATAAAAGTCCCCATAGCGAATTCCAATATAATGTTGGTCAACTTTTACCGGAATAGTTGAGCTATTTATTCCATCAACGACAAAAGATATAGTTGGTACACGGGTTTGACGGTCAGCCTTTGATTGACCAATAACTCGCACATTCGGCTTACTGTTGAGGTAATTTAGGAGGCGATCGCTAATATGTTCTTCATGTATGCTAATTAAATCAAATGCTTGTACCATTTGATTTCTCAAATCAGGTGCAGTTTCATCCCCGTAGTGGAATTGTGCTAATTCACTTAAATAATCACATAAACCTAACATTCCATAACTTAATTCAAAATTCACATTCCCTAACTGAAATTTATAAGGTATGTCTGTCTGGTCAATAAAATAATGGTTAAGACCAGGCAATCTTAATAAATGTTCTTCTTTACCATAAAGTAAGGCATGATGCGGCCCATAGACTTTATAAAAACTCAAAGTATAGAAATCAACATCTAAATCTTGGACATCAACTAATCTGTGAGGTGCATAAGCTACACCATCTACACAAATCATGGCGTTGCGATTGTGTACAAATGCAGCAATTTCTTTGATTGGATTAATGCTTCCCAGAACATTAGAAGCATGAGTCAAGGCTACCAGTTTTGTGCGCTGACTCATCAATGGTTCTAAATCTGCTAAATGAAGTTCCAAAGTCTCTGGACGAACTTGCCACACTTTTACCTTCATTCCTTGTTTTTCAAGAGCTAACCAAGCACCAATATTGGCCTCATGGTCACAATTAGTAACAATAACCTCATCACCAGGTGTAAAGGTTTGACCCAGACACATTGAGAGAACTTTCAACATCATTGTAGTAGATGGCCCCATAACCACTTCTTTAGAAGAATTGGCATTAATGAAAGTAGCCATTCCCTTAGTTGCTAGAGCCAATCGTTCTCCAGCAAGTTGAGAAATTGCATAAGACGCTCCTAACTGAACATCAGAACTTAGGAGAAATTCGCTAATTCTATCTACTACTTTTTTCAAGGTTTGTGATCCACCAGCGTTATCAAAAAAAGTCCATTCACCAGCTAGAGCCGGAAAATATTGACGAACTTTATCAAGATTCAAGATCATAGTATAAGTAAGTTTTCTAGAGAATGTTCTTTACCCTAGCCTACCTTCTGACAAGTCGCCCAGAGAACATTTACATTCTCTTTTGATGTTTGCAGCTTGTTGTGCCAGCCTTCTTACTCTAGACATCTGGTGAAAAAGAATGTAGAAAGATGTAGCAGTACTATGTCTCTACAAGGGTTCTAGATAATGCATATTATTTAATTTCTGAAGATGTCTTCTGCAAGAACCTATCTAAAGAGGGTATACTTAAACCCATAAAGAGTATTTTACTATTTGTAACTATACAAGTTACATCCCTCTGCCTACTTGTTTTCATAGCGGGAACGCTAAGAGCGAACAAGTCAGTCGGGACGACCAACGTAGTGGCAACCCTTATAAAGGGGAAAGTAGTTGGGTATTTCTGTATCTCATGTTGGTGTAGCTTCTGTCTCCGACACGCTGTTCGCTTTCGTAGAGAAGTTGAAATCTCCTGTATTTAACTTCCAGGAACTATTAATGTCTTGATTCTTCACAATTCTCGCCAATTTTATTTGATAAGTTTAAGGTAGAGTCAAAGCAACTATTGTTTTGAGTCTTAATTCCTTGATTGAAAATAAAGGAACGACTTATGAACACTACGGTTAAATATGACATCAACGTTATCAAGCAAGAAGCACTTCAACTTGTTAAAAAGAGACTTGTTAACCGCCAGCAGCCAATTTATACCCTTTGTAAATATATTCCTCATCGTGACTGGGTTAATTTTGAACTGGAGTTAGAAAAAAATGAATTTCTATTCAGAGATAGAATTATCGATTTACTGAATCACGAATCTTGGGAAGATGATTGACGCTGCATAAAGCTAAATCACTATTAGCTGCATCCCAATAAAATCAAAATTACAAATTCATTTTTCAACATTAAAAACTCTCGAATTAATCGGGGGCTATAAGCAAGAGATTATTAAAGTAAGCAATAAATATTGATGGATGGCTGAGGTGCTTGAAAAGATAAGAGAACCATCGCTAGCGTAGCAATAGTTCTCTGTTAAGCAAGTTGGCACAATAAAAACAAGCTGTGTGAAGAAAAGTAAACAAGGCTCAAACCCTTTTTCTCCCTTCTTTATCCCAACAATAATTATTGACACCGAGCTACGGTGTACACACAAGTTTTTTAGAGTTGTCCTACAAACTTACCATTGTCCTCTTGTTCGCTTACTCTGCATGGGAATGGTTAGACATTTTGCCACAATCATACTAGAAAACCATAACTAGAAAATATTGACTGCCAGTAATTGTAAATTAATTTTGAATTTTTAATTGTTAATTATGGTGTGATGTTCTACTAGCGATCGCTCCAATTTTGCTTTAGTACTTAATCGGGAATAGTGTTTTATACCTGATTATAGAAAGAAACTTGTTCAATAATTTTCCCTTGTCTGCCTTCCTCTTTCCTCTACTTATCATCCCATAGATTTGAAGTTTTCACAGTCTTTCATCCCAGAGTTAGACGCGAAGATTTTTATAGTAACTTATCATCGTTTGGGGAATATACCTCATCAAACCGAAAACTGGAAAGAAAAATGAGGTTGTTACCTAGCTAAATTTCTGGAATTCGTCATCATGTATGAACTATTTCAAGCTCTCTCCAACGGTGATGAAAAAACTGCTCTACATCAGTTGATTTGTGCATTGAGTGCTTCAGGTAAGCATTACTTCCTAAGAAATGAGATTTTGCTTTTCTTTGCCGACTACTGTCATCAATCCCAAAAGCCAGCCTATTTTTACCACTCTTCTTCTGTTGGCAAACTAATACAATACACCCACGAAATAATTCTCGAAGAGGAAAGTATTTGGTTCGTGACTCGACCGAAGATTGCGAATCAAGAAGTTTGGCAACTGACAGCCGATTTTAGCAGCTTCGAGCAGATGACGCCTCAAGCACTGTTAGATGTGAGAGATCGTCTAGTCAATCGCTACCAACCCCATATCCTGGAAATCGACCTCCACCCCTTCTATGAGAGTTCTCCAAGAATTGACGACGCTAGAAATATTGGTCAAGGTTTAGCCTTTCTCAACCGTTACCTATGCAATCAATTGTTGACTGACCCCGGATATTGGGTAGAAATGTTGTTTCAAGCATTACATAGGCTGCAATACGATGGTACTCCCCTGTTGTTGAGCGATCGCATTCCCTCCGGTATTCAGTTAGCCAAACAAATTAAGCAAGCGCTCAAAATTCTGAGTGAGCGATCGCCTGATGAACCTTATGAAAAATTCCGCTTTCACCTCCAAGAACTCGGCTTTGAGCCGGGTTGGGGTAACACTGCGGCGCGAGTCTCCGAAACTTTACAACTCCTCGACCGACTCATTTACTCCCCAGAACCTGGCATCTTAGAAACATTTGTAGCCCGTGTCCCCGCTGTCTTTCGCGTCGTCCTCATCTCTATCCACGGCTGGGTGGGACAGGAGGATGTTTTGGGAAGAGATGAAACACTCGGTCAAGTTATCTACGTCCTCGAACAAGCTCGCAGCTTAGAAAACGAGCTGCGCGAACAAATCAAACTCGCTGGACTCGACCAGCTAGGCATTAAGCCCCATGTAATTATTCTCACTCGACTAATTCCTAACTGTGAAGGCACATTTTGTAACCTCCGCTTAGAAAAAGTTCAAGATACTGAGAATGCTTGGATATTGCGTGTTCCTTTTGGTGAATTCAATCCAGAAATCACCAATAATTGGATTTCTAAATTTGAAATTTGGCCTTATTTAGAACAATTTGCGCTTGATGCAGAAAGAGAATTACTAGCTCAATTCCAAGGTAAACCTAGTCTGATTGTTGGCAATTACAGTGACGGTAACTTAGTAGCCTTTCTTTTATCTCGCCGAATGAAAGTTACCCAGTGCAACATTGCCCATTCTTTGGAAAAACCTAAACATCTATTTAGCAATTTATATTGGCAAGATTTAGAAGACCAATATCACTTCTCAGTACAATTCACTGCCGATTTGATTAGCATGAATGCAGCCGACTTCATCATTACATCGTCCTATCAAGAAATTGTTGGCACACCCGACACCATAGGTCAATACGAGTCGTACAAGTGGTTTACAATGCCGCAGTTGTATCATGTGGTTGATGGCATTGATTTGTTTAGTCCTAAATTCAACTTAGTGCCACCGGGAATAAATGAAAATATTTTCTTTCCCTATAGCCACAAAGAAGACCGAGATATTAACCTTGGCAGCAAAATTCACGACTTACTCTTTATCCGCGAAGATCCCCAAATATTAGGTCACTTAGAGAACTTTAATAAGCGACCAATCTTTGCTGCTGCTTCCGTCACTTCAATCAAAAATCTCACTGGGTTAGCTGAATGCTTTGGTCAAAGTCAGCTGTTGCAAGAGCATTGTAACCTGATCCTCTTAAGTGGGAAACTGCATCCACATGAAGCTACAAACCCAGAAGAAGCAGAAGAAATCCAAAAACTTCACGACATCATTGATCAATATCATCTCTATGGTAATATTCGCTGGATAGGGATGCGTATCCCGACTTGCGACCTCGGCGAAGCTTACCGGGTAGTTGCAGACTCTCAGGGAATTTATGTCCATTTTGCCCTCTTTGAATCCTTCGGGCGGAGCATTTTGGAAGCGATGATTTCCGGCTTGCCAACTTTCGCCACTCAATTTGGTGGCTCTTTAGAAATAATCGAGAACCAAGAGAATGGATTTAATGTTAATCCTACAGATTTAGAAGGAACAGCAAAGAAAATTTTAGACTTCGTTGAGCAATGCGATACTCATCCTGAACATTGGCACGAAGTCTCAGAACGGATGAGTCAGCGAATTCATAATAGATATAATTGGCATTTACATAGCAATCAATTACTATTGCTAGCTAAAATGTTTAGTTTCTGGAACTTTGTTGCTCCTGAAAATAACGAAGCCAGAGATCGCTATATGGAAGCTTTATTTCATCTCATTTATAAACCCAGAGCCGAAAAGATTTTGGAAAAGGATAAGGGAGCGTAAAGGATGAGGATATCTGACTTTTCACAGTATTGCGAAAACCTCTCTCTAAATCTCTCTCCTAAAAGGAGAGAGACTTTGAATTTTCCCCCTTCCCGCGTCGGGAAGGGAGTTAGGGGGTTAGGTTTTTCGTGGATTCCAGATAATGTGAATTGTCAAGAGGGGACAAGGAGAATTAGAGACTCGTTCATCCACCTCGGAACTGGATTCATCCACCTCAGAACTCCATTCATCCACCTCGGAACTCCGTTCATCGACCTTGGAACTCCGTTCATCGACCTTGGAACTCCGTTCATCCAGCTTGGAACTGGATTCATCCACCTCAGAACTCCGTTCATCCACCTCGGAACTCCGTTCATCGACCTTGGAACTCCGTTCATCGACCTCGGAACTCCGTTCATCCACCTCGGAACTCCGTTCATCCACTTCAGAACTCCGTTCATCCACCTCAGATACTCGTTCATCTAGCTCAAAGACTCAAAATCCCCACTCCCAACTTATGCAAACAAAAGGTCGTTCTCGCCATTTTATCTACACAGACTGGATATTAATCGAAACCCAGTTTGACCCTGAGCAATTGCACTCCAAAGAAACCGTCTTTACAATCGGCAATGGATACCTGGGAACAAGAGGCAGTTTTGAGGAAGGGCATCCTCATGCATTGCCAGCTACTTTCATCAACGGTGTCTATGACGATGTGCCAGTAGTGTACACTGAACTGGTAAATTGCCCGGACTGGCTACCCTTGATAGTGATTGTGAATGGCGATCGCTTCCGTCTCGATCAAGGTGAGATATTGAGCTACGATCGCCAGCTTGATTTACGCCAAGGATTACTGATTCGTGCTGTGCGTTGGCGCTCTCCCAGTGGAAATACCATAGACATCAGCTTTCAACGCTTTGCGAGTCTTGCAGATCCGCACGTGTTGGCGTTACGCTGCGATGTAACGCCAGTAGATTTTGAAGGGTTAATCGAAATTCAAGCTAGTATCAACGGCTATCCCGAAAATCAGGGTTTTAATCACTGGGAAGAATTAGACCAGGGCAAGATTAACCAAGGAATCTGGTTGCAACGCCGCACCCGCAGTTCCCGAATTGAACTCGGTATGGCAGCTAAGATGACAATATTAGGCACTGAAGCATCTTTGCAAGTCAATACCGCACCTGGTTATCCTACCTTGAGTACGACCTTTTTCGCTAAAAGGCAGCAGACCATTACGGTGGAAAAACTCGTGACAGTTTTTACTTCGCGGGACATTGAAACACCAGTTTCAGCAGCTCAAGAAAAACTCACACACTTGCCAGACTACGCAACATTACTAAAAGCTCAGAGCCAGGCATGGGATGAGGTTTGGCAGCAAAGTGACATCCTGATTGAGGGGGATAGCACAGCTACTTTTGCTGTTCGCTACAATCTGTTTCAGTTGCTGATTGCTGCCCCACGCCATGATGACAAGGTGAGTATTCCTGCTAAAACCCTTTCCGGGTTTGGCTATCGCGGTCATATCTTTTGGGATACAGAAATTTTTATACAGCCCCTATTTCTGTTTACTCAACCAGCGATCGCCCGCAATTTACTCAGTTACCGTTGGCACACTTTACCAGGAGCTAGACGCAAAGCAGCTCATTACGGTTATAAAGGGGCAATGTTTGCTTGGGAAAGTGCTGATTCTGGAGATGAAGTGACACCACGTTGGGCTATCGGTAGTGATTTTTATGGTGAAGACGTGCGGATTTGGTGTCGCGATCGCGAAATTCATATCAATGCAGATATCCCCTACGCAGTCTGGAACTACTGGCGAGCGACTGGTGATGATGACTGGATGCAAAGCTACGGCGCAGAGACGATTTTGGATGCCGCGATTTTTTGGGGTAGCCGGGTGGAATTCAATTCTGAGCAGGAACGGTATGAAATTCGGGGAGTAATCGGAGCGGATGAATACCATGAATTAGTCCACAACAACGCCTTTACCAACCGGATGGCGCAATGGCATCTAGAAAAAGCGATCGCAGTTTATGATTGGTTGGCTCACAAATTCCCCGAACGAGCCACCGAACTAGAACAGAAGCTAAAGCTGACCCCAGAGGAGCGATCGCACTGGCAAGATATCATCGCCAAAATGTTGTTTTTCTATGACCCATCAACAGAACTAATCGAGCAGTGCGAGGGATTTTTCCAATTTGAAGATATCAACTTAGCAGATTATGAACCACGCGATCGCTCCATGCAACCGATCTTGGGTATGGAGAAAACCAACAAATCTCAAGTACTCAAGCAACCAGACGTATTAATGCTCCTATATTTAATGCGGGAATCAGCAGATTTTCCTTACAACGAAAAAGCATTGCAGACAAACTGGGACTACTACGCACCCCGCACTGATATTACTTATGGTTCGTCTCTTGGCCCAGCAGTTCAAGCGATTTTAGCTTCCGATTTGGGCAAATCAACTGAAGCTTACAAACAGTTTATGCAGGCGTTAATGGTGGATCTTGAAGATAACCGAGGTAACACCAGTGATGGAATTCACGGCGCTAGTGCAGGTGGCATTTGGCAAGCTGTAATTTTTGGATTCGGCGGCATCCAATTAACTGAAAATGGCCCTGTAGCCAACCCTCACTTACCGCCTGGCTGGACGCGCTTAAAGTTTAAACTGCACTGGCGCGGGAAATGGCACGACTTCGATCTACATCAGGGACAAGTCGCCCAAGACATAACTCGTCAACTAGAATTTCTCCAACTTTCTCTCTCCCCCGATCCCCCAAATTCCAACTCACAAGCTTCTGAAGACCAGACTTCTCCCCCTGCTTCCCCTGCTCCCTCATCCTCCCCACTCGCCAGTACAGACGCGATTAATCGCGTCTCTACCCACAACCCCAACATCCAAGGATTCATCTTCGATTTAGATGGTGTACTAACAGATACAGCAGAACTTCACTATTTAGGTTGGCAAAAGCTAGCAGATGAAGAGGGTATACCGTTTAATCGGGAAGCTAACGAAGCCTTGCGGGGTGTATCTCGTCGTGCATCCTTGATGCTGATTCTGAGAGATAGACCGTATTCGGAAGCACAAATCGAGGAGATGATGGAGCGCAAGAATCGCTATTATGTCGAATTGCTCCAAAAGATGACACCAGAGGATTTGTTGCCAGGTGCGATCGCCTTGTTGGATGAACTGCGGCAAGCTGGTATTAAGATCGGTATTGGTTCAGGGAGTAAAAATGCCCGCCCAGTGCTAGAGCAATTGGGCATTATGGACAAAGTAGATGCGATCGCAGATGGTTACAGCGTACAAGAACCCAAGCCAGCACCCGACCTATTTCTGTACGCAGCCAAGCAGCTAGGAATCGAACCAGAGCAATCTGTAGTTGTAGAAGATGCCGCAGCAGGTGTTGAAGCCGCTCTAGCTGCTGGTATGTGGGCAATAGGACTCGGCCCCGTTGAACGAGTTGGAGCCGCTCATATTGTTTTACCCAGCCTAGCAGGTATAAAATGGGCAGACCTACGAGAGCAATTGAGTAACATTTCCAGACAAAAACAGTGAACAAATGAGAACCGCTTGATTACTTACAGCAGATTTCAAGTCAGGTGAAATACACAACGATTTGTCTTCAAGCCAGGTAGAAAGAGTGTTTTACTTCTGAATTCTGCTGTATTCAGTCCTAATCACCCCAAAGAACTAAAACTACACTGAAATTACCAATAACTACTAAACTTCAAAAGTTAAGATCATCTAAGTAGGTAATCTAAAATAAAACCCAACTTTAGCAATTAGGAGTAAGAGCGTGAATTTGGACGATTTAGCTTTGCAGATAGAGAATATGCGTAAGCGCGTCGCCCTCTTGCAACGCCAGAGTGAACAGCAAAAAGCACAGGCAGATATTGAACTCGTCACCGCAGTATCCAAAGAAGTTTACCTAGCTTTGGAAGAACTACAACTAGTAAATGAAGATTTAAAGCAGCAGAATGAAGAATTATCCAACACTCAACAGGCCTTGGTAGCACAAGGTCAGCGCTACCAAGAATTATTTGAGGAAGTACCAGACGCTTATTTTGTAACTGATATAAAAGGGACAATTCAAGAAGCTAACTCAGCCGCCACCACTCTGCTCAACATTTCTAAAAGTTCGTTATTGGGCAAATTCATCGGGATTTTTGTAATTGAAAAAGAAATAATTGCTTTTCATTTAAAACTAAATCATCTGCGCGATCGCACCCAATGCCCAGACTGGAAAATGCAAGAGTGGGAAGTAAACCTGCGACCGCGTGATAAAACACCTATTATGGCTGCGGTTAAGGTGGTTGCTATCCGTAATCAATCTAGTGAGTTAGTTGGTCTGTGCTGGCTATTGCGCGATATTAGCGAAAGCAAGCGAACCCAAGCCAAGCTGCAATGGGCAGAAGAGGCAATGCGACAAGCGCTTGCCAAAGAAAGGCAGTTTAGCGAACTTAAATCCCGCTTGCTTACCATCACTTCCCATGAGTTTCGCACCCCTTTGGCTACCATCCACTCTTCTGCGGAACTACTAGAACATTATCGCCACCTCTGGAGCGAAGAGCGACAACATACCCACCTGCGCCGCATTCAAACATCAGTGATGCATCTAACCCAGTTATTGAATGATGTATTGGTACTGAGTCAGGATGAAACAGGCAAGTTAGAGTTTAATCCAACACCCATAAATTTAGTGGAATTTTGCCGCGATTTATTAGAAGAATTACAACAGAGCGATCGCTCACAACATGCGATCGTTTTTAGCAGTGAGTGCCAAAGCACAAAAGCTAACTTAGACGCCAAACTACTGCGCCAAATCTTGAGTAATTTATTCTCGAATTGTCTAAAATACTCTCCCCTTGGTAGTACGGTTAAGTTTTCTGTCACCAGTGCTAACGATCAAGCTATATTCCAGACTCAAGACTCTGGTATTGGCATTCCCCCTTCTGACATTGAACACATCTTTGAACCCTTCCATCGTGCCAGTAATACAGCCAATATCCCAGGCATGGGATTGGGGATGTCCATCGTCAAGCAAGCTGTAGATTTACACGGCGGCGAGATTACTGTCGAAAGTGCGATCGCTGCGGGAACTACCTTTACAGTCATTCTCCCATTTTCGAGAAATTTCCATGTATAGCGGCTTGCACTCAGAATTTTGCCGCGCTCCCATTTGATATTCAAATTTCAAAGTCCCTCTCCCAAGCTTGGAAGAGGGATTTAGGGTGAGGATCTTTGATTCATGTAATAATTACTGACACAATTGGGTTGAAAACTAGACAGTCTAAACTTTTAAGTCAGTTTTCCCTGAGAAATACTGTGCATTATAGCGCTTCTCGTTTGCGTTAGGTACACCCGTAGGGGCACGGCACTGCCGTGCCCCTACGCCCCGCGATATAATGTTGTACCGCGTCTGAATGGGAACCGCTATAATCAATCACTTTTATTTATCGAATTTAAAAAAAAAAGTAATTGCTTGTATGCTAAAAGGTCTTTAAAGTAGAGTTAGCCGGTCAACAATAGGTTGATTGTAAAGTTTTTCTTCGCAGTAGCTTAGGAAAACAAACTCAAAAACTTTGTATCTTTAAATATGAGCTTAAAATATTGCGCCTGTGGTAATCTCTAACAAATCAGAATATGCACTACTAGCCCTGTTAGAGTTGACAACCTGCTACCCTAACGGTGAAGCCCTACAAATTCGAGAGATAGCGGCATTGCAAGATATCCCGAACCGCTATTTGGAACAACTCCTGGCAACATTAAGACGTGGAGGTTTGATTAAGAGTATACGCGGAGCCAAAGGTGGCTATGTTCTGGCACGAGATCCCGGAAAGATTACAGTGTTGGATGCTTTTAGCTGCATGGAAGGGTCAGATATTGTTGTCTCTCCTTGTGAGCCGACTCCCAACACGGTAGAAGGTGAGCTAATTCAGGAAGTTTGGCAAGAAGCACGTCAGGCTGCTAACTCCGTTTTGGAAAAATATACACTCCAAGACCTTTGTGAACGAAGATCAATCCGAAAGCAGAAGGAACTCATGTATTACATTTAGAAAGGATGAAGTGGGATAATTTTCATCCTTAGTATAAAAGTAATAACGAGATAACCTCTGAGGCTGTTATATGCTTGAAGTCAATTCTCAACAGCCCATAAATAGTGCCGCTACTCTTGTGGAGAGTTATGCAGTAGGAAAACGGGACTTTAGTAAAGCAGAACTGGGTAATGCTGATTTGCAAAGCATTAACTTGAAAGGTTCTGACCTGAGTTATGCTGACTTGAGTGAAGCTAACCTGAGTGGCGCAAATTTGAGGGGAACTGACCTGAGCAATGCCTTTCTTAATCAAGCTAATCTGAAAAATGCCGATCTTAGGGGAGCATTGTTGATGTCAGCTAATCTCCGCCAAGCCGATCTCAAAGGAGCGAACCTAGAAAAAGCAGACTACGATCGCAGCACCCATTTTCCTCAAGATTTCGACCCAGTGAAAGCGGGTATGCAGATTAAATTTGAAAATTGATTAATTTAAGTTAATGATCATATATACCTCAAGATAGAAGATTTTTCTCCCAAAAGATGTTGTATTTTGGTAAGAAAGCCTATCTATGAGGTTGACAATGGAGGCAAAAAGTGAAACCTTCTACCGACGCGCACCGCTAATTAGTGCTGGAATTTGTCTTGGTGTGGGTCTTGGAGGATTTCTTGATGGAATTTTACTGCATCAGCTCCTCCAGTGGCATCATATGCTCAGTAGCATTCGACCTCTGACAAACATAGCGAATATAGATTTGAACATGGTATGGGATGGGTTATTTCATGCCTTGGATTGGGTATTCACCGTGGTAGGACTTGTGTTGCTATGGCGTGCCGGAGGGCGTGATGATGTTCCTTGGTCATCACAGACCTTTATTGGGTCACTAACGATTGGAACTGGGTTGTTTGACTTCGTTGAAGGTTTAATTGACCACCAAATTCTCGGTATCCATCATGTGAAAGCAGGCCCAAATCAGTTAGTTTGGGATCTAGGATTTCTTGCATTCGGTGCGTTACTTATTGTTATCGGCTCGATAGTGATAAAAAAAGAGTCAACAGTCAATAGTCAATAGCATGGGGCATTGAAAAGAGGCAGAGGTGCAAAGGGGCACAGGGGAAAAATCTTACTGCAACTCACTTCTTTGCTGCTCCCCTGCTCCTCTGCTCCCCTGCTCCCCCACTCCCCACTCCCCCTTATGCCTACAGATACTTTTGAAAAAACTAGCTGGAGTTGGCAGCTTTCTCAATTCCAACAACAAGCGGGTGAATGGTGGGAATACCAGTTTTACCGCTTTGAACACGCTTTACCAGAATTGCCTACTGGATGGTCAATTAGCCCCTGGCTAGGTGAATTGCTGAAATTCCTGTTTTGGCTGGTACTAGGTTTATTTATAGCGTGGGTGGGTTGGCGATTATGGCGAGAATTCAGCCCATATATTTATTCCTGGCTAAATGGAAGTGGCAATATCACTGATTTTCGCAAAAAAACTCGCTCCAATGAGTCATCGATAGCCCTTTTGTTGGAGCGATCGCAAGAATTTTATCGTCAAGGTAACTATCGTGAAGCTTGCCGTTGTGTTTATTTAGCAATGTTGCAGCAGTTGGATCAAAATGCGATCGCACCCCACAAACTCAGCCGCACAGATGGAGAATATCTGCAATTGCTGCGATCGTCTGTGACTCCCATACAGCCCTATGAAACTTTAATTACCACTCACGAGCAATTATGTTTTGGTAATGCCGAGATTTTGCCAGACAATTATCAGCAGTGTCGGCAAGCTTATCGAGAAATTTCCCCGGAATGAAAAAGAGACGTTGCAATGCAACGTCTCTACACAAAACAAACAATATTCTATTTGGTAAGAATAGCGATCGCTCGATCCACAGCTTCCAAAGCAGTGTTGACTTCCGCCTCTGTGACAATAAGTGGTGGCACAAATCGGACTACTTTTGGCCCGGCTGGTACTAGCAATACGCCCTCTTTGATGGCAGTATTGACGATATCTGCTGCGGTTATTTGAATATCGGCTCGCAATTCCAAACCGTTGATTAAACCCCAACCCCGAACTTCGCTAATGTGCTGAGGATATTTTGCTGCGATCGCCTTTAATCCAGATCGCAACTGTTCACCCCTGTCTTGCACATTCTGCAAAATATTTTCCCGTTCCAATGTCTGGCAAACACTGAGTGCTACACCACACACGAAAGGATTGCCGCCAAAGGTGCTGGCGTGTTCTCCTGGTTGAAAAACATCGCAGAATTTCTTGCTGATCATTGCACCGATGGGGATACCACCACCTAAGCCTTTAGCACTGGTGAAAATATCCGGTTCAACGCCGAGATGTTCGTAAGCCCATAATTTGCCACTGCGCCCCATACCAACTTGCACTTCATCAAAAATCAATAAAATGCCAGTTTCATCGCAAATCTGCCGGAGCTTTTTGAAATAGGCAACATCTCCCGGACGTACACCACCTTCTCCTTGTAATGGCTCAATCAGAATCGCCGCTACCCGATAATCGCCTTCATCCAACTCGCTAATCGCCACTTCCACAGCGTTAATATCATTGTAATTTACGTAGTGGAACCCAGGAACCAAAGGATCAAAGTACTTTTGATACTTCGGTTGGGCTGTAGCGGTAATCGTTGCCAAAGTCCGCCCGTGAAAACTGGCATTGGCGGTTAAAATAATCGGTTTTTCAATGTCTAATACTGTGTGGGCGTATTTCCGCGCCAGTTTAATTGCGGCTTCGTTAGCTTCAGCTCCAGAGTTGCAGAAAAATACGCGATCGGCACAGGAATGATCGACAAGCCATTTTGCCAATTCACCTTGCTCAGGAATGTAATACAAATTAGAGACGTGGTGCAGCTTTTGGATTTGGCGTGTTACCGCTTCTACCATCGCTGGGTGGGCATGTCCTAAAGTACAAGTAGCAATTCCCGCTACAAAGTCCAGATATTCCCGTCCCTGCGTATCCCAAACCCGGCATCCAGCACCCCGTTCTAGGGCTAAGGGAAACCGAGCGTAGGTAGACATGACAGCTTCATTAAAGCTATCTCTATCAAAGGGACTAGATGCTACAGACCCTGATGGGGGGATGGTGGCTTGGTCAACGAGAGTTTGTAGGCTCACTACCGCTCCTCCTGAAAGTTTTTCATTATATAGTTATTTACTAGTTTCCTAGAAATCCCTAAAAAATACTTTTTATTTAGCACAACTCGTACTTCTTCTTAAACTAACGCTTATATGACCTCAAAGGCCTGGCGGTGGTGGAAAAAAATTTTTGTACTCAACGCTTGAGCAAGAGTATGAGCGACAGGCAATTTCCATACACTCACCCTGTCCAAGTCTTGGGTAGAGTCTAGGGGTTTTTTCACTGATATCCAAGCCTGACTCGTCAAATACTAGCCTACGCTTTTGACGCTGCTAGGACATATAACCGCTTCGGAGTAGTGACCTGTCATAACTACATAACTTGTAGTTTAAAGGTACTAAAAAGCACGAATGCGATAAAGTTAGTAGAAAACTAGAAAAAGTAGGCTAAAAGTACCATTTTTACCTCATTCTCAACACTTGAGCAAAAATATCAACGTATCCAAAAGGAGTTGATGGCTGGGGCGATCGCTCTTGGCGGTGTTTTCTTCATTGGCACTTTGTGGTACTGGCTAGTGGAGGGTTGGTCATGGGAAGATGCAGCTTACATGACAGTCATCACTTTAGCGACTGTGGGATATGGAGAGATCCACCCACTAGGTAGCCGAGGACGATTGTTTACAATTGCTCTGATTTTGTTGGGTGTAATGAATATCGGTTACATTGTCAACAGATTTACAGAAGCGATCATTCAAGGCTACTTTCAAGAAGGAATTCGGCTACAACAACAGAGGCGGTTAATGGAATCCCTGTCAGAACATTACATCATCTGTGGATTTAGTCGGACTGGTCGTCAAATTGCCAAGGAATTTCGGGCAGAAGGTGTACTTTTTGTGGTGATTGATTCGGAGATGGAATCTATACAAAGGGCGCAGATGGAAGGTTACACGGCATACCAAGGTGACGCTACCCTAGATGATACACTCCTGAAAGTTGGTATTGAAAGAGCGACTTGTATCGTTGCAGCACTTCCTTCAGATGCCGAAAATTTATATATTGTTTTATCAGCAAAAACACTGAATACGGGAATTCGAGCGATCGCCCGCGCAAGTACAGAAGAAGCTTTGCAGAAGTTACAACGCGGTGGTGCAGATGAGGTGATATCCCCCTATATTACTGGTGGTAAGCGCATGGCTGCTGCGGCTCTCAGACCCCAAGTATTGGATTTTGTAGACGGAATTTTGACAGGTGCAGACCGCCAATTGTATATGGAAGAATTTTTACTCGATCCGATTTTTTGTCCTTTTGTCGGTCAAACTTTACAAAAAGCGAGATTGCGATCGCAAACTGGGGCATTAGTTCTGGCAATTCGCCGCCTTGATGGCACTTTAATCGGTGGCCCCACTGGTGATACAGTTTTAATGTCAGGAGATCGGCTAATTGGTATGGGTACAGAAGAACAGTTGCGTAGCCTTAACCAACTTCTTGGCCCGATTGGTTCCAAGCAACTGCGGCGACCGAAAAATAGCTGATTTTATTTTTCCTCAATTACTTTTTTATCTCAAGATTTTCTAGTGTAATTGCTTAATTATATAGTATAATATCATGCAACAAAACTTACTTTAGCGATCGCCTTTTCAAAAATTGTAAAATATGCTACCAACAAATGCCTGAAATTAGAAATTAAGGCTTTACCCACCAATGGAGAAAGGGTGAGATGAGCGATCGCATATTCTTGGGCTTACATCTTACCAATCCGACGAAGCATGACCCCACGATTTCGCCTCACAGAACCCGCAATTCAAGATATCAAGTAAATTGCGGATTACATTGCTAGACAATCTGGCTTGGCTCAGTCTGAGATTTTTTGAGTAAGCTTGATGCGAAATTTTAGACTTTCCCAAACCGCCGTTCCCGTTGCTGGTAAGCACACAAGGCGCGGTGAAATTCAGCCCGGTCAAAATCGGGCCAAAGAGCATCGGTGATGTAAATTTCTCCATAAGCCATTTGCCAGAGCAGGAAATTTGAGAGGCGCATTTCTCCACTGGTGCGAATTAATAAATCTGGGTCAGTAATTCCCGCTGTGTACAAGTGGCTCTCAAATACCTGTTCATCAATTTCATCAGGTTGTAACACACCTTGTTGAACTTGTTTTGCGATCGCCTGACAAGCTTGTAAAATTTCTTGCCGTCCGCCATAATTAGTTGCTACCGAAAACCGGATACCGCGATTATCCTTAGTTTCTTCCATTGACCGGGAAATTTCTTGTTGGAGCGATCGCGGTAGGTCTTGCAAATTCCCTACAAACTTAATTTGAACATTCTCTTCTACCATTTCCCGCAGTTCTTGGCGCAAAACTCTTTGAAATAGAGTCATCAAAAAATCTACTTCTTCCTGCGGTCTTTTCCAATTCTCCGTTGAAAAAGCATAAGCTGTCAGTGCCTGAATTCCCCAATCCTGACAACAGCGAAGTAAATCCTTAAGAGCATCTACTCCTCGCTTATGACCCATAATTCGGGGTAGACCCTGACGTTTAGCCCATCGACCATTACCATCCATAATCACCGCCACGTGCTGCGGCAATAGTTCTCGTTTTAAATCAGTAGGTAAATCTTGCAGTTTAGTTTGTTGTGCTGTCATTTTTTATCTCGAGAAGCGGTCGATGGTAATCTGAGTAAACGTGAAACTAGTGCTAGTGTCTTCCCACCTATCCGACGAACAAAACTCAACAGACCAGGAGCAACTGCTTCCCTATCTACAGATGGAGACAAAACAGCCTCTAATGACTCTTTCAGTTTCCTAATCGTCAGCGGTCTATTTAGGGTTCCCCGTTCCGCTAAGGAAATAGAACCCGTTTCTTCAGAGACAACGACACAAATGCAATTTTCGACCCGCTCAGTAATTCCCATTGCTGCCCGGTGGCGTGTTCCCAACTGGCGCGAGGCTGTGCGTCCCGAAAGTGGTAAAATTATACCTGATGACACGATCCGTGAGCCACGAATCAATGTCGCTCCATCGTGTAACAAAGTTTTCGGCTGAAAAATTGTCTGGATTAGTTCTTTAGAAACTTCTGCATTTAGCTTTACCCCTGGCACAGAAAAATCTCGCTCATCAATTGGCCCTGTGGTTTCCACAATTAGTAAAGCTCCAATGCGGTTTTTTGACAATTCTTTAACAGCCTCAACAATTTCATCAATTACACTATCAGATTTGGGGATTGCCAGACGGTCGGGTTGAAACAGCTGGCGGAATTCGCCACGCCCCAATTGCTCCAAAAACCGCCGAAACTCAGACTGTAGAGCAACTGCCATCGCCACAGCACAACCAATCACCAACTTTTCTAGTACAAAACTTAGCAGAGGTAGTCCGAATCTGCCACTTAGTCCTGAGGCTAGCATTAAGATAATGAATCCCCGCACCATCCATAGTGTCCGGCGCTCACTAATAATAACTAGTATCATGTACGTCAGCGCCAGCACTAAGACAATATCCAGAGTCCCAAGTAGCAAGGACTGTGACCACCCCAGGTTTGTCAGCCATTGCTTCCACCAATCTCTCATGACATCTGGATTAAACTTTTGCCTCTAATTTACAGTTGGTCATTAGTCATTGGTCATTAGTTATTAGTTATTAGTTTCTGGCTAATGACCAATGACCAACAGAGAAGTCTGAGCAGCGGTTTCCGGCGATCAGAACTTCAAGGACAAATGACTATTTTTTTAGTCTTTCTGGTAGGCGATCTTGTCGAATTAAATCTTCATAAGTTTCACGTTGCAAAATTAAATTTGCTTCGCCATTCGCCACTACGACTGCTGCCGGTCGAGGCAAGCGGTTGTAGTTAGATGCCATACTGTAATTGTACGCACCAGTTCCCATAACTACGAGAATATCCCCTGGTTCAGTTTTTGGGAGTAGAGCATTTTTAATCAGAATATCTCCTGATTCACAATGTTTACCAGCAATTGTGACTGTTTGGCTTAGGGGAGAAGACATTTTATTGGCAACGACTGCCCGATAAACTGATTGGTAAGTAATCGGGCGGGGATTGTCAGACATTCCGCCATCAATTGCCACGTAGGTACGAATTTCTGGGATGACTTTGGATGAACCAACAGTATAAGCAGTAATGCAAGCTGTGGCAATTAGCGATCGCCCCGGTTCGCTAAGTAATTTCGGCAAAGGCAGATTTTCGGCTGCACAAGCTGCTTGGATTACTTCACAAATCGCCTTTACCCACTCTTCAATGCTAGGGGGATCGTCTGATTCTGTGTATTTAATCCCCAAACCGCCACCAACATTTAACTCTGTAATATTTAAACCATACTTCCCGGCATCCCGCAGCCATTGCACCATGACAGCAGCCAAATCTTGATGCGGTTGACGCTCAAAAATCTGGGAACCAATATGAGCGTGTACCCCTACGCAATTAAGGGTCGGTTGTTGACTGACAAAGGTAAAGACTTCATCTAAATCGTTGGGATCAAAGCCAAATTTACTATCTAAGTGTCCCGTGCGAATATATTCGTGGGTATGACACTCGATACCGGGAGTTAGCCGTAGCATGATGCGAATTGGTTGAGCAGGTTGGGCGATTTCGACAAGGGTATGCAATTCATACCAGTTATCCGCCACAATGGTGACACCAGACTCGATCGCTAAAACTAATTCTTCACGAGATTTATTATTTCCGTGGAGGTAGATTTTCTGAGGACTAACACCCGCTTGCAAGGCGGTGTAAAGTTCTCCCCCGGAAACTACATCGATTCCCAAACCAACAGATGCGGCGATCGCACAAACTGCTAAACAATTCCAAGCTTTTGAGGCGTACAATACTTGAGATTCACCCTTGTAGTATTGCTTGAAAGCATCTCGGTATTGCTGGCAAGCCGAACGTAGGGTTTCTTCATCTAAAATATATAAAGGTGAACCAAACTGCTCAACTAGGGTCGTGACATCACACCCACCAATTTCCAAGAGGTCATGATCATGAACTCTGGCAGTCAAGGGTAAAAGTTCTTGATTAGGCGATGGATTTGCCCTGGTGTCGTGCCTTTGAGGTAAATATTGACTTCCAGAATGTTGAACCCCAGTGGGGTGAGTCGATACCATAACTATAAAAGTTTTCCTTGTTCAAATTACGGGCTTTGAGTTCGTCTCCCGATTCCCAGTTTACAAAGGGTTTGTAACGTTATTCAATAAATGTGATTTCATTAGACTTAGAAATTAAATTACTCACCCCAGAACATCTGAGTGCATTATTGGAACTAGATCGAGCCTGTTTTGGTGGTCTATGGACAATGGAGGGCTACCAACGAGAGTTGGACAGTCCCAACAGTGATTTACTGGGTTTATTTTCCCCTGTCTCTAATTCGAGACTACTAGGAATGGGTTGCTTTTGGTCAATTTTAGAGGAAGCCCATATTACAATTTTGGCGGTTCATCCCGAATATCACCGTCAAGGAATGGGTGCGGCTTTATTATATTCACTCATTAAGACAGCTTGCGATCGCAAAATGGAGCGAGCTACCCTCGAAGTGCGAGCTTCCAACTTGGGGGCTATATCTTTATATCAAAAATTTGGCTTCAAAACAGCGGGGCGGCGGCGGCGTTACTACCAAGATAACGATGAAGACGCTTTAATCCTTTGGCTTCCCGATTTACAACACCCCAAATTTCAAGCAACTTTAGACCAGTGGTATTCCATTGTCAGCGATCGCCTAGACAAATCCTCTTGGCACTTGCTTTTTAAGTAGTTGGGCATTATTAATTTTGAATTAGGAACTTCCAACAAATAAATTATCCAATCTTGTAGGGGTATTTTTTTTGTCAGTCCCTTATTGGGGCTGGCGATCGGCCTCAGCAAAAAAATGCAACTTTGCTACGCCAACTTCTATTTAAATATTCTATCTAAAAATTTTATGCTATAAGTAAATTTTATGTTTATTTTTTTTGCTTGATATTAATAAATATATATGTTAAATATAAATGTTTGGGATTGAGTCAAGAAACCCTTAATCTAAACAGTCAGCTATTTGTAATAAATCCCAAAAACGCTAGTGAACTAAAGCTCCTCAGTACACTAGCCAGATAAGAGTAGTCAATAGTTAACAATTAGCCCATCAACTAAAGTCATAGCTTCAGGATGTCTATAATCTGTTATACAGGCATCCAAAAGCTTTGCCTGTGCTAAAATCAGCATACCGGCACGACCGCAGATGATGGGATAAAGCCATGTTTGAGCGCTTCACAGAAAAAGCCATTAAGGTAATCATGCTGGCCCAAGAAGAGGCCCGCCGTTTAGGTCACAACTTTGTCGGAACCGAGCAGATCCTCTTGGGTCTGATTGGCGAAGGCACTGGAGTGGCTGCCAAGGTGCTGAAATCAATGGGCGTCAATCTCAAAGATGCCCGAATTGAAGTTGAAAAAATTATAGGACGGGGATCAGGCTTTGTTGCCGTGGAAATTCCGTTTACGCCACGGGCAAAGCGAGTTCTAGAACTCTCCTTGGAAGAAGCACGCCAACTGGGGCATAACTACATTGGCACCGAGCATCTGCTGTTGGGCCTAATCCGCGAAGGGGAAGGCGTAGCAGCCAGGGTGCTAGAAAACCTCGGTGTGGATCTATCTAAGGTAAGAACCCAAGTCATCCGCATGTTGGGAGAAACTGCCGAAGTTTCACCAGGCGGTTCATC
Organism: Nostoc sp. 'Lobaria pulmonaria (5183) cyanobiont'; assembly: GCF_002949795.1. NCBI lineage: Bacteria > Bacillati > Cyanobacteriota > Cyanophyceae > Nostocales > Nostocaceae > Nostoc > Nostoc sp. 'Lobaria pulmonaria (5183) cyanobiont'. The sequence continues at coordinate 6,755,501 of NZ_CP026692.1, read as the reverse complement.
CGGGCGCACAAAAACCCCGACTCTGGATGAATTTGGCTCAAACCTGACCCAGATGGCAATAGACAATAAGCTCGATCCGGTGGTGGGACGGGCCAAGGAAATTGAGCGGGTGATTCAGATATTGGGTCGCCGAACTAAAAATAACCCAGTGCTGATTGGGGAACCAGGGGTTGGTAAAACTGCGATCGCTGAAGGTTTAGCTTCACGCATTGCTACTAAAGATATCCCTGACATCCTCGAAGATAAACGCGTCGTCACGCTGGATATTGGTTTGCTCGTAGCAGGAACCAAGTATCGGGGTGAATTTGAAGAACGCTTGAAAAAAATCATGGATGAAATCCGCTCTGCGGGTAATGTCATTCTCGTGATTGATGAGGTACACACCTTAATTGGTGCAGGTGCGGCAGAAGGTGCTATTGACGCAGCTAATATCCTCAAGCCAGCTTTGGCAAGAGGTGAGTTGCAGTGCATCGGAGCTACAACCCTAGATGAATACCGGAAGCACATCGAGCGAGATGCAGCACTAGAGCGGCGTTTCCAACCAGTGATGGTTGGTGAACCTACAGTTGATGAAACAATTGAAATTTTGTATGGTCTGCGCGAACGCTACGAGCAACACCACAAACTGAAAATCTCCGACGAAGCATTGGTGGCGGCGGCGAAGCTATCAGACCGTTACATTAGCGATCGCTACCTCCCAGACAAAGCCATCGACTTAGTTGATGAAGCTGGTTCTAGGGTGCGCTTGATTAACTCCCAACTGCCACCCGCAGCCAAGGAGTTAGACAAAGAACTGCGTCAGATATTAAAAGAAAAAGATGACGCGGTGCGCTCCCAAGACTTTGACAAAGCTGGAGAACTGCGCGATCGCGAGATGGAAATCAAAGCCGAAATCCGGGCGATCGCTCAAAGCAAGACCAATGCAACTGGCACTGAAGGTGAAGAACCTGTAGTTACAGAAGAAGACATTGCCCACATTGTCGCTTCTTGGACTGGGGTACCGGTGAACAAACTCACCGAATCGGAATCTGAAAAGCTGCTGCACATGGAAGACACCTTGCATCAGCGTTTAATTGGTCAGGATGAAGCTGTGAGGGCAGTTTCACGAGCAATTCGTCGCGCTCGTGTCGGTTTGAAAAATCCCAATCGACCCATAGCTAGCTTTGTCTTCTCTGGGCCTACTGGTGTTGGTAAAACCGAGTTGGCGAAGTCTTTGGCTGCTTACTTCTTCGGTTCCGAAGAAGCAATGATTCGCTTAGATATGTCCGAATACATGGAGCGTCACACCGTCAGCAAGCTGATTGGTTCGCCTCCAGGTTATGTTGGTTATAACGAAGGTGGTCAGCTGACCGAAGCCGTGCGGCGGCGTCCTTACACCGTGGTGTTGTTCGACGAAATCGAGAAAGCACACCCCGATGTATTCAATATGCTGCTGCAAATTTTGGAAGACGGTCGGTTAACTGATGCAAAAGGTCGCACGGTGGACTTCAAGAACACCTTGCTGATTTTAACTTCCAATATTGGTTCTAAGGTAATTGAAAAAGGCGGTAGCGGTATCGGCTTTGAATTCTCCGAAGATGCCAGCGAGTCAACTTACAACCGGATTCGCTCTTTGGTGAACGAAGAACTCAAGCAGTACTTCCGTCCAGAGTTCCTCAATCGACTCGATGAAATTATCGTCTTCCGTCAGTTGAACAAGCCTGAAGTGACCCAAATCGCCGAAATTATGCTCAAGGAAGTATTTGGTCGTCTGACTGAAAAGGGTATCACCTTAGAAGTCACAGACCGCTTCAAGGATCGTTTGATCCAAGAAGGTTACAGTCCCAGCTACGGCGCGAGGCCATTACGTCGGGCAATTATGCGTCTGTTAGAAGATAGCCTAGCAGAAGAAATTCTGTCTGGTCGCATTAAGGATGGCGATACTGCCCTTGTTGATGTGGATGAAAATGGCGTTGTGCAAGTTAGTTCTCAACAGCGTCGGGAATTGTTACCCCAAGGTGTTGAGTAAGATTTAGAATTTGGGATTTGAATCTCAAATAGAAAATTAGAAAACGGTAGAGTATTTATTGCTCTACCGTTTTTTCGGTCTGCGGTAGTATATCGTTCACTAAATTGTTACCATGTTACATTGATCGGACAAGCACTAAAAGGTGTTCTAGATTATGACCTTCAGTGATGTAGTTGAAGCAATTAAAAGTCTTTCCAGCGAAGAAAAGTTAGAAATTCAACTGTTATTGCAGCAATATCTACGAGAAGAAAGGCGTGAAGAGATTTATCAAAATTTTCAGGCGGCGCAAGTAGAACAGCAAAATAATGAACTAAAGTTTTCCTCGAATATCGATGAACTGAGACAATTGATAGAAGAGTGATGTTAAAAGTAAGTTTCAATTCTTCATTTAAACGTGCTTTTAAAAAGCGAATTCAAAGGAATGTAGATTTAGAAACACGGTTTTGGCAAAAGTTGGAGCAGTTTACAGCAGATCCATTTGAACAGGGTTTGAAAACTCACAAATTGTCAGGTAAGCTTAAAGACTTATGGAGTTTTAGTATAGATTATGACGAAAGAGTAGTTTTTTACTTTACAGATGATGGGGATGCTGTGTTTGTAGATATTGGTAGTCACGATGATGTTTACTAGGTAAAATCTATTAATACGCAGATAAAAATCAATATTCAAAAAACGGTAGAAGACAAAACTTATCTACCGTTTTTTTGTTGTCTATCAATACGACAAAAACAGAAACAGCAGATGAATCTAACCTTATCCTTTCTATAATTTCTGCTTCGCTGTTAATTATGCTCTGTCTGCGGGAAAACTGAGAATAGGTGCTTAAGTCGCTGCAAACAGTTGAGTAAGAGTAAAGCAGAGAGAGTATGGATAATAATTTACAGATTGACAATGTTCAAAGCTTTGTCAAAGCAATTGGCGATAACGATAAATTTTGGAGACTGCTGCATAAAAAAGAAGTTAGTCGCCTTAAAAAAGAAGTTAAATATAAAGATCAAAAACGAAACATAGCAGGAGTGAAATATTATACTCAAGGAAAAGTTTACGCAGTACATGAACTAGAAACATCAGAAATGTCAATCGAGATAGAATACAGAGATGGATTAATTTTTAGATATAAAAAAGAACAATTTCTTAGGAAATTTAGCAATATCTCACCACCTATTTCTCGTCAAGAAATTTTTGAATTAGTCCGAAGTGAGCAAGAAGCAAAGGATGCACAAAAACGGAAAGCAGAAAAATATGTTTTACTTGAAAAAGTAAAAAACCAGTTTGAGCAAGATTTTCTTAATGTTGATAAGTTCTATCAAGCTCAATGTACTGAATACATATTATTTCAAGAGTACCAAGCTGAAAAGTTAAGTTATGTGCAATCTTGGGTACAAAGCAACTTGAATTCCTCACCTGACCTTGAGCAAGCAACAGCAATTGGTGCTGTGGAAGGTCATATACAAGTAGTAGCACGGGCTGGAAGTGGCAAAACTTCAACTTTGGTCAATCGAGCTTTATTTTTACAAAAACATTGCGGTGTTGCACCCAATGAAATATTAATTTTAGCTTTCAATCGCAAGGCTGCGGAAGAAATACGAGAGCGCCTTACTCTACAATTACAAAACTCTATTCCTCATGTAATGACTTTCCATGCATTAGCTTATGCTTTAGTTCATCCAGAAGAAAGTATTCTTTTTAATGAACGAGATGGACAACAGAACAAAGCCCAAGTTTTACAGACTGTAATTGACGAGTATCGCCGCAAGCCAGATGTTTATGATAAAAATTCGCGTTTTGATGATGGCACACTTTCGTGAAGATTGGGAGCGCATTGTTTGGGGTGGTTATGATAAAAGTCCTGAAGAAATGTTGCGTTACCGTCGCTCATTGCCAAGAGAAGGGCTTGATGGAAAGCACTACAAATCTTTTGGTGAGAAAGTAATTGCGAATTTTTTATTGGAACACAATATTACATACAAATACGAGCGTAACTTTTGGTGGAATAACATTAATTATCGCCCTGACTTTACGATTGCTACTGGAGAAAATCAGGGGATAGTTATTGAATATTTTGGACTAGAAGGTGATCCATATTACGATATCATGTCGGATGAAAAGCGAGAATATTGGCGAAATTATCCTAATTTGGATTTTGTGGAATTATCACCAAGAACCCTACAGGATGAGAAAGTAGAAGATTTTTGTGCTTTACTCAAGCGATGTATTGAAAGTTATGGTGTGAAGTGCGATCGCTTGAGTGAAGACAAGATTTGGAATAAAATTAGACTTAGAGCTATAGACCGTTTTACCAAAGTAGTAGAAGGATTTATCCAGCGTTGTCGTAAACTGTCCCTCACTTCAGAAAAATTAGCCTCACTCGTTGATAATCATAAGTGTGCTAGTGATGTCGAGCAGCGTTTTTTGGAGCTTGCACAAAAGTTTTATCAGTCCTATTTGCAATACCTTCAGGCAACAGGCGAGGATGATTTTGATGGACTAATGCAAAAAGCTGCCGCAGTTATCGCATCAGGACAAACCGTATTTCGTCGCAAATCTGGCACTGGCGATTTAAAGTGTCTTCGATACATAATGATTGATGAATATCAAGACTTTTCAGAACTTTTCCACCATTTAATAGAAGCAATTAAAAAACAAAATCCTCAAGCACAATTTTTCTGTGTAGGTGATGACTGGCAAGCAATTAATGGTTTTGCTGGTTCTGATCTTCGCTTTTACCAGAATTTCGCGCAGTTTTTCCAGCCCTCGCAAAAACTCAATATAGCTACTAATTACCGTTCAGCTACTTCAATTGTCAATATCGGTAATACATTGATGCATGGATTGGGTACTTCTGCTCGCGCCCACAAAACCATATTTGGAATGGTTGAAATTGCTGATATAGGACAATTTAATCCAAATCTAAATGAGCAAGAAGATCATCCGGGAGACAACATAACACCTGCTATATTACGCTTACTAGACAAGATTATCAAAGATGGAAAAAATGTAGTTTTACTCAGCCGAAAGAATAGTTTGCCTTGGTATGTAAATTATGGTAAACGTAAATCAAGAGATGGCGGACTCGACAACTTCTTAAATTTGGTTCACTCCTACCTTCCTGAAAAATCAAGAAAGGCTGTAACTATATCAACTGCTCACAAGTATAAAGGTCTTCAGAATGATGTAGTTATAATACTTGATGCTGTCCCTCGTTGTTACCCATTAATACACCCTGATTTGATGTTTAGCCGTGTTTTTGGTGATAGCATTGAGCAAGTAGTTAATGAAGAACGTCGTCTTTTTTACGTTGCCTTAACTCGTGCGGTAGAGCATTTATTTATTCTTACAGAAACCAAAAATTTCTCACCTTTCCTTGAGGAATTAAAAAGTAGGAAAAAAACTAATTTACTTGATTGGTTAGATTATCCGCCTTTTCTTGGAACCATAGAGCGCATTACTGTTAAAGTGGGTAATCAGTCTAGAAAAGGTGGAAACGGCACTTACGCAATCAGAGACTTGCTCAACGCTGATGGCTATAACTGGAAACATAAAAAGGGGGTTTGGTGTTGTACCTATCCTGCACAGGATTTCTCAATACAACAATATTTTGATAACGCTCAGTGGATTTATCATGCTTCTGGTATTGAGGTGCGATTTTATGACGATTTAGAGAATATGCTGGCGAAGTATCATGTTGACTCTGGACAATTTATTCCAGTGATTAATAATATTTCTTAAGTCGGTTTAGATATAAACTATTGGTAAAAGTTGGAGTATTTTATTGAGAGTTCAAATCACTAGTAAAGATGCGAAAAGCGATCGCATCTGATTTCAGGTATTGTTCACCGGAATGATTCGAGGATATGACCGTTATGGGATGTTTTTTGATGAACCAATAGGTTATAGAATCAGTCCAGATGGTAGCCGTATTCTACTTTACTATGGGGAGATAAAAATCAATGCAGACGACCAATACCACGTCATCCCCCGCACAAGACCGAGTGAAGAATAACTGGGAATTTACAGAAGTATGGATACATCCAATGTTATCCCCTCCATATATTCTTTTATTGCTTTGCAACAGTGAAGATAACTGTCAAGTTTATGATCCGGCGCAGGGTTATAAAGTTGTATTTTCTAGCAATGACTATAATGCAGCCAAGTTATGGTTACTAGAAGATGAGTATGAACCAATTGAAGGTAGGCTTTTAGCTGCGGAATTAGTCTGAGTTACTAGAGACTTTTTAGAAAATATGATTGAGAAGACTTGCCGTAAATCACAAGCGCCGACTAAGGTCAGTAGCTACTCGTCAATTAGCCATTCACGCTCTATGCCGTGTTCAATTGTGCCAGTCCAGCCCATTTTCAGACGCTAGTGCTATGCTGTGAATATTTGACATAGCTTAAATGCTAAAACTATGAAAACTTTCACTGCAATTGTTGAGCGAGATTCTGATACAAAGCTTTATGTTGGCTATGTTCCCGGATTTCCTGGCGCACACTCCCAAGCAGAAACATTGGATGAATTACAAGAGAATCTGCGTGAAGTAATTGAGATGCTTCTGGAGGATGAAAATTTAGCATTTAATACAGAGTTTGTTGGTATACAACAAATCGTAATCCAGTAGATTATGAGCAAAATCCCGATTTTGAAACCACAAGAGGTTATTCGGATACTAGAAAGCCTTGGGTTTGTAGAGGTGCGTCAGAAAGGTTCACATAAGCAATTTCGCCACGAAGATGGTCGAGGAACAACCGTACCTTTTCATAAGGGACGTGATATTTCACCTAGATTGCTACGGCAAATTGCAAGTGACATTGGTTTGACTGTTGAAGAAATGTTGGGGTAGCAGTCAAACTAATACTTATTTCTAACAGATAGCGGAAACTTCTGGTGCTGAGTCTAGCGACAGTATGAAAATGTTCTTTGTTTTTATCCTTAGCTCAACTGCATTGCAGTATACCTTAGTAGTAGAATTAGTATACAACATGAACAAAGGAGCAAGGATGTGCAAAGCATACTTTTAAGCCGCGAAGAAGTTGGACGACGTGCGAAAGAATTATATGAAAATAGCATTCGTCAACAAGTGGAACGAGAAGAAAACATCGGTAAAATGGTGATTATTGATATAGAAACAGGTGAATACGCCGTTGATAAAACAGGCTTAGAATCGGCGCGATATTTACGTAATAAAAACCCATTTTCTCGACTTTTTGGCATTCGCATTGGTTACAAAGTTGCTGTTTCCTTCAGTGGTGAGATGGAGCGTGATTATCGGTGATTTCTGGTATTGTCAAGAACGGACGCGCAACCGTTAATATCATATTTCGACTGCCAAATAAACCAGACTTTACTATTGAATTTGTTATTGATACAGGTTTTACAGAGTTTCTTTCCTTACCTACAGCAGCAGTTACTCTGTTGGGTTTTCCTTTTGTGTATGATATGTATGCAAATTTAGCTGACAATAGTAATGTAATCTTGCCAGTACATCAAGCTAACATTATTTGGAATGAGGAAGAACGGCAAGTGAATGTACTTGCTACAGGACAGCTACCTTTATTGGGTACAGGTTTACTTGATGAACATGAACTTGTCATACAGTTTATCGAGGGCGGTTTAGTAACAATTGACGAATTGTAGTTGCGTGATAGTTGCTAAGTGGACGATTGACGAATATCACCGCATGATAGACGCTGGCATTTTGAGCGATTTTAATTTCACCAGATATCTAATAATCATTCTCAAGATATTTGATGCAGAGACACGATTTTACTCGCATCTCTACAATGTCTTTTAATGAATTTTATTCTGCGTTCACAAATTCCAAATATCCATTGCTAAGTTCTTTAACTGCCAAATCATAAAATTGCTTACCATGTTCTGGTGTTGCTAAAGCCGGATTTGATCCCATACGTCCATCTGGATAACGCACTCGAAAGTCAGCAGCGCTATAAATCCTATGTCCGCTTGCAACTTCTGGTGAAAGGGGTGCTTGCTTAATCGCTTCTGGATAAACGTACTGGGTGAGGGCTACTTCGCTTGGCGTTGCATGAGAACCTTCTTGATCCCCATATAATTCTTTAGCTAGCTTATATACAGAACCACACATAAACCAGTTTGCCACTTGACATTGCACCTGTTGAGCATTGGCAATCTGCAAATCTTCTAAATGAGCATAAGTTTCAGAGAAAGCAGCTTTGAGGGTAGCAATATTACCGCCGTGTCCGTTAATAAAGTAGAATTTGCTAAAACCAGCTTTTGCTAAACAAGTTACATAATCTCGCACTACTTGAATTAAAGTGCTGGGACGTAAACTGATTGACCCAGGAAAAGCAGTATGGTGCAGTGCCATCCCTACATTGATTGTAGGCCCAACGATCGCTTGGGTTGCATCACCCACACCGGCTGCGATCGCTTCTGCACAAATAGCATCAGTACCAATTAACCCTGTTGGCCCATGTTGTTCTGTGGAACCAATAGGGAAAATAATCCCCTTTGAATGCTGTAAATAAGCTTCGACTTCTTGCCAAGTACTTAAATGCAGTAACATTGTTAATGATTTTCCTCTATAAAATTGCGGTGGAATGAAACCTTTTGCTGCTAAACAGCATCTTCTGTAACTAAAGTCCCACTAATACGATTATGAACTCTCTGGATTTTCTCTGCTGGCGATCGCACAAGATCCCCGACTTCGCAAAAGTTGTCGGGGATCTTTATTTACTGCCAAATTTGGAGAGAATGAGACGAGCTATTTCTATGAATATTGTTTAGGGAATGGAGTTGCAACAAGTTTCCACAGAGATGGATATAAGCAATTTACCGATTCTGCCATTTTATCCTACGATATTCGCCGGGAGCCTTCCGATAATAGAAATCAAAATTGATTTATGAAATGTTGTTTTTCTGGATAATCAAGAAAAAAAGTCGATCGATTTTGATTTTTGATTACTCAAAGTAATAATGCTTCTTTACGTCCCTTGTAATTTTCCATGTACAGGACATACCAGCGGGAAAAATCACTAAATCGCCCTTACCCATTTCCACTGGTTCTCCGCCATCAGAAGTAACAAGTACGTCACCTTCTCAAAAATAGCAAGTTTCTTGAGAATCATAAGTCCAAGGGAATTTTGAAACTTCCTTTTTCCAAATTTCCCATTTAAATACACCTAATTCATTAAGATATTCTTGTGTGGGTTGATGCTCAATTTTAATTTCCATATTATGTTTTATCTAGTTATATTCAGCAGTAAGATTGAATATCCTCTCCACATTTATCTACTAGATAACACAAAGCGCGAAAACGTAAGTAGACAAGTTCGTTATAAAGCGGATTCAGCTTGCACATTGGCGGAATATGTCCTATTTTACGACCAAAAAGCATGATATCACGCTCGAATGGACACTGGGCAGGAATTAGTTTAGCAATAAATTTAGCTAATTTCCGATTTTGAATCTCAATTTTGTCGAGCCATTGACGTAATGGTTGCAGTAAATCTAATTTCGGTTCAGTAAATTGCTTTTTACTACCTATTTGATTCTTTTCTTCTAAAGGTTTAATAAAAGCAGGCAGAAAAATGCGCCGATTCTGTGTTTTAAGCATAATTGTGGGCAAGGTTTTCCTTGTGAATATGAACTATTTGCCGATTGAGAATATCACCATGTAATATGTTTAGTCAATTTGCACTGTGCTTGGAGATTAAGAAGCAAAGTAAGCATAATGCAAACAATTTACATGCATCTTTGGGAAGAGAAATGGTTTAACTAATTGTTATTTAAGCCCACCAAATCATGAAGAACTGTCCCGTTAAATACAAAATAACAAAGAAAATATAAAAATGGCATTTCTTTAACTTATGGATTTCTAATCTTAAAAATAGCAATCTTATATATTAAATATAAATGCCTGGTTCGGAAACTAACTAGTATCTAGAGATGTAGTTTATGGCACAAAAACACAGTTTTGTTCTGACTCCACATACATTTCGCTAGGATTAGCCCCTAATATCTTTCGATTTTAGGGTATTGAATATCTATAATTTTGTCTGATATGCTACACAAGCTACCCTAGATATTATCTAACAAGTAGTAATAAATCGATTGATAAGTCAAAACTAATATAAGGACTTACACAAGAGCAAGGGGCACTTATACTGAGTAATTCTACAGTTTTTATCATCAGCTTTGTCCAACTACTCACTGTGAGATTTTGCCGTTAGCACAGCCTCTTGTAGAAAAGTATTGGTTATTCTCCTCAGTCCTCACTCCCTGATGATGAAAAACTTAATTATTTAAAATATCTTAACCCAGTATTAGCCTGATATTTGCTGATATATTCTACATTCTGTTGCTCTAATTTTGACAGCAATTTAGGTGGAAATGTCTTTGGTGAATATATAGGACGATACCAAGGTTGGTTATTAAAGTAATTTTGCAATTCAGTATTATCAAAACGGCGACCATGACTGGCAAAAATCGAATTTCGCATAATATCGAGTTCAAAACCGCTTTTACCATCTAAATCTGCATCAGTTACAAGTCTTTGAGAAAGCCAGAAATAATTGTTGAGAGTTGTGGTATCAGCTGGTGGTACTGATGTAGTTGAGGAAGGTGATTGAGTTGGAACAGATGGGGTAGTTGGGGTAAATGTGGGAGTTTCTATCACTGGGCTTGTAACATTTGACGGTGTTTCTGAAGGTAGTACTGTTTTGTCTGCTGTAGATTGAGAAGATTTGGGTAACACTTGACTAATAATCACAGATGCACCAATTAACCCACCTGCAATCAAACTACCCATGAGGATATTATTCTGACTATTACTATTTTGAGTGTTAGGTTGTGGTTTGACAGGCACTGTCTGAGGTGGCGGTGCAGAGACTACAGTCGGTTGAGTCAACAGGGGTTGTGTCGGTGGAATTGGATTTGCTATGCTCTGCAAAGTATCCAGCATTGCTCTAGCTGTGGGATAGCGATCGCGTGGATGATAAGCGATCGCCCGATCGATTACTCTTGCCATAATTGGGCTAACATGACTTGCATAATGTCGCCAGACAATTTCACCCGTTTGAGAATCGGTTTCTAGTTGTTGCGCCTGTTTACCAGTCAGCAAATAAATTACCGTCATTCCTAAACTGTATAAATCACTAGAAAAAACTGGTCTACCTGCGGCTTGTTCGCTTGGCATATAGCCAGGTGTACCAATCACAATCGAACTAGTAGGATTGCCTTGAGAATTTACTACTGTTCCCATTGACTCCCGCACAGCACCAAAATCAATCAGCACTGGTTTAGCATCCCGATGACGCACAATAATGTTATCCGGCTTAATATCGCGGTGAACGATATGCTTCGAGTGAACGTAATCCAGGACAGGTAATAAATTTATGAATAATTCCTGGACAGCGCTTTCACTAAATAGCCCCTGCTTCTGGACTTTTCCAGTTAAAGTATCGCCTTCAACCCATTCTTGAACTAAGTAAAATTGTCCACCTGAAGAGAAGTAGGCATATAATGCCGGAATTTGGTCATTTGCCCCACCAAGTTCTTCTAAAATAGCTGCTTCGCGTTGAAACCTCTCTTGCACTAACTGGTAAATTTGGGGATTGTTGTGAATCGGTCTTAGCTGTTTAACCACACAAGGACGCTTTGAAGGCATATAGGTATCTTCAGCTAGATAGGTTTCACCAAACCCACCAGCGCCCAGTGTGCGGATAACTTGATAGCGATCGTTCAGCAGCTGTATTGTCATGGGAGATTACAAGCAATATTCATAAGATAGTTTTCCCCAAAACTACCTTCATTTCAAATCTAGTAAACCTTCTTCTTTCAATTTAGGATTGAAGCGAATCTGCATTTGCAAACCACGGACTTCTAACAATTGCGTTGAAATTTCTGCTTCTACTCTCCGTGCCACATTTTTAAGAACTTTTATTTGTGCTAATTCATCATTAGCTGGATTTTGATAATTTGCTTGTTCTTCAGGTGTCATTACAACTTTGACATCAATGGGATGAGTCCATTTTTCCTTGTTATCCCCATTACCCCAGGGCACACTGCCATTTTCAGCAATCCAATTATTTTCAGTAGTTTCTAAAATTGTGCGACTAGGGCGTTCAATAGTTTGAACTTTTACCCAATAGCATTGCTGTGGCTGACGGACTAAATGCTGCTTGAGGCTAAGATAAACATCACGGGAGTATCCTACAAATTGAAGTGCTTTTTCTTGGTCAAAGATAGCATATACACCGATTTTACCCTGAAATTGTTCGGGTAGTTGGCCGCGATCGTCAATGTAAGGAATGTATTCCAGAGTTGCCAAAGAAGAAAGATTTGTTTCAGAAGCCATACATCAAATATCAAACTTATTATTTGCCTTCAGAATTGAAAATTACGAATTAGAGAATAAATTATCTTGAAAATTATTCATTACCCAATTTTTGATAAATTGCACAAAGGCGGCTGGGTTTAAAAATCTTGGCACTGAACATGAAATTTGGTGGTACATTGACGATGATATACTCATCAGATTCATAATATTTTTCAAATTCTGCTGGCATTCCTTTAGTGGTAGTTAAGCTGTAAGGAACTGGCTGGAAAAGTAATTCTGTAAATTTAAGTTGCTCACACCCCAATAATTGTTGGCAAACTTGGTTCAAGAAAGCAACGCTTGTCAATAAATTGAATAGAGTTTCTTGAGCTTGTGCTTCAAGAGTGAAACTGCCATCAAAGCTATGAACGATTTTAAGTGACATTTTCTGTATTAAGAGCTAGTTATTAATGACTAAGTAATGATAGAGGATAGGGAATATGTTACACATGGTCATCCAAAAGTGTTAAGCAACAAAGTTTACTTTTTTTGCAGATGTGTTTGGTAAAAAATTATAACTTTAAAGTTCTGCCTATTAGATTGTAGGACTTCTGTCAGCTACACAAGGAAGCGGGCATAGTTAATAATCATGAAGTTTAGCAAGTTTTCAATCAAGTATAGGTGATTTCTATTTA